>JALRCA010000189.1 GCA_023257515.1 Aeromicrobium sp.
CCCGCCGCGCTCGCGGCGTACAACGCGGGCCCGGACAACATGCGGAAGTGGAGAGCCTCGGCCGTCGCCAAGGGCACCGAGCTGCGCGTGCCCGAGGACATTCCCTTCGAGGAGACGCGCAAGTACGTCACCGACGTGCTCGCCGCCTGGCCGATCTACCGCGAGGCGTACGGCGAACGCCTTGGCCCGGCGGCCTGACGACGTTCATTCACACGTCGACGCGGACGTCGTGGCTGCGGACCCATTCGTCGAGCCCCGCCATGCGGTCGAGCAGCATCTGCTGGCCCGGCCTGGGGTCGCGGGCCGCCTCGCGCAGGGCGTCGACGTCGGCGAGGCCGCGCAGGTGGTTCCCCCTTCACAGGCTGGTGACTGGGGGTCATCAGACTGCCGCAATGAGTTGCAGCACGCAACTGGATGTCAGGCACCGGGATTCTCGGCTGGGCGAGCGCGTCGCCGACCACCGGAACCTGTCACGAGTCCGTCGTTGCAACCCGTGCATCGCGAGGGACGTCGTGGGTGGTGCGCTGACTACCTGGCGAGCATGGGAATCAGCGTGCCGCGAGGCGTCGGTAGACACGCTCGCGGGCGCGGAGGACCACGGCGGCCAGGAGGGCCGCGAGCAGCGACGCCATGAGGATCGCGACCTTGGCGTGCTCGTCGTGCGGGGTCCCGGCGCCGAAGGCCAGCTCGCTGACGAGCAGCGACACCGTGAACCCGATGCCGGCCAGCAACGACAGGCCCAGCAGGTCCCACCACGAGAGGCCCTCGTCGAGGTCGGCGCGCGTGAACCGTGCGACGAGCCAGGTCGTGCCCATGATGCCGACGCACTTGCCGACGACGAGGCCGAGCAGCACGCCGACGGCCACGCGGTCGGTGGCGGTGTCGAGCAGGCCGCGGCCGCCCTCGATCGCGACGCCGGCGGAGAAGAACGCGAAGACCGGGACGGCGATGGCCGACGAGACGGGTCGGACGAGGTGCTCGAGGTGCTCGGCCAGTCCCGGACCTTCGCTCCCGTCGCGGCGCAGGGCCGGCACCGTGAATCCGAGCAGCACACCCGCGACCGTGGCGTGGACGCCGGAGGCGTGGACGAGGGCCCAGGCCGTCACCGCGAGCGGGAGCAGCAGCCAGGGCGAGCGGATGCGCTGCTGGACGAGGGCGCCGAACGCGGCGATCGGGACCAGGGCGAGCAGCAACCACGTCAGGTCGAGCTGGTCGGTGTAGAAGAACGCGATGACGGTGATCGCGAGCAGGTCGTCGACGATGGCGAGCGTCAGCAGGAACGTGCGCAGCGCTGGGGGCAGGTGTGACCCGAGGACCGCCAGCACGGCGAGGGCGAACGCGATGTCGGTGGCCGTCGGGACGGCCCAGCCGCGGGTCGCCCCGCCGGCGTTGATCGCGAGGTAGACGCCCGCCGGCACCGCCATGCCCCCGACCGCGGCCGCGATGGGCACGGCGGCCCGCCGGGGGTCGCGCAGGTCGCCGGCGACGAACTCGCGCTTGAGCTCGAGCCCGACCGTGAAGAAGAAGATCGCGAGGAGCCCGTCGGCCGCCCACGTGCCGATCGACAGGTCGAGGTGCAGGGTTCCCGGCCCGACGACGGTGTCCCGGATCGACGCGTACGTGCCGCCGATGTTGGCGGCCACGAGACCGAGCAGTGCGGCACCGATCAGCAGGAACCCGCCGACGGTCTCGCCGCGCAGCAGGCCGGCCAGGCGCGACGCCTCGGGCCAGCTGCCACGCGAGAACAAGGTGCGGGAGCGGTTCACGGGAGCCTCCGGGGTCGACGACACGACGCCGACCAGACTTCCCGGCTCACCTGCTCCGATCCTAGCGGGACCGAGCGACGCCCCGAACCCGGACCGGTCTGATCACGCGGGAGTGCCACCACAGCACGACCGGGACGACCACGAGCTCGAGCACCGTCGTCGCCCGGAAGACGGGGTGCGGCGGGCCCACGCGCGACCACGAGACGAGCCGGGGGAGCCCACCAGCGGCGGCGACGGCGAGCGTGCCACGCGTCGCGGTCGTGCGCTCCTCGGGCCGTCGCAGGGACCACAGCAGGATCGCGCCGGCAGCGAGCCAGAACGTGTTGACGAACCGGTACTCGCTGTCGACGCTCGCGTTCGCGGGCTCGCCGCCGGGCGCGGCGGCGGGCCCGCCGACGATGCCGGCCGTCCCCGAGCCGATCGAGACGAGTCCGAGGGCGACCAGCACGCGCAGGAGGATCCGTCGGGACGGTGGGCGTTCCTGCTGGTCCGTGGTCATCGTGCCTCCTGGTCGGCGAGCGGTCGTGGTTCCCCCAGAGCCTCGCGCAGCTGCGGCGGGATGTCGACCGTGCCGGAGCCGTCGGTGGCGAACAGGACGTAGACGATGGTGGCCGTGCACGTGATCTCGCCACGGCGTCGGAAGGCGACGTCGAGGGCGAAGCTCTTGCCGCCGACGCGGGCCGTCGAGACCAGCACCTCGACGTCGTCGCGGTAGGCCACGCTGCCCCGCCAGTCGAGCTCGACGTGGGCGACGTGGGCGTCGTAGCCCTGCTCGACCCATTCGCGGTACGGGCGACCGATGTGGGTGAAGTACCCGTCCGCGGCGTCGTCGACGTAGGCGAGGTACCACATGTTGAAGAGCACGCCCTGGCTGTCGATCTCGAGGAAGCGGGGGGTGAACGTGTGGACGTAGGGGGGCATGGCGGGACCCTACGACGGCACGCTGTCGTCGTGCTGTCGGGAGTGGGCTGTCGCGAGCGGATCGTCGAGAGGACCGGGCGGTAGCCTGCTCAGATGCCCGACGTCGCGATCGCCGCACCCAACGAGGCGGCGGCCGAGGCGGGGGAGCAGGTCGCTCTCGCGGGCGGCAACGCGATCGACTGCGCGCTCGCGGCGAGCCTCGTGACGATGGTCAACGAGGTCGGCATCGTCTCGCTCAGCTCCGGCGGCTTCATCACGGTGCAACCGCCCGGCGGGAGCGAGCCGATCCGCACGGTCGACGGCTGGATGGACATGCCGGGACGCGGAGGCGCCGTCGCCGGACCCGACGCCACCTGGGACGTCCACACCGCGTACGGCGGCGGTGTCGACATCACGATCGGAGCCGGATCCGTGGCCGCCCACGGCGCGATCGCCGCGTTCGGCGAGACGCACGCCCGGTGGGGCAGCGTGCCGTGGGCCCGGGTCGTCGAGCCCGCCGTCGAGGTCGCCCACAGGGGCTTTCGGCTGGGGTCGGCCTCGCGCTACTACCTCGACCACGTGCACGAGTCGATCTTCGGCTGGGACCCCGCCAGCCACGCCGCCGTCCACGATCCGCGGCCGGAGCTCGACGGGCAGCTCACCACCGACCTGGTCGTCGTGCCGGGGCTCGCCGAGACGCTGGAGCGCCTCGCCCGCCACGGCTGGACCGAGCTGTACACCGGCGACGTCGGACACGCGGTCAGCGCCGACGTGCTGGAGCGCGGCGGGCTGCTGACGCCCGAGGACCTGGCGGCCTACCGGCCCGTGGTCCGCGACGCGCTGCCCGTCGCGATCGGGTCCTGGACGCTCGGCACCACCCCGCCGCCGTCGGTCGGCGGCGTGTCGGTGGCGGCGATGCTGCGCCTGCTCGCGCAGGGCGAGGGTCGCGATCCGGCCTCGGCGCACGAGACCGTGCAGCGGGCCGTCCTCGGACACCGCCTCGACGTGCTCGACCACAGCAGCGACCTGGTGACGGACGCCGCCGAGTACCTCGCGTCGCTGCCGGGACCCCTCCCGACGCGCCCCGCCTCGACCGCCCACGTCTCGGCCAGCGACGCCGACGGCGGCTCGTGCGCGGTGACGGTCTCGTCCGGCTACGGCTCCGGCATGATCGCGCGGGGCACGGGCATCTGGCTCAACAACTGTCTCGGGGAGCAGGAGCTCAACCCGCTCGGCCTGCACGGCACCGCTCCCGGCACGAGGCTGCTGTCGAACATGGCGCCGACGGTCGCGCGTCACCGCGACGGTGCGAGCGTCGCGATCGGCTCGCCCGGTGCGGACCGCATCTCGACCGCGGTCGCCCAGGTCCTGGGCGGTCTGCTGCTCTCGGGTCTCGGGCTCCAGGAGGCCGTCGACCGTCCCCGCGTCCACGTCCATCGTGCCGGTCGCCCGGACGAGGAGGTCAAGCGCGAGGACGCGCCCTCGATGTACTTCGGCGGCGTCGGCGCCACCCTGCGACGACCGCTCGCCGACGGCACGGTGCACCTCGAGGCCGCGGCCGACCCGCGCCGCGACGGCGCGGTGCGCCTCGTGCGAACCTCTCGTGCGGTGTAGTGGAGGCATGAACGCCGAGTCGGCGGCCGGTCCGCGCTCGATCCAGCCCGGTGCCCCGGTCGTCATCGCGCACCGAGGCGTGCCGGGCCACCGCCTCGAGCACACGCGCCCGTCCTACGAGCTCGCGATCGCGCTCGGTGCGGACTTCATCGAGCCCGACGTCGTCGCGACCCGTGACGGGCACCTGGTCGTGCGGCACGAGAACGAGATCGGTCACACGACCGACGTCGCCGACCACCGCGAGTTCGCGGACCGCCGGACGACCAAGATCATCGACGGGGTCGCGTTCAGCGGCTGGTTCACCGAGGACTTCACCCTCGGCGAGCTCAAGACGCTGCGGGTGCGCGAGCGACTGCCGCAGCTGCGCCCGCAGAACCTGCGGCTCGCGGGCCGCGAGACGATCTGCACGTTCGCCGAGGTCGTCGAGATCGCCCGCCGGGCCAACGAGTCAGAGCTCGACTACTCCGTCGGCGTGTACGTCGAGACGAAGCACCCCACGTACTTCCGCGGCCTCGGTCTCGATCTCGACGACCTGCTGCTCGCCGAGCTGACGCGGCTCGGCCTCGACGTCGAGCACCCAGACGTGCCGGTCGTCATCCAGTCGATGGAGACCCAGAACCTGCGCGGCCTCAGCACCCGCACCGCCGCACCGCTCGTGCAGCTGCTCGATCGTGCGGGTGCGCCCTACGACCTGGTCGCGGCCGGCGATCCTCGTTCGTACGCCGACCTCGTCACGACCGTCGGCGTCGCAGAGATCGCGACCTACGCGCAGGGCATCGGACCCAACAAGTCGCTCGTCGTGGGTCGAGACCTGGAGCACCGGCTCGTCGGCGAGACCGGTCTCGTCGACCTCGCGCACGAGCACGGTCTCTTCGTGCACGTGTGGACGATGCGCGACGAGAACAACTTCCTGCCGGCCGACTTCCGCGAGGGCACGTCGAGGGCGGCGCACGGCGACGCCCGCGGCGAGTACCTGAGGTTCTTCGCGGCGGGCGTCGACGGGGTCTTCTCCGACTTCACGCAGTCGGCGGTGGCGGCCCGGGCGGCGTGGCAGGGATGACGGCGTCGTCCTGCGGCACGACGAGCCACATCACGAGGTAGGCGACGGCCACGGACCCGAAGCCGACCAGGGTCAGCACGAGCACGAGGACACGCACCAGGGTGGGGTCCCAGCCGTAGCGGGCGGCGAGCCCGCCGCAGACTCCGCTGATCCAGCGATCGCTGCGGCTGCGGGTGAGTCGGGGAGCTGTGGTCATGACGTCCTCCTGAGGGTCAGGGCGATGCCGGCGACTCCGCCGACGATGAGGATGATGGCTCCGGCGACGGCGAGCTCGCGAGAGCTTGCGACGTCGCTCTCGCTGACGAACCAGCCGACGGCCGCGAGGACCACGAGGAGGCCGAGCACGAAGCTGCCGGGGCGGAACGGGTGGCGGCTCATCGCTGGACCTCCACCTGTCCGAGGCCGACGCGGACGTCGATGCGGAGCACGTCGGGTCCGGGCTCGCCGACCCGGAGCCGGCGTTCGTTGCCGCTGGTCCGCTGGCCGAGGACCGCGAGGTCGCCGGCCCGGACGTGGGCCGTCACGTAGGTCTTGACGCCGTCGGGGACGGTGACGCGGGCGGCGCCGAGACCCTGCTCGACGGTGATGGTGCGCCCCTCGAGCTCGCGGGGGTCCCTGACGCCGCTGAGGTCGATGCGCTGCTCACCGATGCCGAGCGTGTACGTGGCGTCGACCTGGGCGCTGGACGTCGGGCTGGCGTCCTGCTGGCCCACGCGGACGCTCGGCAGGAGGGTCCCGACGACGAGGACCGCGCCGAGCACGAGGGCGATCGGCAGCAGCCACAGGCCGTTGCCGAGCCACGCGCCGGCCAGGATCCCGACGCCGGTCAGCCCGAGTGCCGTGGCGACGTACGTCTGCCAGGCCACGTCGGACGAGCCGTACAGGTCGACCAGGCCGAGCCCGCCGACGGCCACCGCGATCGCGGCGAGCGTGAGGAGCCCGAGGGCGGGGGACCAGCGCGGTCGGTCCGGCCGGGGGCGACGCGGTGGGGTGCTCGTGGCCGCGGCACCGGGACCGGACGGCCCGACCGGCGGGGTCGGCATCACGGTGGTGTCGGTCGCGCCGCCGGCCGACGAGGCGGCGGGGGCGACCGGCTGACCGGGTCCCGCTGCGGTGGCCGCGCGCTGCTCGCGGCGGCGACGCGGCAGGACGCCCACGACGTAGTAGATGGCGGCCACGGGCACCGCGATCCAGAAGGCGACCCAGGCCAGCCAGCCGAGGCCCCAGCCGGGACCCCAGCCGCCGTCACCGATCACGCTCAGCACGGCCACGACCGCGGCGACGCTGAGCCCCACGACGCGCACCTGCTCCTCGCGCTGGTCGAGCCCGAACCACTCCGCGACGATGCTGCGGTCCGAGACGTCGGTCGGCAGCAGGAGCCAGCAGGCGGCGTACAGGACGATGCCGGCGCCCCCTACGAAGGTCAGCACGGCGAAAAGGACGCGGACGAGCACGGGGTCGATGTCGAGGTGCTGCGCGACGCCGCCGGCGACGCCGGCGACCATCTTGTCGTGGGTGCTGCGGCGCACGTCGGTGAGCGTGCGGACCCGCTGGGCGTTCGGCCCCGGCTGGTCGCCGGGAGGCGGGGGTGGCGCGGACGGACCGGCCGCCGGCTGCTCGTGGGTGTCGTTCATGCCCCCATCGTGCTGCGCGACGGCCACCCGGACCATCGGGATCGACCCTGATTCGTCCGGGGGGACCCTCAGGGTCGGGACCCGGCGCGGCACGGTGGCGCGCCTGCGCGCGTGCGTGTGACGATCGACCCGTGACCGACACCGCCGCCGACCCGCAGGGTGCCCCGCCTCGCGTCGGCGGCCTGCGTCGGGCGAGCCGTCCGGTCGACCGCCGGCTCCTCGGTGGCGTCGCCGTCGGTGTCGCGGAGCACCTCGGGGTGCCGCCGTTGTGGGTGCGCGCCGGGTTCGTCGTCGCGACCTGGTTCAACGGCGCCGGCATCGTGGCGTACCTGCTGCTGTGGCGCCTGCTGCCGCTGGCGCAGCCGAAGTCCTCGCCGGGCGTCGAGTCCGCGACGCGTCGTGGACTGCGCACGCCCGGCCGGATCGGCCCGGTCGACGTGCTGCAGACGACGGCCGTCGTCGCCCTCGGCGTCGGCGTCCTCGTGCTGCTCCAGGTGGTCGGCCTGGGGCTCAACGACGGACTGGTCGTGCCGGCGGTCGTGGCGGTCGTGGGCGTGGCCGTGGTGTGGCGTCAGCTCGACGACGCCTCGCTCAGTCGGTGGATGCGCCAGCGGTCCGGGTGGGCCCTGGCCAGTCGGGTCGGCGCCGGCGTCGCGCTGGTCGCGATCGCCGGTCTGTACGTCGTCACCCAGGAGCGCGGCTGGAACGCCCTCGTCGACCTGGCGTCGGCGAGCGTCGTCGCGATCGTCGGCATCGGCCTGCTGCTCGGCCCGTGGATCGTGCGTCTGATGAGCGACCTGGGCGCCGAGCGGCGCGAGCGGATCCGCAGCCAGGAGCGGGCGGACGTCGCCGCGCACCTGCACGACTCGGTGCTGCAGACGTTGGCGCTGCTGCAGAAGAACGCCGGGGACCAGGCCACGGTGGCGACGCTGGCCCGCCGGCAGGAGCGCGAGCTGCGCGCCTGGCTCTACGGCGACGAGGCCGACGAGGCCGACACGTGGGCCGCAGCACTGCGGGCGGTCGCCGCCGACGTCGAGGAGACCCACCAGGTGCCGGTCGAGGCCGTGGTCGTCGGTGACGTCGCCCTCGACCCGGACGTCGCGGCCCTGGTCCGGGCCGCGCGGGAGGCAGTCGTCAACGCGGCCAAGCATGCGGGAGTCGACCGCATCGACGTGTACGGCGAGACCGACGGGCGCACCGTCGAGGTGTTCGTGCGCGACCGCGGGATCGGTTTCGACCCCGGCGACGTGCCCGAGGACCGCATGGGCGTCCGCGGCTCGATCGTCGACCGCGTGGAGCGTCACGGCGGCACCGCCTCGATCCGCAGCAGCGCGGGTCAGGGCACGGAGGTCGCGCTGCGCATGCCCGTGCGCACCGACCCGACCACGAGTATCGACCACACGAGCGAGGGGGAGGACCCCACATGACCGACCGACTCCCCACGCCAGGCCGCCTGCGTGTCGCGATCGTCGACGACCACGCCATGTTCCGCACCGGCGTGCGCACCGAGCTCGAGCGCAGTGGCGCCGTCGACGTGGTGGGCGAGGCCGAGGACGTCGACTCCGCCATCGAGCTGGTGCGGGCCACGGCGCCCGACGTCGTGCTGCTCGACGTGCACATGCCCGGCGGTGGCGGTGGCGAGGTCATCCGGCGCTGCGGACCGACGACCAAGTCCACGTTCCTGGCGCTCTCGGTCAGCGACGCGGCCGAGGACGTCATCGGCATCATCCGCGCGGGAGCCCGCGGCTACGTCACGAAGAACATCTCCGGCGACGAGCTCGTCGACTCCCTGGCCCGGGTCGCGGCGGGGGACGCCGTGTTCAGCCCGCGGCTCGCGGGGTTCGTGCTCGACGCCTTCGCCGGGACGATCGAGGTCGCCCAGGTCGACGAGGATCTCGACCGGCTCACCGAGCGCGAGCGCGAGGTCATGCGGCTCATTGCTCGCGGCTACGCGTACAAGGAGGTGGCACAGGAGCTGTTCATCTCGGTCAAGACGGTCGAGACCCACGTGTCCAGCGTCCTGCGCAAGCTCCAGCTCTCGAGTCGTCACGAGCTGACCAAGTGGGCCAACGACCGACGGCTCATCTGACCCTTGCCCCTCGCGAGTCAGGGGTGGAGGGCGAGCCCCTTCGTCGCCTTGTCGACCCCGTTGCGCGGACCGTGCACGGCGAGGCCCACGAGGTCGAGCTCGGCACGCGGCACGGCGCGGACGGCCGCGCGGTTGGCCTCGTCGTGGTCGGTGGTGAACATCTCACGGGTGTAGACGGCGACGGCGTGGTTGCGGTCGACCGCCTTCGCATGGGCGGTGCGGAGCTGCTCCAGCGATCCCTGCAGCACGACGACCGGCTGGCCGATCAGGGCGAGGTAGGGCGTGCCGTCGGCGTCCTCGTAGGGTTCGCCGACGACCTCCGGTACGGCTGCGGCGACGCCACTGGTGAGGAAGGCCGTCACGTTCAGGGCTTGCCAGGGGAGCAGGTCGTCGCGGAGGGCGACGACGATCTTGGTGTCGAATCGTCGGTCCATGTCCCGAGGATCGCCCGCCGCGGCGCCCGGGGTCTTGTACGTTCCTGGCATGGGACCGGCGGAGCACGTGGAGGCCTGGCGCCCCGCCGTCGTGGGGGTCGGCGAGGTGCTGGTCGCTCACTTCACCGAGCACACCTACCCGGCGCACACGCACGACCAGTGGACGATCCTGCTCGTCGACACCGGCGGTGTCGACTACGCCCTCGGCCGCGACGACCACCACGCGGGACCGCGCTCGCTGACCGTCCTGCCGCCGCACGTGCCGCACGACGGACGGGCCGCACGGGCCGAGGGGTTCGACAAGCGCGTCGTGTACGTCGACGACCGGTGGCTGGCCGACGACCTGGTCCCGCACGCGGTCCGCGATCCCCTGGTGGTCGACGAGGCCGTGCGAGGCGACGTCGGCCGGTTGCACGCGGCGCTCGGGCGAGGGGGTGACGAGCTCGAGGCGGAGTCGCGCACAGCGCTCGTGACGGAGTCGATCGCCGCAGCCCTCCGTCGGGCCGAGCCGGTGCAGGAACGCCACGCGCCGCGGGTCGCCCGGGTCGCGCGGGAGCGTCTCGACGCCCACCTGCTCGAGCCGCCGAGCCTCGTGACCCTGGCCGACGACCTCGGGGTCCATCCCACGCACGTCGTCCGGGCTTTCACCCGCGAGCACGGGCTCCCGCCGCACCGCTACGTCACCGGTCGTCGTGTCGACCGGGCCCGGCGGCTGCTGCTCGAGGGGATGCCCCTCGCCGACGTCGCGGCCGCGACCGGGTTCTACGACCAGGCGCACCTGACCCGCCACTTCCGCCGCGTGCTCGGCGTGACGCCGGGCGTGTTCGCGCGGCACGTGGCGTAGCCGCGGCCGGGCACCGAGCCCGGTTCCTGCTCACGAGGCCCGCTGCGCAACCCGGGCTCCGAGGGGGGAGCCGTGCTCGGTGCGCTGGTTCCCCGGCGAGCCTGGGAATCAGCGCGCCCACCGGGACGTTCAGACCGCGATGCCCTCGTCGTCGGCCGACGCGGTCTCGGCGACCGGCTGCGCCATGCGACGTGTCAGGTCCAGGTGTCGCGTCAAGGCCGCGTGCGGCGCGCCCCGCAACGTGGTGACGCGACCCACGTGCCGTCCGGACGATCGCCACGCGGTCAGGGCTCGGTACAGCTCGTCCATCGTGATCTCCCGTGGTCAGGCGCTCAGGGGCGCGTCGGGGGTGCCGGCCGTCGAGAGGTGGACCAGCGTGGCGTCGGTCGTCACCTCGGCGACGGCCAGCTGTGCTGCGCGCACCAGGACGTCGACGTCGGGCGTCTCGACCACGACGTGGTGGGCGCGACCGTCGCCGTTCGCGAGGGCGGTGGCGTCGCTGCCCAACGCGTGGGCGACGGCGCGGGCCGCGCGGACGGCGGAGAGCTCGTCCGGCACGCGGAAGATCTGCACGCACCAGAGGGACTCGGCGAGCACGCTCATCACGCGACCTCCGGGCGGGTGAGCGGCGCGTAGGTGGCCTCGCGCTCCTCGCGCGTCATGCCGCCCCACACGCCGTACGGCTCGCGGACCGACAGGGCGTGCTCACGGCACTGCTGCTTGACCGGGCACCCGGCGCACACCTGCTTGGCGCGCTCCTCGCGCAGGAGCTTGGCCTGCCCGCGCTCGGCGTCCGGGCTGAAGAAGGCGCTGGACTCCATGCCCACGCACGCGCCCTCGTACTGCCATTCGTAGATCTCCTGCAGAACCTTCGGCAACCGCGACAAGTTCGCCATGATCGTGCCTCCACCCCGAGTCGAGAATCTGAACTGATCTTGTGCACAACCTACGCACGTGTTGCTCATGGCGCCAAAGCCCTGAACAAGTTTTGTCGAGATCCTGCGAAACTGTTCATCTGCGGGTGCCCAGGTTGCGGCGGGTCAAACGCCGCCTACCGTCGAGGATGCGGCCGATCCGAGGGAGGCAGCCATGACGGATCACGATCCCGTGGCCTCGGCGTGCGACCAGTTCGGGCACGAGAGCGGACTGGCGTGGAGCATCGGGGCGACGGCCGAGGCACTCGAGGTGCCGGCGGCGACGCTGCGGGCATGGGACACGCGCTACGGCATCAGCCCGTCCCACCGCAGCGACGGAGGACATCGGCGGTACACGTGCGAGGACATCGACCGTCTGCGTGTCATGCAGCGGTTCCAGGCCCTGGGGGTCCCGACGCGCGAGGCGGCCGAGCAGGCGCGCTCCTACTCGAGCGAGAAGCTCCACGCCTTCGCCCGCGAGGCGCTCCCGGCCTAGACCGAGGCGACTCGCGCCCGGTTCCGCGGGTCGGTGGCTCGGCCGCTCTGGGTCCTGGGTGGGGCGCGTTGGGGTTCGCCCGTCGACCCTTCGACGGGCTCAGGGTCCTGGGTGTGAGGGGGGTGCTCGGGTCAGCTGGACAGCTTGCGCAGGGACGACTCCTTGTGAGCCGCCGTGGCGCCGGTCTTCTCCGACTCGACGATCCAGTACGGCTCGTCGTCGGAGGCCTGGAACTTCTGCTTGTCGTGCTGGAACGGAGCGGTCCGCCTCTCCACGGCCTTGCCCTGCGTGCGGCCCTGGGACGTGCCCCACGAGACCCGGTCACCCTTCGAGATCGCCATGGTCCGACGCTAGGCCGGACGGCGCCGAATCGCCTCCTGGGACTCAGAGGTCGAGCGTGTTCACCCAACGGCGGCCCTCGTCGCCGCCCCACGCGTCCCACGCGACCCGTCCGGGTGAGGGGAAGCCGGGCGTGCCGCGGGTGAACCCGTCCGCCTGCTTGTCGACGTCGTGCCGCGCGAAGTAGGCGCGCATCTTCTTGGCCTGCTCGGTGCTGAGGGACTCGCCGTCGGCGAGCTGATGAGCGCGCCGACGACCGGTGTCGGTGAAGCCCTGGCCTGCCTTGCCCTGCTCGATCCAGCGGACCGCGCGCCGGCCGACCTCCTGCACGGACTTCGGGGGAGTGTGTCGCTCGCTCATGCCTCCAGCGTGCGGGCGGCTCGGACGTCGTGCACCTCGGGCGCGGACGACGGCGCGGAGTGCCGCAGGACGATGCGGGGGTGCGCCCGCAGCACGAGGTGCTCGACGGTCGCGGCGCGGTGCTCGGGGTAGGTCAGGTAGAGGAACGTCGACTGGGAGTCCCCGTGCAGCCACTGTGCCGGAAGGTCGCACAGCTGGGTCACGAGGACGGCGCCGAGCCGGTCCGCCGCGCTCGAGTCGGTCGGCATCGAGAACGTCGTCGTGATCATCGCGTGCTCCGCCCGTTCCTCCGGTTGTGGAGCAGAACGAGGGAGGGTGGCGAACGTCACGGCCCGTCGGGCAGGTCCGCTGCATGGAGGTCCTCGACGACGTACTCGACGGAGGCCGCGGCCGCAGGAGCCCGACAGGTGAGCACCGCAGGCTCGCGTCGGTGGGCGACCACCCGCGCCTCCACCACGCGGGGGAGCGGGGCTCGGCACCGCAGCCTGACGGACCAGCGGTGGCCGCGCTCGACCACGACGACCGCTCCCGACTCGACGGCGTCGGCCGGACCCGGACCCCAGCGGTGATGGGCGGCGACCTCGACGGCCTGGGCCGCCGGGGCGAGCCTGCTGCTGCCGCGCAGGTGCTCCGGACTGACCGCGCCCTCGAGGTGTCGTCGGACGACGTGGTCGGCCGACGGGGCGTCGAGACCGCCGTAGAGGGCGCCGTCGGGGAGCACCAGGACATTCGCCGCGAACCGGTCGCCACCGACGTGCGTGCACTCCCAGACCGGGACGCCCGCGGAGCCGGCCAGCGCCGCCGCCACCGGGCGACCGCGGACGGCACAGCAGGTGTCGTGCCGGCCGTGGGCGCACACCAGCACGAGCGGCTCGTCGGACCAGTCGTCGGACGGGGACTCCAGCACGGCGCGCGCGGCGAGCAGGTCCGTCGGCTCGGTCCACGTGCCCCAGCGGGAACGGCCGCCGACCACGTCGACCACGCCCCACCGCCGGCGCTCCTGGACCCGGCGGCGGCCGGGACGGCGGATCAGGAGCGTGCGTGCACCGGCGCGCCGGGTGACGGTGACGAGGGCGGCGACGACCTCGGGCTCGAGGCCGTCGGCCTCCAGGGCGTGGAACGGCCAGGGGCCGGGGTGCTCGATGAGCAGGAACCGGCGAACGTGCAGCGCCGTGCCGGGGCGTGGGTCCTGTCGCGACAGCGCGGCACCTGCGCACAGGGCGTCTACGTCGGCCACGTCGAGGATCCTGCCCGTCCGGCGCGGAACGTCACCGAGGGCGGGCGACGACGAGCAACCCTCGTCCGAGCCAGTCCTTGGCCAGGTCGAGCCCGACGCGGTCCGCCTCGACCTCGTCGCCAGCGAGGAGGCCGGACAGCGTCGCGGTGTCGAGGGACGTCGCGTCGAACGTGCCGACACGGGTGTGTAGCCGGTCGTCGCGGACCGAGGCGCCGACGTGGTCACGCAGGCGGAGGACGTCGGTCGACGTCAGGTTGCGTGCGGCCCGGAGCTGCGCGAGCGGACCCACCGGCGCGGGCCGCGAGGACGCGCGGTCCTGGGTGGTGAGCGCCGCGACGATCGTGTCGACGGGCACCGACTCCACGGCCCGCAGCAGTGCTGCCCGGACGAGCTCGGCACGCTCGCGCACATCGTCGGTCCGGGAGAGGTCGACGCCCAGCGGGAGCGACGCGCGCACCTCGGGGTCCTCGACCAGGGCGGCGAGCGCGGCCGAGCCGAGCTCGGTGGCCACGTGGTGACCGTGCCACGGGTGGACGCCGAACGTCAGGTGCGTGCTCACGTCGCCCAGCGCCGTGGCGGCGTGGAGGGTGCCGCGTGGCAGGTAGAGGCAGTCGCCGGGCTCGAGCACCTCGTCGATGAGGGGCTCTGTCCGTGCGGCCGCTGCGACCTCGTCGCGGCGGTCGGTCCACGGCTGGTCGCGCAGCGGCGCCTCGTGGACGGGCGCGTGGATCCGCCAACGCTTGCGACCGGCGACCTGCAGCACGAACACGTCGTGGACGTCGTAGTGGTCGTCGAACCCGCGCGACTGGGGCGGCGTGACGTAGGCGTTGACCTGCACCGGGTGGCCGAGGTCAGCGGCGAGCTGCTGCGTGAACGTGGTCACCGGCGCGTACGTGCGGTGCAACGCCTGCAGCACCAGGGTGGACCCTTCGGCGAACAGTGCGGACAGCTTGGAGTCGTCGAGCTGGTCGGCGATGCCGGCGCCCGTACCGCCGCCGGAGGTGAAGGCGCGGGCCGCGAGCGTCTCGCCGTCGCGAGCCACGCGCAGGAAGGGCGTCCGCAGCCCGCGGCGCGAGACGAGCTCGTCGACCGCCTCCTCGGAGAACAGGTCGTCGACGTCGCCGGGCAGCTCGTCGGCCCGGTGCAGCGCCGGGTGGCTTCCCCAGGTGCGGGCCGCGAAGTCCTCGACGTCGGCGACGAGCCGCCCGAGGGCGGGACGGCCGGCCCGCAGGCCGGCCGTCCCGTGATCGATGACGACCATCGAGGTGTCAGTCCGCGCTTCCGTCGGCGCCGCCGTCGTGCACGCCCGGGGTGCCCTCGGCTCCGCCGTCGGCGGGACCCTCGGCGCCACCGTCGGCGCCGCCGTCCTGGACGCCTGGGGTGCCCTCGGCTCCGCCGTCGGCGGGACCTTCGGGGTTGAGCTCGCTCATCGTGTCCTCCTTCGTCGGGTGCACGGCGTGACCGCCGTGGTCCCACCGTGGCACCGTCGGGCGGACACGCAAGTCGGTCCCATCCCTCGAGCACGCCGCCCCGGCCGGGTGACCCGGCCGGGGCGGTGTGCCCGAGGTGGTGCGTCAGCGACGGACGATCAGGGGAGCCAGGCCTTGATCTTGTCCTGGTTCGCCTTGATCCACTTGTCGGCGGCCTCGTCGGCGCTCATCTTGTCCTCGGCGATGTACTTCGCGACGAGGTTCTGGTCGTCGTTCGTCCAGGAGAAGTTCTTGACGACCTTGAAGGCGTCGCTGTCGCTGTCGGCGAACTTCTTGGCGACGAACTTCTTGAGCTTCGTCTCCGGGTAGTCGCACGTGATCTTCTCGGCATCGGCGTCGCAGCCCGGCGTGTACTTCGGCAGGTCGACCTTGACGAGCTCGACCTCGGACAGGAACCACTGCGGCTCGTAGAAGTAGCCCAGGAGCGGCTTCTTGTTCTTCTCGGCCTGGCGGAACGCCGTGATGAGCGCGGCCTCGCTGCCGGCGTAGACGACCTTGTAGTCCAGCTTGTTGTTCTTGACGAGCGCCTCGTCGTTCGTCACGAACGACGGGTCGCCGTCGAGCAGCTGGCCCTTGCCGCCGGACTCCGACGTCTTGAACAGGTCGGCGTACTTGTTGAGGTTCTTCCAGTCGGTGATGTCGGGGTACTTCTTGGCCATCCACGGCGGCACGAACCAGCCGATCTGCCCCACGTTGCCGTTCTCGCCCAGGTCGACCGCGGTCGGGTTGGCGGACTTCACGTACTTCTTCTCCAGGTCCGGGTGGCCCCAGTCCTCGATGATGACGTCGACGTCCTTGCCGAAGCCCTGCCAGGCGACCTCCTCCTTGAGGTTCTTGTAGTCGACCTTGCAGCCGAGCTTCTGCTCGATGACGCGACCGACCACGTGGGCGGAGGCCTCGAAGCCCACCCACGGGTTGATCGCCATGTTCACGGTCTCCTTGCAGTCGCCGCCTGAGCCGGAGGAGGAGTCGATGTCCCCACCCCCGCAGGCGGACAGCACCAGGGCGGCGCTCGCGGTCAGCGCGGCCAGCAGGCCCACGCGGCGGACGGAACTCTTCATGGTTGTCTCCTCTGGGTCACCCGACGACCTGGTTCGTCGGGCTGGTCCGCCGGACCCATCCTTGGGTCATGCGGTCGAACATGATCGCGAGCGCGGTGATCGCGATGCCTGCTGCCAGGCCCTTGCCGAACAGCTCGGTCTGCGAGAACCCGGCCACCACGAGGTAGCCGAGCCCGACGCCGCCCACGAGCCCACCGATGACGACGACGGAGAACACGTAGAGCAGGCCCTGGTTGGCCGCGAGCGCCACGCTCGAGCGCGCCATGGGCAGCTGGACCTTCGTGATGAGCTGCCAGCGGCTCGAGCCCGCCGCGGTCGCGGCCTCGACGGTGGTCGGCGCGACCCCGCGCACGCCGTCGCACACGAGCTTGATGGCGACGGGCGCCGCATAGACGACCGCGGCGACGATCGCCGTGAAGCGTGTCGTGCCGAACAGGGCGAGGGCGGGCACGAGGTAGACAAAGGGCGGGATGGTCTGGGCCGTGTCGAGGACCGGTCGGACCACGAGGTCGACGCGGTGGTTGTTCGCCATCCAGACGCCGACCACGAGCGCCAGCAGGATGGTGATGCTGGCGCCGACGAACGCGGAGGCGAGCGTCACCATCGCCTCGTGCCAGATGCCGACGGCGAGGATGATCGCGACACACGCGACGGACGTGACCCCCGAGCGCCAGCCGCCCACGAGGGCGCCGATCGCGACGAGCGCACCGGCCGTGAGCCACCACGGCGAGTCGGCGAGGAGCGCCTGGAACGGGTTCAGCAGGCCGTAGGTGAAGGCCTCGGTGACGGGTCGGGTGACGACCGAGCCGTGGTCGGAGACCCAGTCGGCGACGGCCTGGGCACCGTCGCGCACCGGCGAGCCGAGGTCGGGGCGCTCGGGGAACGCGGCCAGGTCCAGGTACAGGCGCGAGTAGTACACGGCGACACCAGCGGCGACGGCACCGCCGACCAGGCCGGCACGGCGTCGTCTCGTCCGGCTCGGGCTCCGCACGAGGCCCGTCCGCTCGCCCGCCTGCGTGGTGACGCGATCGAGCCAGATGGCCATGATCGCGATGAGGACGCCGGCGGTGAACGCCGTGCCGACGTCGAGCGACTGGAGGGCGGTGATGACCGGGACGCCGAGTCCAGGGGAGTTGATGAACGCCGCGATCGTGACCATCGACAGCGCCGCCATGATCGTCTGGTTGACGCCGACCAGGATCGTGCGCCTGGCCATCGGCAGCTGCACGCCGAGCAGTCGCTGACGCGTCGTCGTGCCGACGGACTCGGATGCCTCGAGCACGCCGGGGTCGACCGAGCGGATGCCCTCGGCCGTGACGCGCACGACCGGCGCGAAGGCGTAGATCGCGGTCACGATGACGGCGGGTGCCGCCCCGATGCCGAAGGCGAGGGTGATCGGCAGCAGGTAGACGAACGACGGCATGGTCTGGAGCACGTCGAGCACGGGGGTCACGACGGTCGTGACGCGTGGGCTGATCCCCATCCAGAGGCCGAGCGGGATCCCGAGCACGAGCGTGATGAGCACCGCGAGGAACGTGACCAGCAGCGTGTCGATGCTCTCCTCCCAGTAGCCGAACGTGCCGAAGGCCCCGAAGACGAGGACGGTCAGCACGCCCCAGCGCCATCCGGCGACGGCCCACACCACGAGCACCGCGATCGCGACGACACCGAGCCACCCGACCTCGGGGACGGGTCGGCCCGCCGGCGCGTCGCTGAACCAGCCCTGCAGCGTGCTGACGACCGACCCCAGTGCCGACGAGAGCCCGTCGAGCACGCGCAGGACCGCGTTGCCACCACGATCGGTGCCCAGGTCCTCGTTGACACCGTTGACCCAGCGCTGGAAGTCCGACAGGTCCGAGCGGGCGACGGCGAGGGTCTGGCGTCCGTTGAGGACGAACGCGAGGACGATCCAGACGATCGCGACGCCGCCGAGGGCGAGGCCACGCCGGGAGCCGGCCCGGCCGGCGGCATCGGCGACCGTCACGCCACGTCCTCCTCGGCCACGATGACGCGCAGGATCTCGTCCTCGGTGACGACGCCGACGAGCTCGTCGCCGTCGAGCACGCGCACCGGCCGGTCGGCCCGCAGGACGGTCCGCGCCGCGTCCTGCACGATCGTGCCGACGGGCAGCGCCGGTCCGTCCAGGACGTCGTCGGAGGTCGGTGGGCGCATGACCCATCGAAGGGTGAGCACGTGGGACTTCGGCACCTCGCTCACGAAGTCGCGCACGTAGTCGTCCGCCGGTGCCCCGACGACCTCGTCGGGCGTGCCGACCTGGACGGCCTCGCCGTCGCGCATGATCAGGATCCGGTCGCCGAGCTTGAGCGCCTCGTTCAGGTCGTGGGTGATGAAGACCATCGTCTTGCTCATCTCGCGATGCAGGCGGACGACCTCCTGCTGCATGTCGCGGCGGATCAGCGGGTCGAGTGCCGAGAACGGCTCGTCGAACAGCAGGATCGAGGGGTCACCGGCGAGGGCACGCCCCAGCCCCACGCGCTGCTGCATGCCGCCGGAGAGCTGGTCGGGGTAGGCCGACTCGTAGCCGCCGAGCCCCACGAGGTCGACGACCTCCTGGGCGCGGGCCAGGCGCTCGGACTTCTTCTCGCCGCGGACCTCGAGCCCGTAGGCGATGTTGTCGACGACGCGGCGGTGCGGCAGCAGGCCGAAGTGCTGGAACACCATCGAGACCTGCTCGCGGCGCAGGTCCCGCAGGTCGGACGTGCTCAGGGCGGCGACGTCCTGGCCACCGATGCTCACCTCGCCGGCGGTCGGTTCGATGAGCCGGGTCAGGCAGCGCACGAGCGTCGACTTGCCCGATCCCGACAGTCCCATGATGACGAAGACCTCGCCCTGCTCGACCTCGAAGGACACGTCCTTGACGGCAGCGGTGCACCCGGTCCGTTCGCGCAGCTCCGCGCGGGACAGCTCGCCCTCGGGGCTGCCGGGGATCCGGTCCGCCCTGGGGCCGAAGACCTTCCAGAGGTGGTCGACGCGGAGCGCCGGGGAACCGTCGGCCGTGGACTGGTCGGGCTCGGTCATCGTGCCTCCTGGTTCCGGGGGTCCCCCGGAGGATAGAGCGGATCACCGGCACGGTGTCGGTAGAACGGCACATCTGCCGGGGCGAGGGGGGTCTGTCCCGCGATGAGGTCGGCGGCCTTCTCGGCCAGCATCATGACGGGCGCGTAGATGTTGCCGTTCGTGATGTACGGCATGGACGACGCGTCGACGACCCGCAGGCCCTCGACGCCGTGCACGCGCATCGACGCCGGGTCGAGCACGCTCTCGGCGTCGGTGCCCAGGCGGGCGGTGCACGACGGGTGCAGCGCCGTCTCGGCGTCCTCGGCGACCCAGTCGAGGATCTCCTGGTCGGTCTCCACCGACGGTCCGGGCGAGAGCTCGCCGGCGTTGAACGGGGCGAACGCGGGCTGGTTCATGATGCGGCGCGCCTCGCGGATCATCTCGATCCACTCGCGGCGGTCGTTCTCGGTCGAGAGGTAGTTGAACCGCAGGGCGGGGTGCTCGAACGGGTCGCGTGACTTCAGCGTCACGCTGCCGCGGCAGTCGGAGTACATCGGGCCGATGTGCACCTGGTAGCCGTGCTCGGCAGCCGGCTGCGAACCGTCGTAGCGGATCGCGATCGGGAGGAAGTGGAACATCAGGTTGGGGTAGTCGACCTGGTCGTTGCTGCGGATGAACCCGCCGCCCTCGAAGTGGTTCGTGGCGCCGACTCCGCGCCGCAGGAAGAGCCACTCGGCGCCGATCCGCGGCTTGTGGCGGTGCTTGAGCCAGGGTCCGATCGAGACGGGCTGCTTGCTCGCGTACTGCACGTAGACCTCGAGGTGGTCCTGCAGGTTGCGACCCACGCCGGGCAGGTCCGCCACGACGTCGATGCCGAGCTCGCGCAGCTCGTCGGCCGGGCCGATGCCGGCGAGCAGCAGGAGCTGCGGGGTGTTGATCGCGCCGCCGCACAGGATGACCTCGCCCGCGGTGACCCGGTGATCGCCACGTCCTGCGCGGCGGTAGTCGACGCCCGTGACCCGAGTGCCCTCGGTCACGAGTCCGGTGACCTGGGCCAAGGTCTCGATCGTCAGGTTCGGTCGCTTCTTGACGGGGTGCAGGTAGGCGCGGGCTGCGCTCAGGCGTCGGCCGCGGTGCACGTTGCGGTCGAAGGGGGCGAAGCCCTCCTGCCGGTAGCCGTTGACGTCGTCGGTCAGCGGGTGGCCCGCCTCCTGGACGGCCTCGAAGAACGCGCCGAACAGCGGGCTGGTCGCCGGTCCGCGCTCCATCACGAGCGGGCCGCTGCCGCCGCGCCAGGCGTCGGCGCCCGCGAGGCACGTCTCCATGCGCTTGAAGTACGGCAGGCAGTGCGCGTAGTCCCAGGACTCCATGCCGGGGTCGGCGCCCCATCGCTCGTAGTCGAGCGGGTTGCCGCGCTGGAAGATCATGCCGTTGATGCTCGACGACCCGCCGAGCACCTTGCCGCGCGCGTGGTAGACCCGACGGCCGCCCATGAACGGCTCCGGCTCGGACTCGTACTTCCAGTCGTAGAGCTTGTTGCCGATCGGGTACGGCAGTGCGGCCGGCATGTGGATGAACGGGTCGAGCTTGACGTCCGAGCGGCCCGCCTCGAGCACGAGGACGCTCGTCGAGAGGTCGGCGCTGAGGCGGTTCGCCAGCACGCTGCCGGCGGACCCGCCGCCGACGATGACGTAGTCGTAGGTGTCGCGGCGGGTCATGCGGGGGTGTCCTCGGTCTCGGTGCTGCTGGCGAACCACGCGGCGGGGGCCGGCGCGATGTTGTGCCACACGTGCTTGGTCTCGCGGTACTCGTCGAGCCCGGCCAGGCCGAGCTCGCGGCCCGTGCCGGACTGCTTGTAGCCGCCCCACTCGGCCTGCGGGACGTAGGGGTGGAAGTCGTTGATCCACACCGTGCCCATCCGCAGGCGATTCGCGACGCGCTCGGCTCGCCCACCGTCGCGGGTCCACACGGCGCCGGCCAGGCCGTAGATGGAGTCGTTCGCGATCTCGACGGCCGCGGTCTCGAGCTCGGTGTCGTCGGCTCCCTCGAACGTCTCGACCGTGAGGACCGGTCCGAAGGACTCGTCGTGCACGACCGACATGCCGCGGCGACAGCCGCCCAGCACGGTCGGCAGGTAGTAGAAGCCGTTCGCCAGCGCGGGGTCGTCGGGACGGGCGCCGCCGCACAGCAGCTCCGCGCCCTCGGCGAGTCCGGCAGCGACGTAGGCCTCGACCTTGTCGCGGTGCGCCGCCGAGATGAGCGGGCCCGTCTCGGCGTGCTCGTCGAAGGGTCCGCCGAGGCGGATCAGGCGCGCCCGACGCACGAGCTCGGCCACGAAGTCCTCGGCGATCGACGCCTCGACGACGAGGCGGGCGCCGGCGGAGCACACCTGCCCCGAGTGCAGGAACACCGCGGTCAGGGCGTTGTCGAGCGCGGCCTCTCGGTCGGCGTCGGCGAAGACGATGTTGGGGTTCTTGCCGCCGAGCTCGAGCGCGACCTTCTTGACGGTCGCAGCCGCGGCGGCCATGATCCTGCGACCGGTCGCGAGACCGCCCGTGAACGAGACGAGGTCGACGTCCGGGTGCTCGACGAGGGCGGCCCCGACACCCGCGCCGGCGCCCAGCAGCAGGTTCGCGACGCCGTCCGGCAGTCCGGCCTCGGCCAGGGTCCGCACGAGCAGCACGGACGTCGAGGGGGACAGCTCGCTCGGCTTGAGCACGAACGTGTTGCCCGCCGCCAGGGCGGGGGCCACCTTCCACGACGTCTGCAGCAGCGGGTAGTTCCAGGGCGAGATGAGCACGCACACGCCGACGGGCTCGTGGACCACCCGGCTGACCACGTCGGGCCGACCGGTGTCGACGATGCGGCCGGCCTCGGCCCCGGCGAGCGTCGCGTAGTGACGGAAGACCCCGATGACGTCGTCCATGTCGTACTCGCTCTCGACGAGACGCTTGCCCGTGTCCAGGCTCTCGGCCCGCGCGTAGGCCGCCTTGTCCCGCTCGAGCAGGTCGGCGACCCGCAGCAGCAGGGCCGCGCGCTCCTGAGCGGGCACGGCGCTCCAGCGGCCGTCGTCGAAGGCTCGTCGTGCTGCCTCGACGGCGGGCGCGGCGTCGGCGGGTCCCGCCTCGGACACCGTCGCGACGTGGCTGCCGTCGGCGGGGCAACGGATCTCGCGGGTGGCGCCGTCCTGGGCGTCACGCCAGCGACCGTCGATGAAGAGCTCCGGCACGTTCCTCCTTGTTGCAGATGGCGAGGCTTCGTGCTGCCTTCCGCAACACAACGCTCGGCCTGGTGAGCTCGGGCGTCAAGCGGCACGCCCGAGGGTTCTCACAGACTTAACACGTCATCCTGCCCGAGACGGCCTCAGCGATGGCCGAGTCGGCGTGATGCCTGCTCCGCGGCGTCCGTCAGTCGCTCGACGGCCGAGGTCACCTTGGCGGCATCGAAGCGGAAGGTCGGGCCCGAGACCGAGAGCGAGGCCACCACGTCACCGTGCGCGTCGCGCACCGGTGCGGCGACCGCGGTCAGGCCCACCTCCAGCTCGTCGGCCACCACGGCGTGGCCGACCTCGCGCACGGTCGCCACCTGCTCCAGGAGGACGTCGACGTCGGTGACCGTGGCGGGCGTGTACGCCCTCAGGGGCTCCCCGACCTCGGCCCGGGCCTGCTCTGGCGTCAGGCCCGACAGCAGGACCTTGCCGTTGGAGGTGGCGTGCAGGGGGAACCACTGCCCGGCGAAGTTGTGCGCGACCAGCGTGCCCGGTGCCACGAGCTGGTCCAGGTAGAGCGCGCCCGCGTCGTTGAGCACCGAGATGTTGACGGTCTCGCCCGTGTCGGCGGCCAGCACGCGCGCGAAGGGCCGGACCTCCTGCACGAGGTCGAGACGGGCCGTGGTCGCCGACGCGAGCCGCAGCAGGCCGAGGCCGAGGCGGTACTTGCCACGGTCCGCCGCCTGCTCCACCAGTCCGCGTGCCTCCAGCGACGCGACGAGGCGGAAGGCCGTCGACTTGTGCACGCCCAGCGCGGCACCGATCTCGGTGACGCCGGACTCCCCGCGATCGGCGATCAGCTCCAGGATCTGCAACGCACGGTCCACCGACTGGACAGTGGGCGCGCCGGGCGGGCCGGCGTCCGAGCCGTTGCTCATGGCGCAACGCTACGTCACCATGAACAACGTGTCATCCGAGTCCGGAACCTCGCGGGGTCGTCGTCGCGTCGTCGCCGGCCGGGCTCAGCGCACGTGCGAGGCGACCCAGTCGTGGAACAGCGCGATGTGGTGCTCGCTCGGGACCAGGACGCCGCCGTCGGCGTACGCGCGCGAGGACATCGCGGGCTGGCAGCGCTCGCACGCCTCGAAGTCCTGGCGGTTGACCCGGTCGAACAGCTCCACGGACGCGGACAGGTCGGCGCCGGACGCGACGACCTCGGGCAGGTAGAGCCAGTCGCACTCCACGACCGTGCGGTCCGGGCCCATCGGGAACATCCGGTGGAAGATCACGTGGTCGGGCACCAGGTTGACGAACACCTGCGGCTTGATCGTGATGGCGTAGTACTTGCGGTCGCGGTCCGACGTCAGCCCTGGCAGCCGCTCCAGGCCGACCCGTCCGTCGACGGTGAAGCCCTCGATCCCCTCACCGAACGACGCGCCGTGGTTGACGAAGAACTGCGCGGCGAGCCCGTCGGCGAACTCCGGGAGCACCTCGGTGAGCTCGGGATGGATCGTGGCGCAGTGGTAGCACTCCATGAAGTTCTCGACGATGAGCTTCCAGTTGGCGGCGACGTCGTACGTGATCCGCCGACCGACCTGCAGCGAGGCGACGTCGTACGCCTCCAGGTTGGACATCGCGCCGAGTCGGTCCAGGATCTCCTGCTCCACCGTCGTCTCGAACGAGGCGGGCTCCTCGGCCAGGCAGACCCAGACGTAGCCCAGCCACTCGCGCACGTGCACGCGGCGCAACCCGTACTCCTCGCGCCCCACGTCGGGCATGCTCGTCAGGTTCGGGGCGGCCACGAGTCGACCGTCGAAGTCGTAGGTCCAGGCGTGGTACGGGCACTGGAACGAACGACGGGCCTGGCCGGACGGCTCGGTGCAGATCTGGGCGCCGCGGTGCCGGCAGACGTTGAAGAACCCGCGCAGCTCGCCGCGACGGGAGCGGGTCAGCAGGATCGACTCGCGGCCCACCTGGACGGTCCGGAAGGAGCCGGGCTCGGGCAGGTCGCTCGCGTGGACGGCGCAGAACCAGCCTGCCTCGAAGATGCGCTCGCACTCGGCCGCGAAGACGGCGGGGTCCACGTAGTCGGCGCCGCCCAGGGTGCGCAGCAGGCTCTCGCTGACGCGGGCGCTGACGCCGGCGTCGGGGGCTGCGGTCACGAGGTGCTCCTCGAGGTCATGCGGCGACCGGCAGGGCCGAGAGCGACCGCTTCCAGCGGTTGAACAGGCGGGGCTGACCCATGCCGAGCACCGCGACGGCGTCGTCGCCGCGCCAGTAGACGACCAGCGCGTCGGCGGACTCGGGGTCGCCGGCCTCGACGGTGACGGTCTCGTGGCCCAGCAGGCGGCCGGCGAACTGCAGCCGGACGCCGTACTGGTCCGACCAGAACGACGGCGCCGGGGCCGGCGGAGCCGTGCTCGTGCCGAGCAGCGTGTCGACGGCGATCCGGGCGCGGTCGCGGGACTCGGCCCAGTGCTCGACGCGGTGGTGCCGTCCGCGGACGGGGTCGAACCAGGCGGAGCAGTCACCGACCCCCACGACGCCCGGCGCCGCGGTGGCGCCGCGTGCATCGCACGCGAGACCGTTTTGCAGGTCGAGACCACTGCCGGCGAGCCAGTCGGTGGCCGCCGTCGCGCCGATGCCGACCACCACCACGTCGGCGTCGACGCGCGACCCGTCGACCAGCCGCACCCCGGTGACCCGGCGACCGGATCCCGTCGCGGCACCTTCGAGCCGCTCGACCGGGACGCCGCACCGCAGCGTCACGCCGTTGCGGGCATGCAGGGACGCGACGACGGGACCGAGCGGCCCGAGCGGACCGGCGAGGGGGGCGGGAGCGGCCTCGACGACGGTCACGTCGAGGCCGAGCGCGGCCGCCGTGGAGGCGACCTCGGCGCCGACGAAGCCGGCGCCGACGACGCACACGCGGGCCCCTGGCAGCAGGTCGGCGCGCAGCGCACGGGCGTCGTCGAGCGTGCGCAGCGTGTGGACGCCCATCAGGTCCGTGGGAAGTCGTCGGGCGAGCGACCCGGTCGCGACCACGACGGCGTCGCCTCGCACGTGCGTGCCGTCGGCGAGGCTGACGGTGTGCGTGGCCGGGTCCAGGGCCGTGGCCCTCGTCCCGAGGATCCAGTCGGCGCCGAGGTCCTCGTCGACTCCCTCCAGGGACAGGTCGGCGTCGGTCACGGTGCCGCTGAGGTAGCCCTTGGACAGCGGTGGTCGGTCGTAGGGGCGGTGCGGCTCCTCGCCGATCATCCGGATCGTCCCGTCGAAGCCGGCGCCACGCAGGGCCCGGGCCGTGGCGTGGCCCGCGAGCGAGGCGCCCACGACGACGACGGTCCCCGGCCCGCCGTTCACGACGCCCCCAGCGTCACGCCGGGCGGGAGGTGCGGCACGGCCGTGGACAGGGTCACGAAGACCTCGCCGTCACGCACCTCGACCTCGTGCGCGCGCACCGGCAGTCGCGCGGGCGGCTCGTCGACGGCGCCCGTGCGGAGGTCGAACGTCGAGGCGTGCAGCGGGCACTCGACGCGGCAGCCCTCGAGCCAGCCGTCGGCGAGCGAGGCGTCCTGGTGGGTGCACGTGTCGTCGAGGGCGAAGAACTCGTCGTCCTCGGTGCGGAAGACGGCGATCGGGGGCACCGTGCTGGTGATGCGCAGGCCTTCGCCCGGCACGACGTCGTCCGTCGAGCAGATGCGGATCATGACCCTCCCGCGAGCGAAGTGGCGTGACGTGTCCGAGCCTGCCGCCGCGGAGGGTTGCGGTCAATCGTTTCGGCCCGAATTTTCGACCGCGGAATCGCCGTGTGACATGGCGTTAACGAATGTCCGTATGCCCTCTCGTTCCAGGCAGGATCGGCTGCCACGCTCGCTCGTATAGTGCCATGATGTGGAAGGCTAATGCCATATCGTGGAACACTGGCGCGCATGAGCGGCACGCAGGCCCTGGACCGCGCCATCCTCGTCCTCGGACTCGTCGTCGAGGCCGAGGACGCCGTGACCCATGCGGAGCTGGTGCAGGAGACGCAGCTGGCCGCGTCGACCGTGTCACGACTGACCGGGGCGCTCGAGCGCGGTGGCCTCCTCGAGCGGGACCGGTCCGGGGCCTGGCGGGGCGGACCGATGTTCGGTCGTTACGCCGAGCGCTTCGACCGGGTGGGCGCGCTCGTGGCGATCGCGACACCCGTCCTCGAGGACCTGGCCGAGGCCACCGGCGAGACGATCAACCTGGCGACGGCGCGTGGCGACGACATCGTCCACGTCGCACAGATCGACGCCCGCTACGTCGTCGGGGCCGTCAACTGGATCGGCCTGGACGTGCCGGGCCACGCCGCCGCGCTGGGCAAGGTGCTGTACGCGTGGGGCACCGTCCGGCTGCCGCGCGGCCGCCTCGAGGTCCGCACGGAGCGCACCGTGCGCACGCGTGCAGCACTCGAGCGCGACCTGGCGAGGGTGCGCGAGCAGGGCCTCGCGGTGACGGCGGGAGAGCTCGAGGACGGTCTCGTGGCCGTCGCCGCACCGGTCCGCGACCCCGGGGGCCGGGTCGTCGCGGCCCTCGGGGTCTCCGGCCCGGAGTTCCGCATCGGCGATCGCGTCGACGAGCTCGGAGGTCTCGTCGTCGAGCACGCCGACCACATCACGCGGGCGCTGCGTCGTCGTTCGCGTCAGTCCTCCTGATCACCCCACGGCTCCCACGACTCGGCCGCGGCGTCGACGAGCCAGGCGGCCAGGTGTCGCGCGAACGAGGCCCGGGGATGGATGCGCCAGTCGTCCTGCCCCACCCGGCCGAGGACCACCTGGGCGTGGGCGAGGACACCCTGGACCCCCTGGCCCACCGGCACGCGCTCCAGGTCGATGGAGCAGCCGTGCGAGAGCACCAGCAGGGCGTCGGGCCCCGACAGCGCGAACGTCGTGCGGTGGCACGAGACGTCCACGACACCTGCCCCGGGCCCCAGGGCCGCGCGCCACGCCGCGGCCCGGGGCGACTCCAGCGCCGGCGCGGCGTCGGGCGTCCCGTCCACGAGCCACCACCCGGGACCGAGGGGCCAGACGTGCTCGTCGGGGCCGACCGCCGGACGTCCCGTCGGTCCGCGCAGCTCGAGCAGCGTCCGGAACGCCAGCTCGCGCAGGTGCAGCCGCGGACCGCGGACGTCGAGCGGAGGGTCTCCCAGGGGGCTGCGTCGCAGCGCCAGGACGTCAGCCGTCACGGCGGGCTCCTTCGGGGTCGTAGGGCACCGGGTCGACGACCCGCACGCGCACCGGCACGAGGGAGTCGACCGCGTCGAGCTCCTCGCCGTGGCGCGTGCGCCCGGACTCGAGCAGGGCGAGCGCGAACGGCGACCCGACGGTGACCGAGTCGTAGGCCGACGTGACGTGACCCAGCATCGGCACGGGCAGGTCGGTCAGGTCGGCGCCGGCCGCCACGAGCTGGGCGCCCTCGACGATCGCCGAGGACCCGTCGGTCGGCACGAGACCCACGAGCTGACGCCGGTCCGGCCGCACGGCGTCGGCGCGCTGCAACGACCGCGCGCCGACGAAGTCCGCGCCCTCGCGCACCTTGCGGGGCGAGATCGCCCAACCCATGCCGAGATCGCCCGGCGTCACGGTGCCGTCGGTGTCCTGCCCGACGATGGGGAAGCCCTTCTCGGCCCGTAGCACGTGCATGGTCTCCGTCCCGTAGGCCGTGATGCCGAAGGGCTCACCGGCACGTCGCACCGCGTCCCAGAGGGCGGCGCCGTACCAGGCCGGCACGTCGATCTCGTAGGCCAGCTCGCCGGAGAACGAGATCCGCATGACCCGGGCCGGCAGGGTGCCGACGACGGCGTCGCGCCACTGCATGAAGCCGAACGCCTCGTTCGAGACGTCCAGGTCCGGCGCGAGCGCCGCGAGCACGTCGCGCGACCGTGGACCGGCCACGGCCACGACGGCCCACTGGTCGGTCACCGACGTGAACGCGACGTCGAGCTCGGGCCACTCCGTCATGGCCCACTCCTCGAGCGAGTCGAGGACGGCTGCGGCGTTGCCGGTCGTGGTCGTCACGAGCCACTCGTCCTCGCCGATCCGTGCGACCGTGCCGTCGTCGACGACCATGCCGTCGGGGCCGCACATGACGCCGTAGCGGATCGATCCGACCTTCAGGGTCGAGAACAGGCCCGTGTAGACCCGGTCGAGGAAGCGGCCCACGTCGGCGCCACGGCACACGATCTTGCCCAGGGTCGAGGCGTCCATCATGCCGACGCCCGTTCGCACCGCGGCGCACTCGCGGCGCACGGAGGCCGCCAGGTCCTCGCCCTGGTGGGGCACGTACCACGGTCGTCGCCACTGCCCGACGTCCTCGAAGGGGACACCGTCCGCGACGTGCCGGTCGTGGATCGCCGTGACGCGGACGGGGTCCGACAACGCGTCGCGGTCGCGCCCCGCCAGCAGGGCGAACGAGACCGGTGCGTACGGCGGACGGTAGGTCGTCGTGCCGACCTCGCCCACCGGCCGGGCCAGGACCTGCGCGAGGACACCCACGGTCAGCACGCCGAAGCCCCGGCCCTGGTCGGCAGCGGTGCCGATCGTCGTGTACCGCTTGACGTGCTCGACGCTCGTGAGACCGGCGCCGTGGGCGCGTCGCAGGTCGGCCAGGGTCGCGTCGCGCTGCGGGTCCAGGAACACGCGCTCGGCCTCCTGGGAGTCGACGTCCCCGACGAACCACGCCGCCGGAGGGAGCTCGTCGTCGCGCAGCCCGCCGGCCGCGGCGCCGACGACGCGCACCGGGTGGGCGGCGTCCGGCGGTGGGACGTCCGGCACGAACCCGGCGACGTCGTCGGACCAGCGCGTCCGCCCGCCCGCCTGGCTGAAGAGCATCACGGCGGGGTTGAGCCCGCCGCTGACGGCCAGCAGGTCGACGTCGTGCGTGACGATCGTGCCGTCGTGCCGCACGTGGACGCGGGCCAGCGCACCGTCGGGTCCGGCGTCCGTGCCGCGGACCTCGGCACCGGTGCGCACCGTGACGCCGTGCGTCGCGAGCTCGGCAGCCAGACCGGGCGCCACCTCGTCGCGGACGTCCAGGACGGCGACCAGCTCCACCCCGGCGGCAGCGAGGTCGAGCGCGGCGCGCAGCCCGCCGTCGTGAGCGGTCCAGACCACGGCCCGCTCCCCAGGCAGCACGCCGAACCGCCGGACGTACTGCGCCGCGGCCCCGGCCAGCACGACGCCCGGCCGGTCGTTGTCGGGGAACACGAGGGGACGCTCGTGGGCCCCGGTCGCGACGACGACCTCGGCGGCCCGCACGTGCCACAGCCGGCGCCGAGCCACGTGCGCGGGCGCGTCCGGCCGGTGGTCGGTGCGACGTTCGACGGCAACCGCCTGGCCGTGGTCGTACAAGCCCACCACCGTGGTGCGCGGGAGGACCCGGACGTTCGGCAGGGTCTCGAGCCGGGCCACCTGCTCGTCCAGGTCGGGCCCCAGCGCACCCACCGACCAGCCGCCGAGCGAGACCTGGTCGTCGGCCAGGACGACCCGGCCGCCGTCCCGGGCGGCCTCCAGTGCTGCGTCGACGCCGGCGGCACCCCCGCCGACGACGAGGACCTCGGCGTGCGTCCAGCGGTGGTCGTAGCGGGTGTCGTCCTCGCCGAGCGGCAAGCGGCCACGCCCGGCGAGACGCTGCACCGCCAGGCCATCGTGCACCTCGAGCTCGGTCGCGCGCACCATCGGCTCGCCGGGACCCGAGACCACCTGCACGAACGCGTTCGGCTCCTCGGCGCCGAGGCCGACGACTCCCCGAGGGCGACCCGTGTACGTGCCCGCTGCCACCTGGCGGCGTCCCGCGGCCAGCAGGGCCGAGGCGAGGGTGTCGCCCGCGTACGCCGCCACCGGATCGCCGTCGACGAGCACGGTGACGGGTCGGTCACGGTCCACGAGGTCGCCGCCGTGCGGCAGCCTTCGGCTCATGCCGGCGACTCGATCTCGTGGGTCACCGTGTGCCGCCGCAGCACGAACCACTGCCGGCACCCCGCGCGGTGGACCCACCGCTCGGTGGACCAGCCGCGCGGGTTGTCGCGGACGAAGAGGTACTCGGCCCAGGCCCGGTCGTCCAGGTCGCCGGGCCTGGCCGGGTACGCGACACCTGCCTGTCCGCCGTAACCGAACTCGGTCTCGTCGCGAGGCCCGCAGTGCGGGCAGGGGAGGGACATCATGGGCGGGCCTCCTCAGTGGGCCACGGCGGCGGCGCCGTGCTCGTCGATGAGTCGACCGGTGCGGAACCGGTCGAGGGCGAACGGCTCGGCCAGCGGGTGCGGCCGGCCATGGGCGATCGTGTCGGCGTAGACGGCGCCGAGGCCGGGCGTGGCCTTGAATCCGCCCGTGCCCCAGCCGCAGTTGACGAAGGCGTTGGCATAGGGCGGCAGGTGACCCACGACGGGGGAGGCGTCCGGTGTCACGTCGACGATGCCGGCCCAGGTGCGCAGCACGTGGGCGCGCGCGAAGACCGGGAACAGCTCGACCGCGGCCGCCATCTGCTCCTCGACCACGTGGATCGAGCCGCGCTGCCCGTAGCCGACGTACGGGTCGACCCCGGCGCCCATGACGAGCTCGCCCTTGTGCGCCTGGCTGACGTAGACGTGCACGGCGTTCGACATCACGACCGTGTCGAGCACCGGTTCGAGCAGCTCGGACACGAGCGCCTGCAGCGGATGGCTCTGCACCGGGAGCCGCACCCCCAGCCGTTCGGCGAGCACCGCGGAGTGCCCCGCGGCTGCGAGCGCGAGGGTGCCGCAGGCGATGCGTCCGCGTGACGTGCGGATCGCGGTCACCACGTCGCCGTCGGTCTCGAAGTCCTCGACGACGCAGTTCTGCACGATGTCGACGCCGAGAGCATGCGCGGCGCGGGCGAACCCCCAGGCCACGTAGTCGTGCTTCGCGATGCCGGCGCGCGGCTGGTAGGTGGCTCCCAGGACGCGATGGCGTGGTCGGTCGGTGACGTCGAGGATCGGCACGAGCTTGCCGACCTCGGCGGCGTCGAGCCACTGCGCGTCGATGCCGTTCAGCTGGTTGGCGTTGACGCGTCGCCGGCTCTCGCGGACGTCGCCGAGCGAGTGCGCGAGGTTCAGGACACCGCGCTGGCTGAACAGCACCGGGGTCTCGAGCTCGTCCTCCAGTCCCTCCCACAGCCTCAGCGAGTGCTCGTAGATCCCGGCGCTCTCGTCCCACAGGTAGTTGGAACGGATGATCGTGGTGTTGCGGGCCATGTTGCCGCCGGCGAGCCAGCCCTTCTCCAGCACGGCGACGTTGGTGATTCCGTGGTGCCGTGCCAGGTAGTAGGCCGTGGCCAGGCCGTGGCCCCCGCCCCCGACGACCACGACGTCGTAGGCGCCGCGTGGCTCGCGGTCCTGCCACAGGAACTCGGGATGCTCCGGGAGCCGCTCGCTGGTCCGCACGGTCAGCCCCGAAGTCGCGTCATGGCGGGGTCGAACAGGGGCTCGGCGGTCACGACGTAGGGCACCCGGCGCTCGAACGAGCCGACCTCGACCGCGGTGCCGACGTCCGAGAGCCCCGCCGGCACCCAGGCGTACGCGATCGCGCAGCCGACCGTGTGGCCCCATGCCGCACTGGTGACGTAGCCGACCGGCCGGCCGCCGGCGTGGACCGGTTCGCCGCCGACGAGGACGGCCGAGGGGTCGGGAGAGGTCAGGCACACGAGCCTGCGGACCGGGGTGTCCGGGTCGAGGGCGGCCAGGGCGTCGCGTCCCACGAAGTCGCCCTTGCCCATGCGCACGGCGAATCCGAGGCCCGCCTCGTAGGGCGTGTGGTCCCACGTCATGTCCGCGCCGAAGGCGCGGTAGCCCTTCTCGAGCCGCAGCGAGCTGAACGCTCCGCGTCCGCCGGCGACGACCCCGTGGTCCTGGCCGGCTCGCCAGAGCGTGTCCCACAGCCGAGAGCCGAGGTCGGCGGTGGTGTACAGCTCCCAGCCGAGCTCGCCGACGTAGGACAGCCGCAGCGCCGTGACGGGCACCGGCCCGACGTGGGCCTTCATGCCACGGAAGTAGCGCAGCGCGTCGGGGCCGAAGTCGTCGCGGGACACGCTCTGCACGAGGTCGCGTGCCGCGGGGCCCCACACCCCGATGCAGCACGTGCCGGCGGTGACGTCGTGCACGAACACGTCGGCAGGAGCGAGGGCGCGGAACCGGTGCAGGTCGAGCGGCCCGTTGGCGCCTACCTGGTAGCGGTCGGCGGCGAGCCGGGCGACGGTCACGTCGCTGAGGATCCGCCCCCGCTCGTCGAGCACCAGGCAGTACGTGACCGAGCCGACGGACGTGTCGACGTCGCCCGTCACGAGTCGTTGCAGGAACGCCGTGGCCCCCCGGCCGACGACCTCGAGGCGGGTCAGCGCCGTCATGTCGTACATCGCGACCCGCTCGCGCGTCACCTGGGCCTCCGCGCCCACGACCGGCGACCAGTAGCGTGCCGCCCACGGGCCCGGGACGGCGATGTCGCGCCCCTCCAGCTCGACGGCGTTCGCCTCGTACCACTGCGGGCGCTCCCACCCCGAGGCCTCGAGCATGACCGCTCCGAGCGCCTGCTGCTGGTGGTGGAACGGCGGGAGTCGCAGGGGTCGCGGCGACTCCATCGGCTCGAGCGGGTGCAGCAGGTCGTACACCTCGACGAAGTTCTGCTGGTTGCGCTCCAGGACGTACTCGGGCGCGAGCTGGTGCGGCCAGAACCGGTTCAGGTCGGCCTCGTGCAGGTCGATCGACGGCGCGCCGTCCACGATCCACTCGGCGACGGCGCGGCCCACCCCCGCCGAGTGCGTCACCCAGACGGCCTCGGCGAACCAGAAGCCGTCCAGACCCGGGTGCTCACCCACCAGCGGCGCCCCGTCGGTCGTGAAGGAGAAGATGCCGTTGATGCCGGCCTCGACGTCCGCGTCCCGGAGCGCGGGCAGCAGTGACTGGCTCTCCTTCCAGGCTGCGGCGAAGTCGTCCGGCGTGAAGGGGTGCACGCTCGGCATCGACTCGCCCTCGCCCCACCGCGCGACGTCCGCGACGTCGACCGGGATCGGCCGGTGGCCGTACCAGCCGATGACCTGGCGCTCGTGGTCGTCGCGGAAGTACAGGTCGGCGCCCTGGTGGCGCAGGATCGGTCGCACCAGCTCGACGTCCTGTCCGCGTTGCGGCGCCAGCGGCGTCGTGCTCGCGAGCTGGTGCTCCAGGGGCGTGAGGGGCAGGTCCAGCCCGGTCATCGCCGCGACCCGCTGGCCCCACAGGCCGGCGCAGCACACGACGACGTCAGCCGGCAGGTCGCCCGCGCTGGTGCGCACCCCGGTGACGCGCCCGTCCAGCGTCAGGACGTCGAGCACCTCGGTGTGCGGCAGCAGCGTCGCGCCGTGCCGCTCCGCCCGCCGGGTCTGCGCGGCGACGGCACGGACGGCCTTCGCGAGTCCGTCGCTCGGCACGTGCAGGCCGCCCACGACCTGCTCGACGTCGAGCAGGTCGTGCAGCTCCAGGCACCGCTCGGGGTCGACGACGTGGGCCTCGATCCCGGCGGCGTGCAGCCACCCGGCCCGTCGGTGCAGGTCGGCGAGCCGCTCGGGGGTGGTCGCGACCTCCAACCCACCCACCGGCAGGAAGCACGGGGCGCCCTCGTCGTCGAGGGACCCCAGCTTCTCGACGGTGTACCGCGCGAGCTCGGTCATCATCCGCGAGGCGTTCGTCTGGTAGACGAGGCCGGGCGCGTGCGAGCTGGAGCCGCCGGTGGCGGGCAGCGGACCCGCGTCCACCACCGTGACGTCGTCCCAGCCCCGTTGGGTCAGCTCGTCGGCGACGGCGGCGCCCACGACGCCGGCGCCGATCACGACGACGGTTCGACCGCTCACCGTGGCCACCTCCTCGAGTGTTGCGCTATGCGCGAATCATGCGCTGCATGTGCAACAACAGTAGGAGCGTGCGCGGCGCCGTGGCAAGGGTCGTGTGTGACGTTCGTGTGAACGGTCCACCCGCTCCGCCGGTGGACCGTCCCCACGCCTGCCGGACTACCTGATCTCCGCGCGCAGCAGGGCCCAGAGACCGAGTGCGGTCGGCACCACGAGCCAGAACAGGCCGGTCACGCCGAGCTGCGTCCACTCGGTGCCCGACAGCGCGTCGTCGAACAGCTTCGTCTGCGCGTAGTTGAAGTCCACCCACGGCTGCAGGTCCTTGAACCAGTCCTGGAAGGCGGCGAGGGCCATCGCCAGGGTGGGCAGCACGAACGAGAACACGAAGTAGCCGACGATCGCGCCGGGCGAGCTGCGCAGGAGAACGCCGAGCATGAAGCCGACGGCCATGCCGAGCACCTGGGCGAGCACGATCCGCGCCAGGCCGGCCGTGCTGGTGTCCCAGACGACGTCCACCCCGCGCAGCGACGCGCCGAGGACCGTGCCGAGCGCGCCGATGCCCATCGCGACGACCATCGAGACGACGCCCACGAGGAGCGCACCGGTCGCCTTCGCGGCGATCGTGCGGCTCCGGCGTGGGACGAGGGTGAACGTGCTGAGCCCCGTCCGCTGGCTCCACTCGCTCGTGACCGACAAGATCGCGACGATCGGCAGCAGGACCGCCATCGGGACGCCGATCGCCGTCGCGAACGACTCGAACCCCAGCACGTCGTCGGGCGCCCACACGATCGTCGCGACGGTCGCCAGCACGGCGGCGATGCCGATGCTCGCGAGCAGCCAGAAGCCGGCCCGGGTGTCGAAGCTCTTGCGCAGCTCCATCCGCACGATGCGGCCGAACGGGATGGGTGGCGGGTCGGCGATCCCGACCTCGGCCCGCAGGGGGTGGGTCGTCGTCGGCGGTGCCGACTCGGTCAGGGCGCTCATGCTGCGGCTCCTTCGGGGCTGGTGGTGACGGTGTCTCGTGGGGTCTGCTCTCGTTGGGTCTGTTCTCGTTGCGTCTGCTCTCGTTGGGTCTGGGCGGTGAGCTCGAGGAACATGTCCTCCAGGCCGGCGCCGTCGGCGGCGCGCAGCTCCGTCAGGTGGAGCGAGGCCCCGAGAGCCACGCGCCCGACCTCGCGCGCATCGGCGTCGACGGTGAACGAGCCGGCCAGGTCCGCCGAGGTGGTGCCTCCTGCCGCCCGGGGCCCGGCACCCCCGCCGGTGAACGAGAGCCCGGAGGCACGGAGGGCGGTCTCGAGGGCGACCGGGTCGGTGGCCCGCACGACGGTGCCGGCCGCAGCGAGCAGCTCGCTCTTGGTGCCCTGCGCCACGATGCGGCCGTGCCCGATGACGACGAGGTCGTCGGCGACCACCTCGATCTCGTGGAGCAGGTGCGACGAGAGCAGCACGGTCGCGCCCTGGTCGGCGTAGCCGCGCAGCAGGTCGCGCATCCACCGGATGCCTGCCGGGTCCAGGCCGTTGGCGGGCTCGTCGAGGATCAGGACCTCGGGCCGCCCGAGCAGGGCCGCAGCGATCCCGAGGCGCTGACGCATGCCGAGGGAGTAGTGCCGGACACGGCGTTCGGACTCCGCTGCGGTCAGGCCCACGAGGTCGAGCAGCTCGTCGACGCGCGAGGCGGGCAGGCCCATCGTGCCCGCGGCGACCGCCAGGACCTCGCGGCCCGTGCGACCGGCGTGCTGGGCCGACGCGTCCAGGAGCACCCCGACCTGCAGGCCGGGGTTGGGCAGGTCCCGGAAGCGTCGTCCGCAGACGAGCGCCTCCCCGGACGTGGCCGGCGTGAGACCGGTCATGATGCGCATCGTGGTCGACTTGCCCGCGCCGTTCGGCCCGAGGAAGCCGGTCACGCGGCCGGGAGCGGCCGTGAAGGTGACGTCGTCGACGGCGGTGAACCGTCCGTACGTCTTCGTGAGGGACTCGATCGTGATCATGACCGCCAGCCTCGGCGCTCAGGGCGACCCCCGACATCGGGGACGATGCGGGTCCTGACCCTGCCTTCGACCCTGAGGCCGGCTCAGGGTCGTCCCTCGCGTTCACGCGCAGGCAACGCGGCAGGTCTAGCCTGAGGCCCATGAGCGAGCCGCAGCCGCACCTCATCGTCCTGTTCGGCGCGACCGGCGACCTGGCCCGTCGCAAGCTTCTGCCGGGCATCCTGCACCTGCTCCAGTCGCGCCTCGCCGACGACTTCCGGGTCATCGGCGTCGGGCTCGACGACCTCGACGACGACGGCTTCCGGCGGTTCGCCCAGCAGGCCTGCCGTGAGTTCGGTGCCAGGCCCGTCCGCAGCGAGCAGTGGGAGGCCTTCGCTCCCAAGCTCCACTACGTCAACGTCGAGGACGGACCGCAGGCACTCGCGACCGAGGCCGCCAAGCTCGAGGCCGAGCTCGGCGGGGAGCCCCGGCGGCTGCACTACCTGAGCGTGCCGCCCAAGGCGGCGCTCGACGTGGTCCACACCCTCGACGAGGCGGGACTCGTCGACCGCTCGCGCATCATCATGGAGAAGCCGTTCGGCACCGACCTCGCCTCGGCCCGCGCGCTCAACGCCAGCATCCACGAGGTGTTCGACGAGCAGCAGATCTTCCGGATCGACCACTTCCTGGGCAAGGAGGCGGCGCTCAACATCCTGGCGTTCCGGTTCGCGAACGGTCTGTTCGAGCCGATCTGGAACCGGACGTTCATCGACCACGTCCAGATCGACGTGCCGGAGACGCTGTCGCTGCAGGGCCGCTCCGGCTTCTACGAGGGCACCGGCGCGTTCCGCGACATGGTCGTCACCCACCTGTTCCAGATCCTCGCGTTCATGGCGATGGAGCCGCCCACCTCGCTGGACTCCGACTCGATCAGCGAGGAGAAGAACAAGGTCTTCCGCTCGATGCTGCCGCTCGTGCCGACCGAGGTCGTGCGCGGGCAGTACCAGGGCTACCGCGACGAGGACGGTGTCTCGCCCGACTCCGAGACCGAGACGTTCGTGGCACTCAAGGCCGAGATCGACAACTGGCGCTGGGCGGGCGTCCCGTTCTACCTGCGCACCGGCAAGCGCATGGCCGAGGGTGCGCGCATCATCTCGATCGCGTTCCGGGAGCCGCCCAAGTCGATGTTCCCGCAGGGCTCGGGGGTCGGCCTGGCGGGGCCCGACCACCTGACCTTCGACCTGGCCGACTCCTCCAAGCTGTCGCTCTCGTTCTACGGCAAGCGGCCGGGCCCCGGCATGCGGCTCGACAAGCTGTCGCTGCAGTTCGCGATGCAGGAGACCGAGCGCGCCGGCGACGTGCTCGAGGCGTACGAGCGGCTCATCCTCGATGCGATGAAGGGCGAGCGGACGCTCTTCACGACGGCCGAGGGCATCGAGCGGCTGTGGGAGATCTCGCAGCCGCTGCTCGACGACCCGCCGCCGGTGCGCGTCTACCAGCCGAGCACGTGGGGACCGAACTCCGTGCACCAGCTGATCGCGCCGCGCGCCTGGCGGCTGCCGTTCGAGCGGACCTGGCGCAACCCGAACCCGACGGGCGCCTGAGGGACGACCTCGTCGGGCTCCCGCGTGAACAGCGCGTGAACTCTCGGGCAGCACCGGGTGCCGCGACGCGCCCTCCCGCCGTCTCCACGGCGACCTCCGGTCCCGCGGTACCGGGTCGGATCCGGGTCGGTGCGCGACGCAACTTCCGGCATCGGCATCAGACGTGCGTCACGTCACGCGACGGTTGGCCTGCCATCGCGCCCACACCTGCCTAGCGTCGACCCACGGGGCCCCGGTCCCGGTCCGTCGCCCCCACTCGGGAGGGGCGACCCGACCACAGGAGTAGTGCCATGCACCTGTCCCACCAGAGCGACACCAGTCCACCGGGATCCGGCCTCGGCGCGTGGTGGCGCCGGGACGCGCGGTTCGACGTGACCGCGTCGCTCGTCGTGTTCCTCGTCGCCGTGCCGTTGTCGCTCGGCATCGCCGCCGCCTCGGGGGCGCCGGTCGCCGCCGGGCTCATCGCCGCCGTCGTCGGCGGCATCGTCGCCGGCCTCCTCGGAGGCGCCCCGCTGCAGGTCAGCGGTCCTGCCGCCGGTCTCGTCGTCGTGGTCGCCGAGACGGTCGACCGCTTCGGCTGGCGCACGACGTGCCTCATCACCGCGGCCGCGGGCGTCCTGCAGGTCGTGCTGGGCGTGAGCCGGGTCGGCCGGTACGCGCTCGCGATCTCGCCCACCGTGGTGCGCGCGATGCTCGCGGGGATCGGTCTGTCGATCCTGCTCGGCCAGCTCAACGTCGCGCTCGGCAGCACCTCCGAGCCGTCGGCGTGGAGGAACGTGACGGCCTACGCGGGGAACCTCGGCTCGCTGCAGCCGCACGCCCTCGGCGCCGCAGCGCTCGTGATCCTCACCCTCGTGCTGTGGCCGCGGCTCCCGGACCGGGTGCGCGTCGTGCCCGGACCGCTCGTGGCCGTCGTGGGTGCGACCCTCGTGGCCTTTGCCTGGCTGCCCGACGCCCCACGCGTCGACCTCGGTGGGTCGCTCCTGTCGCAGATCGGCCTGCCGGAGCTGCCGGACACCTCGATGCTGGCCTTCCTCGGCGCCGTCCTCACGATCACGATCATCGCGAGCGTCGAGAGCCTCCTGTCGGCCGTGGCGGTCGACAAGCTGCACGGCAGCACGCGCTCGGACCTCGACCGCGAGCTCCTCGGCCAGGGCGCGGCGAACTCGCTGTCGGGGCTGCTCGGTGGACTGCCCGTCACGGGCGTCATCGTCCGCAGTGCCACCAACGTGGCCTCGGGCGCGCGCACGCGTGGGTCGGCGGTCCTGCACGGCCTGTGGGTCCTGGTGTTCGCGGTGCTGCTCGGCGGCCTCGTCGAGCAGATCCCGCTCGCGGCGCTCGCCGGCCTGCTCATCGTCATGGGCTTCCAGCTGGTCAAGCCCTCCGACATGCGCGACGCCCATGCCCGCGGAGAGCTCTGGATCTACGTCGTGACGATCGTCGGCGTCCTCGCGCTCAATCTCGTGGAGGGCGTCATGATCGGTCTCGTCGGCGCGCTCGCGGTCATCTTGTGGCGGGTCGCGACGGTGCACGCGGTGGCCGAGCGTCGCGGACACGCGCCCGACGGTCGCGAGCTGTGGTGCGTCGACGTGCGGGGGACCCTCAGCTTTCTCTCGACGCCGAAGCTCGTGCGCGCCCTCAACCAGGTCCCGCTCGGTCAGGTGGTCGAGGTCGACCTGCTCGTGGACTACGTCGACGCGGCGACCGAGGAGCAGCTCGCGCTCTGGCAGAACCGCTACGAGGTCGCCGGCGGCACGGTCGAGGTCGAACGTCCGACGCCGGCGGCCGAGGTGTCCTCCGCGCCCGCGAAGGTCGTCCCGCGCACCGACCGCCAGTGGAAGCCGTGGTCGACCTGGCAGGCCGCCCAGCCGCGCAACCGGCTGGGAGCCACACGGCTGCTCGCGACGGGCATCCGCGAGTACCACCGACGGGCGACCGACGAGCTGCTGCCGGTCTACGAGGACCTCGACGGCGGGCAGGCGCCCGACGCGTTCTTCCTCAGCTGTGTCGACTCGCGGGTCGTGCCCAACCTGCTGACCAGCAGCGGACCCGGTGACCTGTTCACGGTGCGCACGATGGGCAACCTCGTGCCGGGCGGCGACGACGCCTCGGTGAGTGCGCCGCTGCGGTTCGCGCTGGACTCGCTCGAGGTGCCGACGATCGTGGTGTGCGGTCACTCCGGGTGCGGGGCGATGAGCGCTGCGCTCGAGGTCGACACCGCGGCGTCGGACCCGGTCGCGCGATGGATGCGGCACGCCCAGCCGTCGCTCGACGCCTGGCGCGCCGGTCACCCGGTGGGCCGGTCGGCCGCGGCCGAGGGACTCTCCGAGGCCGACCAGCTCTCGCAGGTCAACGTCGCGGTGGCCCTGGACCGGCTGGCGACCGAGGCGGGTGACGCCGACGTCGACCTGATCGGGCTGTGGCTGCGGGTCGCCGACGGGACGATGTGGATGCTGCAGGGCGATCGGTTCGTCCCGCTCACCGACGCCGAGCTCACGGCGCTCGCGCCGCCGCGCTGAGGTGTCGGCCGTCGGTCCCGGACGTGGTCGGGGCCGACGGCCGGTCAGCGCCTCGAGCCGGTCCGGTCCTCATGGGGTCCAGTGCTCGTCGACGAGCCTCACGGCCTCGTCGCGCGACAGACCGGAGCGGCGCAGCGTCTCGACGTACGTGCGGGCGGCCGCCCGGGCGTCGGCGTCGTCGAGCCGGCTCGAGCGCACGAACGTCCCGCGACGGCCCTGGGTCTCGATCAGGCCGTCGGCCTCGAGCTCGCGGTAGACCCGGGCGGCGGTGTTGACCGCCACGTGCAGGTCGGCGGCGAGCTGTCGGACCGTCGGGAGGCGGTGCCCGGGTGCGAGGGCGCCGTCCGCGACGGCTGCCGCGATCTGACGACGCACCTGCT
>JALRCA010000262.1 GCA_023257515.1 Aeromicrobium sp.
GTCGTTCGGCACCAAGGACATCGGCGGCCTGTTCGCCGGGCCGTTCGAGTTCTTCGGACTCAAAGGCATGATCCCCGGTGAACCGGGCGCCGAGACGATCACCAGCGCCGGCATCCCGGCGCTGATCTTCGTCGGGTTCCAGTTCACCTTCGCCGCGATCACCGTCGCCCTCATCAGCGGCGCGATCGCCGACCGTGCGAAGTTCGCCGGCTGGATCGTCTTCGTGGTCGTGTGGGTCAGCGTCGTCTACTTCCCGGTCGCGCACTGGGTCTTCGACTTCGGCGACAACGGCGGCTGGATCGCCACCAAGCTCGAGGCCGTCGACTTCGCCGGTGGTACCGCGGTGCACATCAACGCCGGTGCGGCGGGCCTCGCGCTCGCGATCGTGCTCGGCAAGCGCACGGGCTGGAAGCGTGACCCGATGCGTCCGCACAACCTGCCGTTCGTCCTGCTCGGTGCGGGCCTGCTGTGGTTCGGCTGGTTCGGCTTCAACGCCGGCTCCGCCGTCGGCGCCAACGGTCTCGCGGGCCTGGCGTTCGTCAACACCGCCGTCGCCACGGCTGCCGCCATCCTCGGCTGGCTCGCCTACGAGTTCATCAAGGAGAAGAAGGGCACGAGCCTCGGCGCAGCCTCGGGCGCCGTCGCCGGCCTCGTCGCGATCACCCCGGCCGCCGGCGCCCTGTCGCCGCTCGGGTCGGTCATCCTCGGTCTCGTCGCCGGCGTCATCTGCGCCGCGGCGGTGAGCCTCAAGTGGAAGCTCGGCTTCGACGACTCGCTCGACGTCGTCGGCGTCCACCTCGTGGGCGGCCTCATCGGCACCGTGCTGATCGGCTTCCTCGCCACGACCAACCCCGGCGGCGGTGCCCCGGTCGACGGTCTGTTCTACGGTGGCAACGCGGAGCTGCTCGGCAAGCAGGTCGTCGCAGCCGTCGTGGTCATGCTCTTCTCGTTCGTGCTGACGTACGTCATCGGCAAGCTGATCGACCTCACGATCGGCTTCCGCATCGACGAGGAGGACGAGGTGACTGGCATCGACCAGGTCGAGCACCTCGAGTCCGCGTACGACTACACCGGTGGATCCGGTGGTTCGCCCTTCAAGACGGGAGTCTGAGATGAAGCTCGTGACTGCGGTCATCAAGCCGCACAAGTGGGAAGAAGTCCGTGAGGCCCTCGCGTCGGCCGGCGTCGCCGGCATGACCGTCACCGAGGCGTCCGGCTACGGACAGCAGAAGGGCCACACCGAGGTCTACCGTGGCGCGGAGTACGACGTGACCCTGGTGCCCAAGATCCGCCTCGAGGTCGTCGTCGACGACGCCGACGTCGAGAGCGTGGTCTCGACCATCACCGCCGCTGCCCAGACGGGCAAGATCGGTGACGGCAAGGTGTGGGTCATCCCCGTCGACTCCGTCGTGCGGGTCCGCACGGGCGAGACCGACGAGGCCGCGCTCTGACCGAACCGGCATGGGGCACGCTAGGGGCGTGACCCGGACCGACGACGAGCCGACGCAGCTGCCTCCTGCTCCCGACACCTCGCGCGAGCGCGAGGAACGGGCCGAGCAGGCCGACCGGCAGCTGCGTCGGCTCTTCGCGTCCGCGGTCCCGTCGCCGGACGACCCGCGCGAGGGCGTCGGCCTGGCCCTCGTCGCCGTCGGCGGCTACGGGCGCTCCGAGCTGTCGCCGTTCAGCGACCTCGACGTCGTGCTCCTGCACGAGCCGGGCATGGACGAGGCGCGCGTGCGCGAGGTCGCGGAGTCGATCTGGTACCCGCTGTGGGAGCAGAAGGTCGCCCTCGACCACTCGGTGCGCGACGTCGTGCAGATGCGTGAGACCGCGGCGCAGGACCACCGCGCGGCGATGGGCATGCTCGACGCCCGCACGGTCGCCGGCGACTCCGGTCTGGTCCTCGGCCTGCGGTCGCAGGTCCTGGCCGACTGGCGACGTGACGCGCGCCAACGCGTCGCCGAGGTACGCGACGCCCGCACCGACCGCATCGACCGCTTCGGGTGGGTGGCGCACACCGCGGTACCCGACCTCAAGGAGTCCGGGGGAGGCCTGCGCGACGGCGTCGTGCTGCGCGCGCTCGTCGCCACCTGGCTGGTCGACGTCCCGCAGGGCGAGAGCGAGGCCCTGCGCACCGAGCTGCTCGACCTGCGCGACGCGCTGCACACCGCCGCCGGTCGCCGCACCGACAAGCTCACTCCAGAGCTCGTGGTCGACGTGGCCGCGTCGCTCGGTCGGCCCCCCGAGGAGATCGACCTGCACGTGCGCAACCTGGGGCGACGCGTGGCGCACCTGGCCGGTGTCACGTGGCGCCGCATCGAGGCGGTGCTGGAGCCGACACCGACCCTGACGCGGCTCACGAGTCCCCGTGTGGAGCCGATCTCCGACGGCGTGGGTCGGCTGGGCGACGAGGTGGTCGTCATGCGCGACGCCGACCCGGCTGACGACCCGCTCGTCGCGCTGCGGGCGGCGTCCGCGGCGGCCCGGCGCGGGCTCGTGCTCGGCTCGGGCAGCGCCGCCCGCCTGGCCCACTCGCTCGGCGACATCCCGGAGCCGTGGCCCGAGGAGGCTCGCCGTCTCATGGTCGACCTGCTCACGGCCGGCCCCGGGCTGACGCCGGTCTGGGACGAGCTCGACTACGCCGGCGTGGTCGACCGCTGGCTGCCCGAGTGGTCCGACATCCGCCTGCGGGGCTCCAGCTCGCCCGTGCACGAGTACACCGTCGACCGGCACAGCATCGAGGCGTGCGTGGTCGCCGCCGAGCTGCGCGGCGAGGTCGATCGTCCCGACCTCCTCTCCGTCGCTGCCTTGCTGCACGACATCGGCAAGGGTCGTCCGGGCGACCACAGCGAGGTCGGTGCGCCGATGGCCGAGGCCATCGCCCAGCGGTGGGGGTTCTCGCGCAAGGACGCGAAGACGATTCGACGACTGGTCCTGTGGCACCTGCTGCTGCCGACCGTGGCGACCCGTCGCGACATCGAGGACCCGTCGACCGCGGCGAACGTCGCCGAGATCGCCGAGTCACGCTCGTTCCTCGACCTGCTGGCCCACCTGACCGAGTGCGACGCGCGGGCCACGAGCGCCAGTGCGTGGTCGACCTGGAGGAGGGGCCTGATCCGGGGGCTCGTGGACAAGACGGCCCTCGCGCTCGCGTCCTCCTGGCCGGCGGCCGAGGAGCTCGAGGCCTACGAGGGCTGGCCGGAGGGCGTCCCGTACCCGGACCTCGACCGGCTGGCCGCCGACGACTTCGACCTCACCGTCGAGAAGCACCAGGGCGGATCGCTGCTCACGGTCTCGACGACCGACCGGCCGGGGCTCATGGCGCAGATCGCCGGGGGACTCGCGCTGCAGGGCATGGCGATCCGGTCGGTCCGCATGGTCACCGAGGCCGCCGCCGGATCGGGCCGGGGTGCTGCGGTCTCGTTGTGGGAGGTCGAGCGGCCCGACGTCGACGCGAGCTCGTGCCGCGAGCGGCTGCGCCCGGTGCTGGCGGGCGAGATCGACCTCGCGCCGCGCATGGAGCTCAAGCCCGAGGAGGGCGCGCGCTCCTCGGCGCGCATCGTGCCGCAGCACGCGCAGACCGCGACCCTGCTGGAGGTCCGCGCCCGCGACAGGCGTGGTCTGGTCTGGACGGTCGCCAACGCGATCGCCGAGCTGGGCCACTCCATCCGCTCGGCCCACCTGTCGACCTACGGCGACGAGGCCCGCGACGTCTTCTACGTCGTCGACGACGAGGGACACCCCCTCGCCGACGACGCGGCCGAGCGCGTCAAGGAGGCGGTCGGCGTCGCGCTCGTGTGAGGCGGTCCTGGTCGCTCGGTTAGGCTGGACGACGACCCAGAACTCCCACCTGCCACCGAGGAACGACGTTGTTCGACTCCCTGCAAGACCGCCTGCAGTCTGCGTTCAAGAACCTGCGCGGCAAGGGCCGGCTCTCCGAGGCCGACATCGACGCCACGGCGCGCGAGATCCGTCTCGCGCTGCTCGACGCCGACGTCGCCGTGCCGGTGGTGCGCGAGTTCATCGGACGCATCAAGGAGCGGTCGCTCGGTGCCGAGGTCAGCGGTGCGCTGAACCCGGCGCAGCAGGTCATCAAGATCGTCAACGAGGAACTCATCGGCATCCTCGGCGGCGAGACCCGCCGGCTGCAGTTCGCCAAGCAGCCGCCGACGGTGATCATGCTCGCCGGCCTGCAGGGTGCCGGGAAGACGACGCTGGCGGGCAAGCTGTCCCGGTGGCTGCGCGGACAGGGCCACACGCCTCTGCTGGTGGCCTGCGATCTGCAGCGGCCCGGGGCCGTCAACCAGCTCAGGATCGTCGGCGAGCGAGCCGGGGTCAGCGTGTTCGCGCCGCATCCAGGAACCGCGCCCGACGCGCCGGAGATAGCCGGCGCCGGACCGGGTGACCCGGTCGAGGTGGCCGCGGCGGGCCTGGCCGAGGCCCGGGCGAAGCACTTCGACGTGGTCGTCATCGACACCGCCGGGCGGCTGGGCATCGACGACGTTCTGATGGCGCAGGCCGCGGCGATCCGCGACGCGGTTTCACCCGACGAGACGCTGTTCGTCGTCGA
>JALRCA010000277.1 GCA_023257515.1 Aeromicrobium sp.
CACTTCCCGCTCCGCCCCACCTGGCTCTCCTGACCACCCACCCAGCAGACCCCCTCACCCGCTGAGCGTGACGATCCCGGGCGCAAACACGCGGTTTGCGCCCGGGATCGTCACACTCAGCGAGTGGGTGGGGTGATGACGGAGGGGGTTACTGGGGGTCGGGGACGTCCTCGAAGGCGTCGGTGCCCCCGGTGAAGCCGAAGCGGTCGAGAGGCCACAGGCGCAGCCAGGCCTTGCCCACGATCGCGGAGTCCGGGATGAAGCCACCGCCCGGGTCGCCCTGGTGCTCGCGCGAGTCCGCCGAGTTGCCGCGGTTGTCGCCCTGGACCCACACGTGGTTGGCCGGCACCTTGACGTCGAAGCGCCGGTCGGTGTTGGCCGACGGGTCCATGAGGTAGGGCTCGTCGATCGCCTTGCCGTTGACCGTCAGCTGCCCGTCGGCGTTGCAGCACTTGACCCGGTCGCCGGCGACGCCGATGACGCGCTTGATGAGGTGGCCGCCGGTCGGGTAGAGCCCGATGACCTCGAGCGCCCGCTGCACGGGATTGTTGGCCTTGGTCGTGTCGGCGTCACTGAGCCAGCCCCCCGGGTCGTCGAACACGACGACGTCGCCACGCTGCGGCTCGCCGCCACCCCAGTACGAGACCTTCTGCACCAGGATCTTGTCGTTCACGAGGAGCGTCGGCTCCATCGACTGCGACGGGATGTAGAACGCCTGCAGGAAGAACGCCTTGACGACGATCGCCATGACCAGGGCCGTGACGACGAGGAGGATCGACTCCTGCCAGACGGGCAGCTGGCGCTTGACGGATTCGGGCACGAGCCCGAGCCTAGCCGGACAGCACCAAACCGGCCGACTCAGGAGACGCGCGCCGCGAGGCCGCGCAGGATCTCGGACGCCTCGGTGACCATGCGGTCGACGAGCTCGCCGACGGTCGGCACGTCGTGGATGACTCCCTGCGCCTGGCTGGCCCACCACATGCCGTCGTCGAGTCGTCCCTCGCCGAGCACGTTGGTGCGTCCCCGCTGCCCGGACGCGAGGGCGGCGACGTCGTCGAACGTGGCACCCTCACGCTGCTCGAGCCGCGCGATCTCCTCGGAGATCGCGTTGCGTGCGACGCGGGCGGTGTTGCCGAACGCGCGGAAGACGATCTGCGTGGCGCGCTCGTCGTTGGCGACGATCTGGTCCTTGACGGCCTGGTGGACCGGCGCCTCGATCGTCGCGACGAACCGGGTGCCCATGTTGACCGCGTCGGCGCCGAGCGCGAGCGCGCCGGCCAGACCGGCCGCGTCGCCGATTCCCCCGCTGGCGATCACGGGGATGTCCAGCGCCCGCACGGCGGCCGGGATGAGCACGAGACCACCCACGTCGTCGTTGCCGGGGTGTCCGGCGCACTCGTAGCCGTCGATGCTGATGGCGTCGACCCCCAGGGCCTGGCCCTTGAGCGCGTGCCGCACCGCGACCGCCTTGTGCACGACCTTGACCCCGGCCTCCTTGAACGCCGGCAGGTGGGGCGCCGGGTTGGCGCCCGCCGTCTCGACGATGCGGACGCCGGAGGAGATGATCGCGTCGCGGTACTCGTCGTAGGGGACGGGGTCGATCGTCGGCAGGATCGTGAGGTTGACGCCGAACGGCTTGTCGGTGCGCTCGCGGACGCGTCCGATCTCGGCGACCAGCGCCTCGGGCGTCGGCTGCGTGAGCGCCGTGAGGAAGCCCAGCGCGCCGGCCTCGGCCACGGGGGCGATGAGCTCCGCCGTGCCGACGGCGGTCATGCCGCCGCACACGACGGGGTGCTCGATGCCGAAGATCTCGGTGAACCGGGTGCTGATCACGACGTCACTCCTCATCGGGTCGGCCGCGGCGCGGCGTCGTGGCGATTGTGCCGCATGGCCGCCGGAGCCCGAGCGGCGCGGCACGTCTCACGCCGCCGCGGGGGCACCGGCCGGCAGGTAGGGCGCGATGGCGCTCCAGGCGCGCTCGAGGTAGTCGTCCTTCTCGCCGACCGGCGCGACGTAGTGCAGCGCGCTCTCGGCCTCCTCCTGACCGCGAAGTCGCGCGATGGTCCACCCGGCCAGGTAGGGCGACGCCAGGCAGCCGCCCGCCGTGGCGACGTTGCCGCTGGCGTGGAAGGGCTGGTTCAGCACCTCGATGCCGGCTGCGACCACCCACGGCCTGGTCGTCAGGTCCGTGCACGCGGGGGTGTCCTCGAGCAGCCCCAGCCTGGCCAGCACGAGGGCGCCGGAGCACTGCGCGGCCACGAGCTGGCGCGTCGGGTCAAGGCCGCGGAGCGTGCTCATGATCGACGCGTCCTCGACCACCTCGCGGGTGGCCGCCCCGCTGCCGACGATCACGGCATCGGCGTCGCACGCCTCGTCGAGCGTCGACATCTGCTCGATCACGACGCCGTTCATCGACGTGACCCTCGGCGTCGGGGTGCAGATGCTGACGCGCCAGTCGTCGCCGGCGACGCGGTTCAGCACCCCCAGGGCGATCAGGGAGTCGAGCTCGTTGTAGCCCTCGAACGTCAAGATGGCGATGTGCATGTCTGCGGTCCTCTCGTGGTGTCGGCGCCACGCTAGGAACGGCTGTCCAGCACAGTCAAAGAATTGTCATGCATACAATCCGCTCGTGCCACCGCCCAAGTACCGCGTCCTGGTCGAGTCGATCGCTGCCGACATCCGCGCCGGCCGCCTGGGCGCGGGTTCGCGCCTGCCGACGCATCGCGAGCTCGCCCGTCGCGAGCAGATCGCCGTGGTGACGGCGACCCGGGTGTACGCCGAGCTGGAGTCGAGGGGACTCGTCAGTCGTGAACGGGGACGCGGCACGTTCGTCCGTGACACCTCGCTGCCGTCGGGTCACGGCGTGGACCAGCGGGCGGTCCCGGCCGACGCGATCGACCTGAGCTTCAACAGTCCCGCCCTGCCGCTGCAGACCGACCTGCTCCGTGCGGGCCTCAGGGACCTGGCCTCCTCCGGGGACCTGGAGGCGCTGCTGCGCTACCAGCCGCACGCGGGCCGTGGTCAGGACCGGGCGGCGATCGCCGGCCACCTGCTGCGGCGCGGTCTCACCACGCACCCCGACCGGGTCCTCGTCGTCAGCGGCGCCCAGCACGGACTCGCCGTCACCGTGATGTCGACGCTGTCCGCAGGCGACGCGGTGGCCGTCGACGCCCTCACCTATCCGGGCTTCACCGCTCTCGCGCGGCAGCTCAGGCTCGACCTGGCGCCGGTCCCCGTCCGGCACGACGGCCCCGACCTCGACGCCCTCGACGCGCTGTGCGCGCGCCGACCGATCCGCGCGGTCTACACGATGCCGACCCTCCACAACCCTCTGGGATGGGTCCTGTCGGCCGCGCAGCGGGAGCGGCTGTGCGCCATCGCCCGGCGCCGGGGCGCCCTCGTGGTCGAGGACGCGTCGTACGCCTACCTCGAGGAGGACCCTCCGCCGCCCCTGGCCTCGATCGCGCCCGACGTCACCGTGTACGTGTCGGGTCTGTCCAAGAGCGTCGCGACCGGTCTGCGGGTCGGGTTCGTCGTGGCCCCCGCCGGGCTCGTGCCGGCCCTGGAGCGGGCCGTCAGGGTCACGACGTGGAACACGCCGGTGCTCGCCACCGCGCTCGTCCGCCGCTGGATCGAGGACGGCACCGTGGCGCGCCTCGAGGTGCTCAAGCGCGAGGACGCCCGTGCGCGCCAGGAGGTCGCTCGCCGCGCGCTCGGGGACCTGCCGGTCGTCGGGCACCCGGCGTCGTACTTCCTGTGGCTGCCGTTGCCGGCGGACGCGCGACCGGACCGGGTCGCCGCGACGCTGGCCCGGCAGGGGATCGCGGTCGCGACCGCCGAGCCGTACAGCGCGGACCCCCACCCGCCGCAGGCGCTCCGAGTCGCGCTCGGGTCCACCGACCTGTCGGGGCTCGAGTCGTCGCTGACGGCCGTCCGCGACACCGTGGTGGACGACAGCCGCTGGTGAGGACCGGTGTGTCGAGGGTCGGCGTGCGGTCGCCTCAGTCCTCGAGGTCGACGACCACGGGGGCGTGGTCGCTGGCGCCCTTGCCCTTGCGCTCCTCGCGGTCGATGAACGCGCCGGTGACGCGGTCGGCGAACGCGGGGGAGCCGAGGACGAAGTCGATGCGCATGCCGCGCTTCTTGGGGAAGGCGAGCTGCTGGTAGTCCCAGTACGTGTAGACGCCGGGCCCGGGGGTGTGCGGCCGGACGACGTCGGCGTAACCGGCGTCGACGACGGCGTCGAACGCGTCGCGCTCGGGCTGCGAGACGTGGGTCTTGCCCTCGAATGCGGCGACGTCCCAGACGTCGTCGTCGGTCGGGATGATGTTCCAGTCGCCGGCCAGCGCGATGGGGGCCTTCGGGTCGTCGGCGAGCCACTGGGCGCCGCTGGCGCGCAGTCGTTCGAGCCACGCGAGCTTGTAGGCGTAGTGCGGGTGGTCGAGGTCGCGACCGTTGGGGACGTAGAGGCTCCAGAGCCGTACGCCGTTGCAGGTGGCCCCGATGGAGCGTGCCTCGAGCACCTCGGGCTCGCCGAACAGCGGCTGGTCGTCGGCGAAGCTCGTCGCGACGTCCTCGAGCCCGACGCGCGACACGATGGCGACGCCGTTCCACTGGTTGAGCCCGTGGTGGGCGTACTCGTAGCCCATGGCCGACAGCTCGAGCCCGGGGAACTGGTCGTCGCGGCACTTGGTCTCCTGCAGCGCCAGGACGTCGACGTCGTGGCGCTCGAGGAACGCGGCGACTCGCTCGATGCGGCTGCGGACGGAGTTGATGTTCCAGGTCGCGATGCGCACGGCCCGAACCTACCAACCGCCCCCGACACCCCACCCACCCGCTGAGCGTGACGATCCCGGGCGCAATCGCGCGAATTCCGCCCGGGATCGTCACGCTCAGCGGGGGGGGGAGGGGTGGGTCCGGCGTGGGTCGGGGATG
>JALRCA010000028.1 GCA_023257515.1 Aeromicrobium sp.
CGAGGTGGCGCCGTCCTGCCGCCCAGGGCCCGGCCCGCTCTGCTGGCCCTGCCGCCCAGGGCCCGGCACGCTCTGCTGGTCCTGCCGCCCAGGGCCCGGCGCCCCTGCCGGGGCGCCGTTCCCCGCCGGTCCAGCGAGCCCAGGCGCGTCACCCCCCGAGGTGGCGCCGTCCTGCCGCCCCTTCTTCCGGCCGAGCCTCATGCCGGGTCGAGGCCGAGGACGTCGCGGCGGGCCAGGGCGCGCAGTCGTCCCTTGGCCACCTTGCCGGTCGCCGAGTACGGCAGGTCGTCGACCACCACGATCCGCGAGGGACGCTTGAACCGAGCCAGTCGTTCGGCGGCCGCCTCGTGCACGGCCGCCTCGAGCACGGCAGGGTCCTGGCCCCGCTCCGGGACGACGAACGCAAGCACGGCCTCACCCGTCTCCTCGTCCGGGATGCCGACGACGGCCGCCTGGTCGACACCCGCGACCTCGCCGATGGCGATCTCGACCTCGGCCGGGTAGACGTTGAAGCCCGAGACGATGACGAGCTCCTTGAGCCGGTCGACCAGCACCAGCTCACCGGCGTCGGTCAGGTAGCCGACGTCGCCCGTCGGGTACCAGCCGTCGGCGCGCGGACCGTCGGCGCGATCGGGCCAGTAGCCGCTGAACAGGTTGTCGCCGCGCACCCAGATCTGCGCGGGGTCCTGGGAGACCCGCTCGGCGGCGTCCAGCACCTGCACCTCCACGCCCGGCAACGGTGACCCGACGCTGTGCGGAGGCGGACGCTCCCCCTCGGGGCGGTCGGTCGCCAACGTCGCGGTGACGACCGGCGCGGCCTCGGTGAAGCCGTAGCCCTGCTCGACGACGTGACCCGAGGAGTCCTCGAAGGCCGCCGCCAGGTCCGGGTCGAGGGCCGACGCGCCCGACAGCACCGTGCGGACGTCGCGGAGCGCCTCACGCAGCTCCGGACGTCCCGCCCACGCCGCGATGACGGGCGGCGCGAGGGCCAGGTTGGTCACACCCTCGGCGCGCACCAGCTCGAGCAGCGCCACCGGGTCGAACCGCTCGACGAGCACGGTGCGTGCCCGCTGACGCACGGCCTGGCCGAGCACGGCGTTGAGACCGTAGACGTGGAACATGGGCAGGAGACCGAGCACGACGTCGTCGGCGGCGACCGGCGGGGGCTCGATCGCCGCGGTCTGCTCGATGTTGGCCAGGAGCGCCCGGTGCGACAGCATCGCGCCCCGCGGTCTCCCGCTCGTCCCGGAGGTGTAGAGGATGACGGCGGTCGCCTCGGGGTCGCGCGGCGCCGCCGGCGCGGTCGCCGGGGCCTGGTCCAGGAAGTCTGCGAAGGTCGTCTCGCCCGTCGCCGCCTCGGCGCCGTCGACCACCACGTCGACCTGGTGGTCGACCTCGGCGAGCGCCGTGCGCAGCTGATCGATGCCGTGCTCGTCGCACAGCACGACACGCGCACCGGAGTCGAGGAGCATGCGACCGATCTCCCGCGCCGTCGAGCGCGGGTTGACCGGCACCGCGACCATGCCACCGCGCAGGATCCCGAAGTAGGCGATCGGCAGGTCGGCGCGATTCGCCATGACGACGGCAACCCGTGCCCCGGCCACGAGCCCTCGACCGAGCAGCCCGCGGGCGATCGTGTCGGCCCCTCGATCCAGCTCCGCCCAGGTGACCTCGCGCCGCTCGGCACGCGTCTCGACCAGCGCGACGGCCTCGGGGACGTCGCGTGCCGCCTCGGAGACGAGCTCGCTCAGGTTGACCCTCACGCGCCCGAGTCAACCACAGCGACGCCGACGACATGAGCCCCTCGACCCGATGCGTCGACCCTTCTGCCGCCGGCACCGTCCCGCTAGGGTCGGGGCATGACGCCGGAGCCACCGCGCACCCGCAACCTGCGCAAGCGCTCGATGCTGGCCGGACAGGCGGCGGCGTCGGCGGCCGAGGTCGAGTACGCGCTCGAGCCGGTGGCGGACCGCCAGGCTGCGGCATTCTTCGACGTCGACAACACGATCATGCAGGGCGCATCGATCTTCCACCTGGCCAAGGGACTGCACCAGCGCCAGTTCTTCACGACCGCCGACATCGCCAAGGCGATGTGGCAGCAGCTCTACTTCCGTGTCGCAGGAGTCGAGGACCCCGAGCACATCGCCAAGGCGCGTTCGTCGGCACTCGCGTTCATCGCCGGGCACCGCGCGAGCGAGCTCGAGGAGATCGGCGAGGAGATCTTCGACGAGCACATGGCCGCGAAGATCTGGCCCGGGACCCGCGCGCTCGCGCAGCGCCACCTCGACGAGGGCCAGCGTGTGTGGCTCGTGACCGCCGCGCCGGTCGAGATCGCGCGCGTCATCGCCCGGCGCCTCGGTCTCACCGGAGCCCTCGGCACGATCGCCGAGCAGGAGGACGGCGTCTACACCGGTGAGCTCGTCGGGGAGATGCTGCACGGCGAGGGCAAGGCCGTCGCCGTCACGCACCTCGCCGAGAGCGAGGGACTCGACCTCTCACGGTGCTCGGCCTACTCCGACTCCAGCAACGACCTGCCCATGCTGTCGCTCGTCGGGCACCCGTGCGCCATCAACCCCGACCGCAGGCTGCGCGACCACGCGCGGCGTGAGGGCTGGCAGATCCGCGACTACCGCACGGGACGCAAGATCGCGCTCGCCGGTGGTCGCGCCGCCACGCTCGGCGCCGCCGCGGCGGGCGCCTGGCAGACCGTCCGATGGATTCGGCGGAAGTCCTGACGGGATCGGACGACCCGCGTAGACTCCCGGCCAGGGAGGGGACATGTGGGGAGACAGTCTGCCGTTGCGCCGGACGTTGGCGCTGGCACTGGCGTGCGACGACGACACGACGCTGTCGATCGCGCTCTCGCTCGCGAGCCCGGCTCCGGCCGGCCCCGGCGGCTCGACGTCGCTCGGCCCCGACGGAGCCCCTGACGACGACGTCGACGCGGCTCGCCTGCGCGCCCTCGTCGACCTCGCTCGCAGCGGGGACACCGAGGCCTTCGGTCAGCTCTACGACCACTACGTCTCCTCGATCTACCGCTTCGTCTACTACCGCGTCGGTTCCGCCCAGCTCGCCGAGGACCTGACGAGCGAGACGTTCGTGCGCGGTCTGCGCGCGATCCAGCGATTCAGCTGGCAGGGCAAGGACTTCGGCGCGTGGCTCACGACCATCGCCCGCAACCTGGTCGCCGACCACTACAAGTCCAGCCGGGCGCGGCTCGAGCTCGTCTCCGACGACGTCCCGGAGGGGCCGCAGACGGCTCCCAGCCCCGAGGATGACGTCCTGTCGCTCCTCACCAACGAGATCCTCTTCGAGGCCGTCAACAACCTGCCCGCCGAGCAGCGCGACTGCGTCCTCATGCGGTTCATCCAGGGCCTCAGCATCGCGCAGACCGCCGCCGCGCTGGATCGCAGCGAAGGGGCCATCAAGCAGCTGCAGCTGCGAGCCGTGCGCAACCTCGCCAAGGCCATGCCGGAGGGGATCCGATGATGTCCGACCTCCGTTCGCCGAGCCGTAACCCGAACCGTCCCACCCTCGTTGTGCACCATGACAACGACCCCAGCCCGAGGAACGCGTCATGATCCGCCGTCGCCCCGATCACGCCGAGGCCTTCGCCTCCGCGTGGGAGCAGCACGCCTCCGGGCGGCGCTCCTCCGTGCGGCAGTCCGACGTCGACGACCTCGTGCGCGCGGCCGAGCTGCTCTGCGCCTCGGCCACGGTGCAGCCGCGGGCGGACTTCCGCTCGGAACTGCGCGAGCGCCTGATGGCCGAGGCCGCCGACGTGCTCGTGGCCCAGCCGACCACGGTCGTCGACCGCACACCGGTCGCACCGCGGACCCACGGCCGCGCCCGTCGCCGCCTCGCCGGTCTCGCTGCCGCCGCCGTCGCCTCCGTCGGCGCAGTCGGTCTCGTCAGCTCCAGCGCGAGCGCCGTCCCCGGCGACGCGCTCTACTCGGTCAAGCGCGGCGTCGAGAACATCGAGCTCTCGTTGCGTCGCGGTCCCGAGTCGCAAGGCACGTACCAGCTCGAGCGCGCCACGGAGCGCCTCAGCGAGGCCAAGGCCCTCGCGTCCGACGGCGCCTCCGCCGACGACCCGCAGGTCGCCGACGTGCTCGACGACTTCTCCGAGCAGGCCGACTCCGGCTCCGCGGACCTGCTGGACGCCTACTCCAGCGACGGTTCCGACGCGGCGGTCGAGACACTCGGCTCCTTCACCACGCAGGCCGCCGCCGACCTGGTCGACCTGTCGAACGCGTTCGAGGGCAGCCCGACCGATCCGATGCGCCGAGCCACCGACACGGTGCGCGAGCTGGCGGGCCAGGTCGGGTCCATCTGCAAGACCTGCACCGACGTCACCGAGCTCATGCGCTCGGTCAGTGCCAGCGCTCCGCGCCCGAGCACGACCGGGTCCGGCTCCGGCTCCACGTCGCAGAAGGCGGGCTCGTCGTCGGGCACGAAGGACGCGTCGAAGAGCGGCGGCGACTCGGCCCCCTCGGCCCAGAACCCGCCGAGCCTGCTGCCCGCCGTCCCGGACCCGACCTCGTCGCCGACGGCGCCGAGCATCGGCAAGGCCGTCAAGGGCGTGACCGACCCGCTCCTCGGCGGCCTGCTGGGCGACGAGACGCAGCCGGGTCTCGTGCCCGGGCTCCTCGACGGCCTGCTCGGCAACGGCCAGTAGTCGACGAGGATCGTCGGCGACCTCGTCGCTCAGAAGAACGCGTTGCCGCGATCGACGAGCAGCGCGTACAGGGTCTGCTGGATCGTCTCGCGCACCTGGTCGGTGACGTTGAAGAGCAGCATCGGGTCGTCGGCCGCGTCGGGCTCGTAGGCGTCGGTGCGGATCGGCTCGCCGAACTCGATGATCCACTTGCTGGGCAGCGGGACCATGCCGAGCGGACCGAGGAGCGGGAAGAAGGGCGTGATCGGCAGGTACGGCAGACCGAGCAGCCGCGCGAGCGACGGCACGTTGCCGACGAGCGGGTAGATCTCCTCGGCGCCGACGATCGAGACCGGCACGATCGGGACCCCGGCTCGCATGGCGGACGACACGAAGCCGCCCCGGCCGAAGCGTTGCAGCTTGTAGCGCTCGGCGAACGGCTTGCCGATCCCCTTGAACCCCTCGGGCCACACGCCCGCGAGCTCGCCCGTGGCGAGCAACCGCTCCGCGTCCTGGGTGCAGGCGAGCGTGGCGCCGAACTTGCGCGCGACCTGGCCGACGAACGGCAGGGCGAACACGAGGTCCGCGCCGAGCGGGCGCAGGTCACGACCCGTGTACTTCTTGACGGCGTACCCCGTGATGATCCCGTCGAT
>JALRCA010000052.1 GCA_023257515.1 Aeromicrobium sp.
TAGCCCGTGGCGGGGTCCTTCATGCGGTCGCGACCCAGGATGAGCATCGTCAGCTCGGCCAGGTAGTCGCCGGTCAGGTAGTCGAGCTCCCCGCCCTCCAGCATCTCGCGCATCGCCGAGAGCCGGTCGCCGTAGTAGCCCGAGCAGTTGCCGACACGGATCGTCACGCCCCGAGCATGCCCCGAGGCGCAACAAACAGTCAAGCCTGCTTGTTAGTCTTCGCCAGGAATCCGTTCAGGATCCGGGCCAGCTCCTCGGGCTGGTCCTCCGGGATCAACGTCCGCGCGCCGGCGACCTCGACGAGGCGACCCTGCGGCAGCAGCTCGGCCAGCCGGGCACCGTGCTCGCGGGGCATCATCAGGTCGTCCTCGGCCCACACCACGAGCGCCGGCCGGTCGAACGTGCGCAACGCCTCCGTCCACTCCAGCAGCACCTCGCGGCGGGGTGTCCCCGTCGCGAACGCGCGCAGGTCGCGACGGATCGCGCGGCTGCGCAGCGCCGGCCCGAACCACGCGTCGTAGAGCTCGTCCGGGACACGCGCGTGCGCCAGGATCCCCCACGTCTTCCGTCCGTGACGCAGGAACGCCGTCTGCATGAGTCGCACGAACAGCCACGTGCCGCCGGGCGCGAGGATCGCCTTCGCCACCGGCCGCACCTGCGGCGGTGGGAAGTTGTCGAACGCCTCGCACGCCACGAGCACCATCGCCCCCACCCGGTCGGCGCGGCCGTTCGCGACGACGAGCTGCGGGCCGCCCCAGTCGTTCATGACGAGCGTGACGTCGTGCAGGTCGAGCGCCTCGAGGAAGTCGGCCAGGATCTCGGCCTGGCCACCCTGGGAGAGGTCGGTCCCGGGCCTCATCGGGACGCGGTGACCACCCAGCGGCAGGGTCGGCAGGATGCACCGCGCCCCCTCGAGCAGCGGCACGACCTTGCGCCACTGCTGGTGATCCATCGGGAACCCATGGGTCAGGACCACGACGGGGCCGTCGCCGCCCGTGTCGACGTAGTCGATGGGTCCAGCCGGGACGTCGATCGTGGGCATGGGCGCCTCCTTGAATGATCGTTCAAGACTTGGCTAGTCTGCAGGTCGTGGACCGAGGAGGCAACCCATGACCGCGACGCGCGACCGGATCCTGGCCGGGGCCGGCACCCTGTTCCGGCGCCAGGGGTACGCCGGCACCGGGCTGGCCCAGATCGCCACGGAGTCCCAGGCCCGCATCGGCTCGATCTACCACTTCTTCGACAACAAGGACGCGCTCGGCGAGGAGGTCGTCCGCACCGCCGGAGCCGCCTACGGGGCGATGGTCATGGGCGTCCTCGTCGACGGTCCCGACGACCCCGTCGAGGCGCTCGGCGCGGCGTTCGCGCAGGCCGCCCGCGACCTGGAGGCGACGGACTACGCCGACGCGTGTCCCATCGCCACGATCGCGCTCGAGGTCGCGAGCACCCACGAGCCGATGCGCGTCGCGACGGCCGAGGTGTTCGAGGCCTGGACCACCGGCCTGACCGCGTGGTGCGGGCGCATCACCGACGACGCCGACGACGCCCGCGACCTGGCGCTCGCGGTCCTGAGCCAGCTCGAGGGTGCGTTCATCCTCGCCCGCGCCCGCCGCTCCCCCGAGCCCCTGGAGTCCGCAGCGCGCAGCATCATCCGATTGGCGGCGGCGCTCCGCACCAGCCGGGGCTAACGATCGGCGAGGCGCTTCGGGTCGTTGCCGGGCAGCCCGGCGAAGGCCTGGACGATGCCGAGCCACTCGGCGGCGGCATCGCCCTCCGCGTGGACGTCGACGTCGTCGAGGTGACGCCGGCGGGTGGCGAGCAGGGCGAAGTCGTAGCCGGAGCCGGTGACACGCTCCGGCGCGTCGACCGGTCCCCACGTCCACAGGTCACCCGACGGGCCGGTCAGGGCGACGTGGATGTCGACCGCCGGCGCCTGCTGCCCGCGGACCAGGTACGCGAAGCCACGGGTCCGGACGCCCAGGTGGCACACGTGGCGGCAGCGGTCCGTCTGCGGGGGCACGATGCCGATGGCCTCCGCGACGTCGTGGGAGTGGGCCCACGTCTCCATGAGGCGAGCCGTGGCCATCGACGCAGCGCTCATCGGCGGACCGAACCACTGGATCTTCTCGCCGTCCGGCACGCCGGCCAGCGCGTGCGCGAGCCGGTCGCGTGAGTCCCGCCAGTGGTGCAGGAGCGACTCCGGCGGGAGCTCGGCCATGCGCTCGGCCTCGGAGTCGACGAAGCCGGACGGATCCTTCTGCGCCGCCGAGACGAGCAGGTCCCACTCCTCGCCGCCGGTGATCGCGGCGAGGGACGCACGATCGGTCCACATCAGGTGCGCCACCTGGTGCCGCACGGTCCACCCCTCGGGCGTCGTGACGGCGTCCCACCGGTCGTCGTCGAGCGGCGCGACCCAGGAGTCGAGCTGCTCGCTCTCGGCGGCCAGGTCGGCCAGCACGGCGTCGCGGGGGGAGGTCTCAGGACCGGTCATTCATCGCTCCAGCTCGTCGTCGAGGGTGAGCGCCCACGCGTCGAGGACCGCGCGTCGGCGTCGGGTGTCGTCGCTCAACGAGGCCGCGAGACCCAGCCCGCGGAGCAGGTCGAGCGTGGCCTGCACGAGCTCCCGGTTGCTCCCCCTGGTCTCGTCGATCCCGAGCAGGGCGACGGCGTGCGCGTGGGTCTCACGTCCGATGCGTCGCTCGAGCGGGCCGACCGCCTCGCGCAGCTCGGCGTCGGTGCGGGCCGCGACCCACAGCTCGAGCGCGGCGAAGAAGACGGGCGAGACGAACTGGGCCGCCAGGACCTCGAGCACGGCCCGGGTGCGGCCCTCGGCGGGCAGGTCGGCGAGGTCACGGGTCAGGTCGTCGCGACGCCGTTCGGTCAGGTGCTCCACGGCTGCCACCACGAGGGCCTGCTTGGTCGGGAAGTGGTGCAGCTGCGCACCACGGCTCACCCCGGCACGCTGACTGACGACCGTGGTCGACGTGCCGGACCAGCCGAGCTCGACCAGGCACTCGACCGTGGCCTCGAGCAGCCGGCGCCTCATGGCCGCCGTGCGCTCGGCCTGCGGGGTGCGCGTCGTGGTCACGCGTCCAGCATGACATAAACCGTCAGAACTGATTGTTTATCGTCGGTCAAACGTCACGTCGGCGGGGAAATTCGGCCTGCATCTCGGAGTCAGAACCTAGGATCGCCGGATGCCGACAGCCACAACTGCCCCGGATACTCCCACGTCTGGTCGTCCGAAGGGTCCCGAGCTTGTCATTGGTCTCGTGACGCCCATCGGCACGGACACCACGGCCTTGGCAAGCAACGTGAAGGGCTGCCTCTCGAAATTCAACTACGACGCCGCGATCATCAAGCTCTCAACCGCGATACCCGGTCTCGAGCACAGACCTAGCGAGAGCGAGGACGAACGTGTCGAGCGACTGATCAACGCCGGGGATGAGTTCTGTAAGGCACATGATGGTCCTCGAGGAACGGGCGACCCGGCCGCGCTGGCTCGCCTTGCTGTGAGAGAGATCCGACGGGCGAGACTTGCCATGCACCGTGCGGATGGGCGTACCGAGGCCGGCGGCGAACTCGCAGAGACCGCCCGTAGCCGGACCGCGTACATCTTGCATTCCCTCAAACGTCCGGCGGAGGTTGAGCTACTACGAGCTCTGTACGGCGATTCGTTCCTATTGCTCGGGGCCCAGGTCACGAGGGCGAGTCGAAGACAGAACCTCTCACGACGTGCGCTGAGACTTCGTCCAGGAATCAGTAAGGATGAGATCATCGATCGCCTCATCACGAGGGACGCGGAGGAAGATGACCCGGTAGGACAACGGGTCAACGACACGTACCCGGAGTCGGACTACTTCTTGGACGACGTGGACCCGACGAGATTCATTGACCTTCTCTTCGGACAGCCGATAGCTCCCACCATCGGCGAGTTCGCGATGTATCTAGCGCACGCCAGTCAGGCACGCTCTCTTTCTGCTAGCAGGAAGGTCGGAGCCGCCATAGTCGTTGGCGACGCTGTCGTCGCTACCGGGTTCAACGATCCGCCCCACGGCCATCAGCCGGACATCCTCATTGGCACCGACGCCAGCGAGCGGGCAAAGCAGGAGAACGTCCGAGACACCCTGCAGCGCTTTGCTGAGGCAGGCTTACTGGCGGACAGCCATTCGAGGAACGGCAAGCCCGAGCAGGAAACGATTCGCACCGCCCTCTCGGCACTTGAGGGTGGAGCGCTCCTCGGAGTCATCGAGTATCAGCGAGCGGTCCACGCTGAAGCGAAGGCGATCGATGATGCAACGGTTCGTGGAGTCTCACCGACCGGTGGAACGTTGTTCGTGACGACGTATCCATGCCACCTCTGCTACAAGCACGCGCTCTCCGTCCGCTTGGGTGAGATCCGCTACATCGATCCGTACTCGAAGAGCCGCGCTGCGTCGATGTATCCCGAGAACGTGGACAAAATCCTTCTTCCGTACGCGGGAGTGGCACCTTCGCTCTACATGCGAGTCTTCGACGCTCGTCCGCCATTCACGTCCGACTCCTCAGGCAAGTTTGTCGAGCCGGACCCGGCCCGGGTACAACCACTTGTCGGAGTGTTGGGACATCATGAGGTACGCGGCGAAGAGCGGATCGCCGTCAATGGTTTGAAAGAGGAGTACCGGTGAGCGGATCCACGTCACGGCCGTTAGCGCTTAGCGACACCGATCTCGAGGCATTGAGACAACATTCTTCCGACCTCACAGACATTCCTGAGCAGTCCCAATTGCGCTTCGAGAATCGGGTCGAGCGTGCGTACGCATCCGCCGACTTGATCTCTCAAGGTTTGAGAAACCCCCTCAGCCGGTACTGGTACTAAGGGCATGCCGAGGGAGAAGGTGTGACCACCCGGCTCCTGCTCCTCGCGGACACCCACCTGCCCAAGCGTGCGAAGGACCTGTCGGACCGCGTCTGGCGAGCGGTCGACGAGGCCGACGTCGTGCTGCACGCCGGGGACTGGGTCGACGTCGCGACTCTCGACGCGCTCGAGGCACGCGCGGAGCGGCTGGTCGGCGTGTGGGGCAACAACGACGGCGAGGCGTTGCGCGCCCGGCTGCCCGAGGTCGCGCGGGTCGAGATCGAGGACGTCCGGATCGCAATGATCCACGAGACCGGCGCGGCCCAGGGCCGGGAGCGCCGCATGGACGCGCAGTTCCCCGACACGGACGTGCTGGTGTTCGGCCACAGCCACGTCCCGTGGGACACCACGACGCCCGGCGGCGTGCGCCTGCTCAACCCCGGGTCGCCGACCGACCGGCGACGCCAGCCCCGCTGCACCTTCATGACGGCGCTCGTCGAGGACGGCCGGCTCATGGACGTCGAGCTGCACGACGCGGAGCACCGGCCGGGCTGATCAGTCCCCGAACGCCGGCTCGATCGGCGGCAGCAGCTGGTGCGCCAGCTCCGCCGCCTCGTCGTCCGACAGACCGAGCAGACGCAACAGGTCCTCCGCGACGCGGTCGACCATCTCGGCGTCGTCCTGGTCGGGCCGGTCGTGGATCGCCTGGCCGAGCATGAGGGTGGCGCCGGCGACGATCACGAGGACGGACTCGAGGTCGGGGAACCGGAACCGGCCCGCGTCGCGGGCGTGCTCGAGGTCGCGCCGCGCGCGGGGGGCCAGACCGTGGTCGGACATCGCGAGCGCGGGTCCACGCGACAGCAGCACGCGGGACAGACGCGGCTGGAGGCGGTGCAGCCGCCCGACCATGCGGAAGCTGCGGATGAAGGCCTCCGCGGGGTCGTCCAGGTCGCGCGTCCAGGCGTCCAGGACCAGGCCCTGGAGCTCGAGCGCCTCGTCGACCGCGGCTCGGTAGAGCTCGTCCTTCGTCTGGAAGTGGTTGTAGAACGACCCCATCCCGACGTCGGCGACCTGCGTGATCGTCAGGACCGGCACGTCCGTGCGCCCTTCGGCGATGAGCTGCTGACCAGCACGGACGAGGGCCTGGCGCGTGGCCAGCTTGCGCCGCTCGGCCCGGGTCGTGATCTCGGTCATGGCGGCATCGTACCGCCGACTCGGCAGAAATGACGATTTCGTCAGAAGTACTTGACTGAGAGGGTCGGCATGACTGACGATATCGTCAACCGAGGAGGACCATGTCAGCCCACCACACGCACAACGACCTGCACAGCGAGCAGGGTGCCCGCCCGGGCGAGCACGTCGGTCGGTCGGCCGACCCGGTCGTCAAGGTCCGGGACCTCGCCTGGCTGGAGTTCCAGAAGCCCGACCTGGACGGGGCCGAGACGTTCGCGCACGCCTTCGGATTCACCACGAGCCACCGCTCGGCGCACGAGCTGCACCTGCGCGGCGTCCTGCCCGGCACGCCGTCGGTCGTCGTGCGCAAGGGGCCCGTCTCTCGCTTCACGGGACCGGCGTTCCTCGCCGCCGACGACGCGGACCTGCTGCGTCTCGCCGACCACCTGGGCACGTCGGTCCGTCCGTTGCCCGAGACCCTGGGCGGACTGACGGTCGACGCGGTCGAGCCCAGCGGCACCCGCGTGCGGGTCGTCACCGGGTGCCACCGGCTCCCGGCGCTGGAGCGGCAGACGCCGCTGGACCACAACGCCGGTCCCGACCTCGAACGCGTCAACGCTCCGCAACGCCCCGCCCTGGAGCCGGCCAAGGTCGAGCGACTCGGGCACGTCGTCCTGCAGACCCCGCGCTACGCCGAGGCACTCGACTGGTACCTCGACACGCTCGGTCTCATCGTGAGCGACTTCCTCTACTACGAGGGCCAGCGGGCGAAGGGTCCGACGATGAGCTTCATCCGGTGCGACCGTGGGTCCGAGCCCGCCGACCACCACACGCTCGCGATGACGCTCGGTCCCCGGGCGCGCTACGTGCACTCCGCCTACCAGGTGGCCGACCTCGACGTCCTGGCCGCCGGCGGCGAGTACCTCAAGGACGCCGGCTTCCAGCGCTCCTGGGGCATCGGCCGCCACATCCAGGGCAGCCAGATCTTCGACTACTGGCGCGACGACAAGGGCTTCCTCGTGGAGCACTTCACCGACGGCGACATGTTCGACAGCAGCCTCGAGCCCGGCTGGGCGCCCATGACGGCGTCGGGCCTGGCGCAGTGGGGCCCGCCCGCCTCGGCCGACTTCCTCGGCGTCAAGCCGGGCAAGGAGTCCCTCGCCGAGGCCCGATCCATCCTCCGCGCCCTGCGCGAGAGCGACAACGAGTTCGACCTGACCCGCCTCCGAGGCCTCCTGAAAGTGGCAAGCACATGAGCATCGACATCATCCGCGTCGACGACCAGTGGTACGTCGAGAGGGACGACCGCACGGCGACGCGCATCGAGACTGCCGCGGCGACCACCGGCGAGCTGCTGGCGGACCGTGCCGCGATCGACGCCGCCGTCGCGGGCGAGCCCGCGCCCGTCCCGACGGGCCGCCTCCAGTCCCCCGTCACCTCCCCGTGCCGCGTGGTCGCCCAGATGACGAACTACGCCTCGCACGTCCGGGACTCCGGCATGGACCCCGAGACGGTCCCCCTGACGTTCTTCCGCAAGACGTCGCACTCCATCAGCGGCCCCGTCGACGACATCGTCAGGCCGCCGCACGTGACGCTGCTCGACTACGAGGTCGAGATCGGCCTGGTCATCGGGCGCGACGTCGCCGTCGGCACGCAGGTCACCCGCGAGAACCTGGCGGACGTCGTCGCCGCACTCGTCATCGCGAACGACGTCTCGGCGCGCGACCTGCAGCTGCCCAAGACGCAGTTCTTCGAGGCCAAGTCCTACCCCACCTTCACGCCCGTCGGACCCCGGCTCGTGCTGCTGGAGCCGGGCGACCTCGACCGGTTCACCGACCTGCGGCTCTCGCTGTGGGTCGACGGCGAGCTCCGCCAGGACGCCCGTGTCGAGGGCGACATGCTCTACGGGCCCGTCGAGGCGCTCCAGGCCCTCACGGGGTTCCAGCCGCTCGCGGCCGGTGACCTGGTGCTCACCGGGACGCCCGCCGGCACCGCGCTGAAGGCCCCGCCCAAGCCGATCGAGATCATCGGCTCGCTGCTGCCGCCGGCGCGGAAGTGGAAGATCTTCTTCTCGAAGCAGGCGAAGAACCCCCGCTACCTGCAGCACGGCGACGTCGTCGAGCTGAGCGTGCGGACCGGGGACGGCGCCATCGACCTGGGACGTCAGACGACGACCGTGCGCTTCGCCGAGCCGGAACCCCGGTCGTGAGCACCGTCCTCGTCGCGGCGACGGTCGCGCTCGCCGCGGTCTTCGGTCTGCTCGGTACCGCGAAGGCCTTGGCGCTGCCCCCGATGCGGGCTCGCGCGGAGCACCTGGGCTACTCGGTCCGGGCCTTCCGCGCCGTCGGGCTGCTGGAGGTCGCCGGGGCGACCGGCCTCGTGGTGGGCCTCGCCTGGAGGCCCCTGACGCTCCTCGCCGCGGCAGGTCTCGTCGTGCTCCTGGTCGGCGCGGTCGTCAGCCACGCCCGCGCCGGGGACCCGGTGACGCTCATGGCGCCGGCCCTCGTCTTCGTCGCCCTCACGATCGCGCTCGCCGTGGCGACGGGATCCGCCGCGTGAGCCGGTCGCCGGCGCCGCACGAGCACGAGGTCGTGGTCGTCGGTGCGGGACCGACCGGGGTGACGGCCGCGATCCTGCTGGCACAGGCCGGCGTCCGCACCCTGGTGCTCGACCGGTGGGAGGAGGTCTTCCCGCAGCCGCGGGCCGTCCACCTGGACGACGAGGTGTTCCGCGTCCTCGGCCGACTCGGTGTCGCCGAGCGCTTCCGCGAGGTCTCCGTCCCCGGCGCCGGTCTCCGGCTCCTCGACCCGGACCACCGCGTGCTCGCCCAGTTCGACCGCACCAACCCGCAGACGACGAACGGCTACCCGCAGGCGAACATGTTCGACCAGCCGGACCTGGAGAGGATCCTCCGGGCGAGGATGCACGAGCTGACGGCCATCACCTTCGTCGGCGGTGTCGAGGTCGAGTCCGTCGACCCCGACGGCGAACGTCCGAGCGTGACCTTCCGCGACGCGCGGTCGGGCCGGTCCACGACGGTCCGACCGCGCTACGTCCTCGGCTGCGACGGTGCGCGGAGCATCGTCCGCGACGCGGTCGGGGCGCACATGCTCGAGCTGGGCTTCGACGCACAACGCTGGCTCGTCGTCGACGTCGAGGCCAAGCGCGACCTCGGCCACTGGGCCGGCGTGCACCAGGTCTGCGACAGCCGCCGAGCAGCGACCTACATGAGCATCGGCCCCACGCGTCACCGCTGGGAGTTCGAGCTTCGCGAGGGCGAGCGCGCCGAGGACTACGGGACCCTCGACCGGCTCGCACCACTGCTGCGACCGTGGACCGCGGACGTGACCGACCTGACCCTCCTGCGCTCGACCGAGTACACGTTCCGGTCACAGATCGCCGACCGGTGGCGACGGGTCGACGTGTTCCTGCTCGGCGACGCGTGCCACCTGACGCCACCCTTCGTCGGCCAGGGCATGGGCGCCGGCGTCCGCGACGCGGCGAACCTCGCCTGGAAGATCGCGGCCGTGCTCCGGAGCGGCTGCTCACCGCAGATCCTCGACTCCTACGAGACCGAGCGCGCACCCCACGCTCGGCACATGGTGCGTCTCGCCGTCATGATCGGTCGACTCATGACCGGCGGGGGCCGCCTCGGCGACCTGGCCCGGCGCATCGCGCTGCCGCAGGTCGTGCGGGTCCCAGGAGTGCGCAGCCTCGTGCTCGACAGCACCACGCCGGCCCTCTCCCCCTCGACGGCGGTCGTCCCGCGTCGAGGGCGTCCTGGACCGGCGGGGCAGCTCTGCCCCAACTTCTCCCTGCACGGCGTCCCGCTCGACGTGGCCGCCGGCGAGCTGGGGACGCTCGTCGTGCGCGAGGGCCTGCTGCCCCGCGCCCGCCGTCACGCCCCGGCCGGTGTCACCGTCGCGGGATCCGGCTCCGCACCGGGACTCGACGCCTGGCTCGGCCGGGCCCAGGCCGCGCTCGTGCGCCCCGACGGCACCGTCGCGACCACCGGACGGCTGCGAGCCGTGATGCCCATCCTCGGGGGCTGGCAGGTCAGCTCGCCTGGAAGAACCAGCGCCGGCGACCGGTGTCGCCCTGGATCTCGCCCTCGATGATCTCGGTCTCGTCACTTCCCGACTCCTCGGGCACGATCTCGCCGACGAGCGGCTCGTCGTGGTGGTCGCTGCGCTCGCGCGGGGCCGCAGCCTCCTCGCCGACGGCGCGGCGCGCGAAGGCGGCCGCGAGCTGCAGGGCCTCCTTGCTCTCGGGGAGTGCGTCGGCGAGCACCGGGAAGGCGTGCACCTGACCACGCCACAGGTGCGTCTCGACCTCGACGCCGCGCTCGGCCAGCAGCAACGCCATGGCCTCGATCTCGGGGCGCAGCATCTCGTCCTCGACCCCCACGAAGAACGTCGGCGACGTGATGTGGTCGGCCGCGTCGAGGGGCGAGGGCTCGCCCTCGATGACAGATCCCTCCGGCACCCAGCGCCGACGGATCTTGGCCACGCGGGAGACCGGCAGGTACGCGTCACGCACCCGCGTCACGCGCACCACCCCCTTGTCCTCGCGCTCGGGGTCGAGGCTCAGCAACGGCGAGAACGCCAGCAGCGCGGCCGGGGCGGGAAGTCCCCGACGCTGGGCGAGCTCGGCGATCTTCATCGTCAGGTACCCACCGGCGGAGTCGCCCGCCACGACGATCTTGTCCGGGTGCGGCACCTCGTCGACGAGCGCCGCGTAGGCCGTGATCGCGTCCTGGACCGAGTCGGCGACGTCGCCCTCGGGCAGCTGGACGTACTCGACCGAGGTGACCTGGGCGCCCGTGTAGAGCGCGAGGCGCTCACAGATGCGCCGATGCGTCTCGATGCCGCACGAGAAGAACCCGCCGCCGTGCAGGTACAGGAGCGACATGTCGCTCCTCGGGCCGTAGCGGTGGGCCATCGTCTCGACGCGCACCCCACCGAGCTCGTGCTCGATCGGCTCGACGTACCGCGACCGCGGCCCTCGCGCCGAGAGCCTGTCCAACGAGCGCAGCGTCAGCAGGGTCCGGTCGTTGATCGGCGCCAGCCGCAGCACGGGCTTGAACGTGATGCGGGCGAAGCGCTGCAGCACGCGCGCCTTGACCGACGAGGCCTCGTGCACGACGGCGTCCTGGTACACGACCCGCATCGGCGCGCGGCGTCGGGGAACGACGACGCGGACTCGTCGCGCGACGGCCCTGGAGGACTCCTGAGGAGCCCCGCCCAGCAGCCGCCGGAGCTTGTCCAAGGGCGCCCACATGCCTCCACCGTACCCGCGGTATGAGCGGTTCACCAGCGTCGTGAACCACGTCACCGCAGGTCAGGAGGCCGTGAAGCGCCCGTCGATCTCGACCGCGATGACGATCGGCGCGGGCTCGAGCGCCAGCCCGTCACCCCGGTGCGCGACGGCCCGGTAGGTGATCGGCCCGCCCGCGTCGGACCGACCCTCGAGCATGCCGGGATCGGCCAGCTCCACCGCCGAGACCCGTCCGCGGCGCACGGCGTCGGCGTACGCCTGGGCCTTGGTGACGGCGTCCTCGACCGCGGCCTTGCGGATGTCGGCCTCGTGGGCACGGCGGTGCCGGTCCAGGACGTCCCACTCGATGCCGCCGACCTCGACGGCGTCACGGCTCAGCCAGAAGTCCAGGAACCCGCTCATCCGCTCGAAGTCCACGAACTCGACCACCACCTCGACCCGCGCGACGTGCACCGGCCGCTCCGCACGGCGACCGTCCTCGACCGGGCTGTGGGTGTAGACACCCACCTGGTCGCCGGACCACGACGTCACCGCACCGCGGGACGCGAGCTCGCGCAGCTGGTCGGTCAGCGGCTCGAACGTCGCCGCGACGTCGTCGCGCACCTCACGCCGATCCCCGCCTCGCGCCTGCACCCGAAGGCGGACGGTCGCCCGCTCCGGCGGGTAGCTGGCCTGGGCGCTGCCGCGGACGGTGATCTGCAGGCTCATGGGCCCCATCCTGCCTGGCCCGCACGGGGTCGCGCGGCGAATCGGCACTCTTGACCCGGCGGGGCGAGGACTGGCAGAGTCTCGTCCAGATACCGACGGTATGTGAAATGAGGATCGCCGTGACCCCCTCGCCCACCACCACCGTCCACGACGCGATCGTCGTCGGCGCGGGGTTCGGCGGCATGGGCGCCGCGATCGCGCTGCAGCGTCTGGGGCTCGACGACGTCGTGATTCTCGAGCGCGAGGACGACCTGGGCGGCACGTGGCACGTGAACCGCTACCCGGGCCTGGCGGTCGACATCCCGTCGGCGACCTACTCCTACTCGTTCGCCCCCAACCCGCACTGGTCGCGGATGTACGCGCCCGGCGCCGAGCTCAAGCAGTACTGCGACGACGTCGCCGATCGATTCGCCCTGCGCCGGCTCATGCGGTTCGGCACCACCGTCGAGACGGCGACCTGGGACGACGTCGCGGGCACGTGGACCGTGACCGTCCGTGACGGGGAGCCGCTGCGCGCCGGCATGCTCCTCACGGCCACCGGCTTCCTGTCCCAGCCGAAGCTGCCCGACATCGACGGCATCGAGGACTTCGCCGGGACCGTGGTGCACACGGCACGGTGGGACGACTCGGTCGACCTGAGGGGGCGGCGCGCCGCCGTCATCGGCACGGGCGCGACCGCCGTCCAGCTCGTGCCCGAGATCGCCCCGCTGCTCGCCGAGCTCACCGTGTTCCAGCGCACCGCCATCTGGGTCACGCCCAAGCTCGACGGCCCGGTCCCCCGGGCCCTGCGCGCGGTGTACGCCCGGGTGCCGGCCACCCAGCGGCTGGCGCGCGGCATCGGCTCGGCGGTGCTCGAGGCGATCATGGTCACGGGCGTTCTGCGCTACCGCCAGCTCGGCATCTTCAACCGGCTCGCCGCCGCGACGGCCAGGCGTCACCTGCGGCGCCAGGTCCACGACCCGGCCACCCGAGCGGCGTTGACGCCCGACTACTCCTTCGGGTGCAAGCGCCCCACGTTCTCCAACACCTACTTCCCGACGTTCAACCGCCCGAACGTGCACCTGGAGACCACGCCCATCGAGCGGGTCGAGGCCGGTGCCGTCGTCACCTCCGACGGCCGCCGCCACGAGATCGACACCCTCGTCCTCGCAACGGGCTTCGACCTGTGGGACGCCAACTTCCCGGCGTTCCGCATCGTGGGGCGCGAGGGCCGTGACCTCGGCGCCTGGTGGCGCGAGCAACGCTTCCAGGCCTACGAGGGCGTCGCGGTGCCGGGCTTCCCGAACTTCTTCTCGCTCAACAGCCCGTACTCGTACTCGGGGCTGTCGTACTTCACGACGATCGAGAGCCAGATGAAGCACATCACGCGCCTCGTCACCGCGATGCGCCGCCGGGGCGCGACCAGGTTCGAGGTGAGCGACGAGGCCAACGCCGCGTTCCTCGCCCGGATGCGCGCCAACCTGGGCGACACCGTGTTCACGCTCGGGAGCTGCGCCACGTCGCGCAGCTACTACTTCAACCAGCACGGCGAGGCCGTCCTGCTGCGTCCGACCTCGACGATCAACGCGTTCCGCGAGGCCGGCCGCTTCCCGATCGACGACTACGTCCTCACCTGAACCTGAGGATCCCCTCACCCCTAGGATCGGTGTCGTGATCAGCCTCGCCGACCTGCAGGTGCGAACCCTGGGCCCGTGCACCGTGGAGTCGCCGCTCTCGCACTACGTCGAGGGACGCGCCACCAACGAGTACTACGTGGGCGAGGACGACCGCGTCCTCTTCGACGACACGATCGCGCTCATCAGGCGCCGCGGCCTGACGCTCGAGGAGATGCCGAGCTTCGAGACCGGCGGACCCCGGAGCAGGATCTTCTTCGACCCCGCCACGACGCGGGTCGGCATCGTCACGTGCGGCGGCCTGTGTCCGGGGCTCAACGACGTCATCCGCGCGATCGTGCTCGAGCTCGCCACCCACTACGGCGTCCACGACGTCATCGGCTTCCGCAACGGCTACGCCGGGTTCGTCCCCGGCCTGACGGCCGAGCCGATGCGCCTCACGCCGGAGACCGTCGCCACGATCAACGAGCGCGGCGGCACGATCCTCGGCACGTCGCGCGGCGCCCAGGAGCCCGCCTTCGTCGTCGACACCCTCGTCGAGCGCGGCATCGACGTGCTGTTCGTCATCGGAGGTGACGGCTCGATGCGTGGCGCACACCGCCTGACCGAGGAGATCGCACGGCGCGAGCTGCCGATCGGTGTCGTGGGCGTGCCCAAGACGATCGACAACGACATCCCTCACATCGGCCAGAGCTTCGGGTTCGCGACGGCGTTCGGGCGCGCGGCCGAGTCCATCGCCGCGGCCCGCATCGAGGTCGAGGCGGCGCAGGGCGGCGTCGGGGTCGTGCAGGTCATGGGCCGGCACGCGGGCTTCATCGCCTGCTACGCCGCACTCGCCAACCACGCGGCCGACGTCGTCCTGATCCCTGAGGTGCCGTTCCGGCTCGACGGCGACCACGGCCTGCTCGCGGTCCTCGAGCGGCGCGTGCGCGAGCGGGGCAATGCCGTCGTGGTCCTGGCCGAGGGCGCGGGCCAGGACCTCATCCCCGCGAGCGAACGCACCGACGCCTCGGGCAACACCGTGCTCGGCGACATCTCCGGACACCTGCGCTCCGCGATCACCGAGCACTTCGGGGCCCAGGGCCTGCCTCTCACGATGCGCTTCTTCAACCCCGGCTACCAGATCCGCTCGGTCCCTGCCGACGCCTCGGACTCGGTGTACTGCGCACGTCTGGCGCAGACGGCGGTCCACGCGGCGATGGCGGGACGCACCGACATCGTCGTGGGTCGCCGCCGCCACCGCTTCGTGCACGTGCCGATCCCGCTCGTGACGAGTGGCTCGCACAGCGTCTCGCCCGACGGCGACCTGTGGCTCAGCGTGCTCGAGTCGACGGCCCAGCCGTTCCGTCTCGGCTGACGCGTTCCGCATCCTGAGACCTGCGCTCGACCCGCGGACGCGGTGTCAACCTGGAGGGACCAGGCACCCACCAGTCCCTCCGCAGGAGATCCCATGAGCGAGCAGTGGTCGTTCGAGACCAAGCAGATCCACGCCGGCCAGACGCCCGACCCCACCACGGGGGCCCGCGCCCTCCCGATCTACCAGACGACGTCGTTCCAGTTCCGCGACACCGACCACGCCGAGGCGCTGTTCAGCCTCGCCGAGCCCGGCAACATCTACACCCGCATCATCAACCCGACGCAGGACGTCGTCGAGCAGCGCCTCGCGGCGCTCGAGGGCGGCATCGGCGCCCTGCTGTTCGCCTCGGGCCAGGCCGCCACGACCGGCGCCCTGACCAACGTGGCGGAGGCCGGTGACCACATCGTGTCGTCGTCGAGCCTCTACGGCGGCACCGACAGCCTGCTGCGTCACACCTTCCCCAAGCTCGGCATCGAGGTCACGTTCGTCGAGGACCCCAACGACCCCGAGCAGTGGCGCGCCGCGACCCGCGAGAACACGAAGGCGTTCTTCGGCGAGACGATCGGCAACCCGCAGGGCGACATCCTCGACCTCGAGGCCATCTCGGCCGTCGCGCGTGAGGTCGCCGTGCCGTTCATCGTCGACAACACCGTCGCGACGC
>JALRCA010000059.1 GCA_023257515.1 Aeromicrobium sp.
CGCAGGTCATCAACGCGGCCGGGGTGTGGACCGACGAGATCCAGCAGATGGTCGGCGGCCGCGGGCAGTTCCGGGTGCGGGCGTCCAAGGGCGTGCACATCGTGGTCGACCGCAACCGCATCAACTCGGCCACCGGCATCATCGCCCGGACGGCGAAGAGCGTGCTGTTCATCGTCCCGTGGGGCAGCCGGTGGATCATCGGCACGACCGACACCGACTGGTCGCTCAGCAAGGACCACCCGGCAGCGAGCCGTTCCGACATCGACTACCTGCTCGACCACGTCAACTCGGTGCTCGTCGAGCCTCTCACTCACGATGACGTCGAGGGCGTCTACGCCGGCCTGCGTCCCCTGCTGGCGGGGGAGTCCGACGCCACGAGCAAGCTGTCGCGCGAGCACGCGGTCTCGACGAGCACCAAGGGCCTCGTCGTGATCGCGGGCGGCAAGTACACCACCTACCGCGTCATGGCCAAGGACGCGATCGACGCCGCGGTCCACGGCATGTCGGCCCAGCTCGACCGCACCGTGCCGGAGTGCTGCACCGAGGACGTGCCGTTGCTCGGCGCGGACGGCTACGAGGCACTGTGGAACCAGCGGCGGCGGCTCGCGGAGGCCAGCGGTCTCGGTGTCGGACGGATCGAGCACCTGCTGCGCCGCTACGGCTCGCTCGTCACCGAGATCCTGGAGCTCGTCGCCGACGACCCGACCCTGGCCCGACCGCTGGGCGGCGCCGACGACTACCTGCGGGCCGAGATCGTCTATGCCGCGAGCCACGAGGGCGCGCGTCACCTCGACGACGCCCTCGCGCGCCGCACGCGGATCTCGATCGAGACGTTCGACCGGGGCACCGACTCCGCAGCCGAGGTCGCTGAGCTCATGGGCGACGTCCTCGGCTGGAGCCAGAAGCAGCGTCAGAACGAGATCGACCACTACCTCAAGCGGGTCGAGGCCGAGCGCGAGAGCCAGACGATGCCCGACGACGAGACGGCCGACGCCGCGCGGATGGGTGCCGACGACGTCGTGCCCGTCTCGCACGCACGAGCCTCGCGATGAGTCGACCCGAGGGGCCGGACGTCGACGAGCCGGGGCCGGTGTTCCCCGACGACGTCGTCGCGGGCGGCGAGCTGCTGCCCGAGGGCCGTCGTCCGCTCGTCCGCACCCTGGTGACGGCGGTCGTCACGATCGCCGTCCTCGGGGCACTGATCGGGGTCTTCCTGCTCGTGGTCAAGCTCATGACCAGCACCGAGGAGCAGGCGTCGCGCATCCCGCTGTCCTCGGCCCAGGTGTCGGTCGACGCCCGTTCGGCCGACATCCGTTTCGTGCCCGGCAAGGGCGAGGCCCTCGTGATCCGCGCCAAGGTCACGCACGGCCCCCTCGACGGCTCGTACGCCGCGTTCATCAACAAGCGCGAGCACATCGTGCTGGACGACGGCTGTCGACGGATCGTCTCGCCGACGTGCAAGGTCCAGGTCACGATGGAGGTGCCCGCGGGCTACCCCGTCGAGGTCGTCACGACCTCCGGCAACGTCTCGGCCCGCGGTCTGGCCGACCGTGTCCTCACCGTGCGCACCGGGTCCGGCGACGTCACCGGCACGGGACTGGCGGTCACCGAGCTCTCGGCGCGGACCGACTCCGGGCAGGTCGACGCCTCGTTCGCGCGCGAGCCCTTCGCGCTCAAGGTCCGCACGGACTCGGGCGACGTGTCCGCGCAGGTGCCGAGGGGCACGGTGCGCTACCAGGTGCAGGTGCGCTCCGGCTCCGGTGACGTCGAGAACGCGCTCGACGACGTCGCCGGTGGCAACGGCCTCGTGGTGGTGCGGACCGCCTCGGGCGACGTGGACCTGCGCCGGTCATGACCGGTCCGCTCGTCGTCGCGGCCACCGCGCTCGAGGCCTCGCACGTCCCGGCCGGCCTGCCGGTGGCGGTGGTGGGCATCGGCAAGGTGCCCTCCGCCCACGCCACGACGCTCGCCGTCGCCGAGCACCGGCCGTCCTCGATCGTCAACATCGGGACCGCGGGCTCGCTCGTCGGTCACGAGGGGTTGTTCGTGCCCTCGCGGGTGCTCAACCACGACCTGAGCGCTGCGGCCCTGCGGGCTCTGGGCATCGATCCCGAGGACGAGCTCGAGATCGCCGGTGGCGACGGCAGCGTGCTGGCCACCGGCGACACGTTCGTGACCGACCCCGTCGTCCGCGACGCGTTGGCCCGGCGCGCGGGGCTGGTCGACATGGAGGGCTACGCGATCGCCTTCGTCGCCGCACGGATGGGTGTGCCGTGCCGCCTGGTCAAGCACGTGAGCGACCAGGCCGACGACTCCGCGCTCGACTGGCTGGACGCCGTCGACGCGAGCGCGCGCGTCCTGGGCGCGTGGCTCGCCGACCACGTGTGAACCACGCGCCTCAGCCGTGGGCATCCACCGATCGATCGTCCCGCAGCCGGCCGAGGAGGTCGTGCAGGTCGGAGGCGATCAGGTCGAAGCGGTCCTCCGGGGCCGGCGGGTCCCCCACAGGGCGGCGCACGTAGGCCGTGCGCATCCCGACCCGTGCAGCGGCACGCAGGTCCCAGGCATGGGCGGCGACCATGAGGCAGGACGCCGCGGGCCTCCCGCTGGTTCGGACGGCCAGCTCGTACACGGCCGGGTCCGGCTTGTAGGTCTCGGCGTGCTCGCTGGAGAGCAGCTGGTGCCAACGCAGGCCGTTCGCGACGCTGAGTCCCAGCAGCGCACCCGGGCCGGCGTTGGACAACCCGATGGTGCCGAACCCGGCTGCCAGTCGTGACAGGCCGTCGGCGGAGTCGGGCCACGCGGACAGGCGCGAGAGGTCGTCGACGAGTCGTGCCGTCGAGGACTCGTCCAGGTCCTTGCCGAGCCAGCCGCCCACGGCTCGGACGGCCTCGTGGTCGAGGATCGTCTGGGGGACGAACGGCCGATCGCCCTCCACGACCTCGCGCTGGGCCACCTCGATCTCGTGGAACCATCGGCGGGAGGCCTCGCGGGCCGTTGCAGGCCCGAGGTCGAAGGCGTCCTGCAGCGCTCGTGTGACGCCGGACGGCTGGTCGACCAGGGTCCCCAGCACGTCGAGCACGAGGAACTCGACGCGTGGCGTCGAGGAGTCGGGGTTCGTCACGGTCGGGTCCTGTCGTTGGCCGGTTGGCGACCTGGTCGAGGTCGGTACCAGGCTACACAGATCGGTATACCTGCACCTCGGCGGACCGGGTGCCGGCGCGGGGAACGACGTCGCGGGAATGACGACGAGGTCCAGGCCGCGACCGGGAGCCCTGCTCCTGGTCGACGTCCTGGACCTCGACGGTGTGGGGTGACTGACGGGGCTTGAACCCGCGACCACCGGCACCACAAGCCGGTGCTCTACCAACTGAGCTACAGCCACCACGGTCGCCCGAGGCCGAGGCCGGGCAACGACGAAGATCATACCCCAGCGGGCCCATCGCCCAGCACGCCGCCCTGCGTCCCACCCGCGGACCCTGAGCTTGTCGAAGGGTCGACCCTTCGACAAGCTCAGGGCCCATCGGAGGGGTCAGGTGCCGGAGATCTCCGCGGCGACGGCGCGCGCGGTCTCGGTGTCGGGTCCGGGCTCGGGCGCGAAGACCGTGCGGCGGTAGTACCTGAGCTCCTGGATGCTCTCGGTGATGTCGGCGAGTGCGCGATGGTTGCCGGCCTTGGCGGGCGCGGCGAAGTAGGCGCGCGGGTACCAGTGGCGCGACAGCTCCTTGATGGAGGACACGTCGATGATCCGGTAGTGCAGCCAGGACTCGAGCTCGAGCATGTCGCGGGCGATGAACGCCCGGTCCGTGCCGACGCTGTTGCCGGCGAGCGGGGCCTTGCCGGGCTCCTTGACGAACTCGCGCACGTAGGTGAGGACCTGGTCCTCGGCCTCGACGAGGGTCAGACCCGCGTCCAGCTCGGTCAGCAGTCCCGAGGACGTGTGCATCTCGGTGACGACCTCGTTCATCTGCTCGAGGGCTGCGGCCGGGGGCTTGATGACCAGGTCGACACCCTCGCCGAGCACGTTCAGCTCGTAGTCGGTCACGAGCGCCGCGACCTCGATCAGGGCGTCGTCGGTCAGGGAGAGACCGGTCATCTCGCAGTCGATCCACACCAGCTTGTCGTTCACGCGCCCCACCCTAGGGCCAGGCGACCGAGCGGGCGCGGTGGCCCGGGACGCACGTCCGAGGTCCAGGTACGCTCGGGAACCGTGCCGGATGCCCGAGCGTTGGAACCGGCAGTGCCTGTGACCGGCCCGAGCGGGCCACGACGATCACCCAGCCGACCACCGAGGAGCACCTCCCCGTGAGCAACGACCGCCAGCAGCGTGCCGCCCGCGCCGAGCAGATGCGCAAGGACCGCGAGAAGGCCGAGAAGCGCCAGCGCAACGTCATCACGTCGATCATCGTGGTCGTCGTGATCGCCCTCGTCGGCGGCGCGGGCTACGCGATCCAGAAGACCGTGGCCGACAACAAGGCGGAGAACAAGGTCGTCACGCCGAAGGGCGCCACGAAGGACTACGGGATCCTCTACACGCCGGAGGACGCCGGCAGCACCAAGAAGGACGCCGACCCGGTCCGGGTGACGCTGTACGAGGACCTCCAGTGCCCTGTGTGCAAGGCGTTCGAGCAGGCCTACGGTCCTGTGCTCGAGCAGATGGTCAGGAGCGGTGAGATCGAGGTCGAGTACCGGTTCCTGTCGTTCCTGGACCGGACCAGCCCCAACGAGTACTCGAGCCGTGCCGGCAGCGCCGTCGTCTGCGCGTTCACCGAGGGTGGTCCCGCCAAGTTCAAGCAGGTCCACGACGCGCTCTACCAGAACCAGCCCGAGGAGGGCACGGCCGGACCGGACAACAAGGAGCTGCTCGCGACGCTCGAGTCCGCCAAGGTCACGGGAGCGACGGCCTGCGTCAACCAGGCCCGCTACGCGCCGTGGGTCAAGAAGGCCGACGAGGCTGCGCGGGACGCCAAGGTGACCGGCACGCCGACCGTCGAGGTCGCCGGCGAGAAGGTCGAGGGTGCCCAGGGCGGCGTCCCGACGATGGACCAGATCCAGAAGGCCATCGCCGCCGCCAAGAAGTCCTGACGCCTCAGGCCACCCAGGCACCGAGGACCGCGGCCGCCAGACAGGCGGCCGCGGTCCCGCTCGCGTGGAGCACGGCCGCCCCGCCCCGGCCGGCGAGGGCGAGCCGGGCGGAGTCGAGGCTCGCGCTGCTGAACGTCGTGTAGCCGCCGAGCAGACCGACGCCCACGATCGTGCGCACGTCGCCGGGCGCCGTCGCGGCCGTCAGCGCGCCGAGGGCGAACGACCCGGTGACGTTGACCAGGACCAGGCCGACGCCGACACGCTGCGGCACCCAGGCCGCCAGGGCGGAACGCACCGAGCCGTCCACCACGAGGCGGAGGGCCGCCCCCAGGCCGCCGGCGAGCGTCATGAGCAGGACGGTCATCTCCGCCACCGCCGTCCGGCCGCCAGGCCGAGCACGCTCGCGGCGAAACCTCCCGCGAGCGTCATGAGCAGGTAGGCGAGCGCGAGCGCCGACTCGTGACGGGCGACCAGGAGCTGGGTGTCGACGGCGTACGTGCTGTACGTCGTGAACCCACCGAGCACCCCGGTCCCGAGCAGCAGCCTGAGCCGCTCGCCGGGAGCGAGGGCTGTCAGCAGACCGAGCAGGAACGCGCCGGCCACGTTGACCGCGACGACCGCGACCGGCAGCCCGCCGAGCGTGGGCACGATCGAGGTGACGCCGTACCGCGCGAGCGTGCCGACGGCCCCGCCGGCCGCGACCAGACCCACGGCGACCGGCCGCAGGTGCGACGGCGGCCGGGTTCGCTCGGGTGACATGGATCTCCGCTCGGGCAGGACACCGTGAGGGGGGCGCCCCGGGCAGGATTCGAACCTGCGACCCAGAGATTAGAAGGCTCTTGCTCTGTCCAGCTGAGCTCCCGGGGCCCGGGCCCAGCGTAGTGGCCGG
>JALRCA010000146.1 GCA_023257515.1 Aeromicrobium sp.
TCCGCCGGATTCACGACCACTTCGTCACACTCAGCGGGGTGGTGGGGGCGTGGGTCGGCGGGGGAAGAGGTCGCGGTAGGCCACGAGGGGACCGGCTGGGGTCACGGTCGACGTCGCGGCGCAGGTCGCGTGCACGATCGCCCGCGTCAGGGCATCGGCTCCCGCACTCAGTACGTGGTTCACGGCGTCGGGCCGAGCGTCGGTCGCCGCCTCGGGCAGACCGGCTCCGCCAGGGGAGAGACTGAAGACGACGTCGCCGTCGCTCAGGGTCGCGACCGGACGGATGGCGCGCGCCATGCCGGTGTGCGACGCTGCGGCGAGACGCGTCAGCTCGGCCCGGGTGAGGTCGGCGTCGGTCGCCACGACGGCCAGGGTCGTGTTGAGGGGCTTGAGCGTCGAACGACGCTCGATCTCGTCGCTGATCCGCTGCCGCACCTCACGCACCTGGTCCGGTGTCGGTGACGGGAGCTCGATCTCGGGGGAGCCGTCCGGCCGGCGGAGCAGCGCCGATGCGCCGTGCGGGACCGCGGTGCGCGGGTCGAGCGGCGAGCCGAGGGAGTTCAGCACGACGAGGGCGGCGACCGTGACGCCGCCGGGCAGCACGACGCTCGCACTCCCGACGCCGCCACGCATCAGCCCGGTGACCGCCCCGGTGCCGGCGCCGACGGATCCCTGCTGCACCGCCGCGCCGGGTTCCGCGGCGAACGCCGCCTCCAGCGCCTCGCGCGCCAGGCCCGGGTCGGGACGGGCGTGCACGTCCCCGCCACGGCCGAGATCGAAGATGCTCGCCGCGGGAACCACCGGGACGACGTCCCGGGGACCGGGCCCGACCGGCACCCCGAGGCCTCGGTCCTCGAGCCCCAGCATGACGCCCGCGGCCGACTCGAGCCCGTAGGCAGAGCCGCCGCTGAGGGACACAGCGTGGATCGTCTCGACCAGGGCCGTCGGGTCGAGGGCCGGGGTCTCGCGCGTCGCCGGACCACCGCCTCGCACATCCACCCCGGCGCGGGCCCCATCCGGCGCCAGCAGGACGGTGTTGCCGGTGAGCCAGCCGTCGCCCTCGCGCGACGCGTGCCCGACGCGCACGCCGCGCACGTCGGCGATCGAGTTCGTGGGCCCGGCGACGAGGCCGTCGCTGCCCCCGAGTCGCCAGTCGAGGTCCGAGGTCGTCACGGCCGCTCCTTCGTCGCCGGTCCCGGTCGACCTCAGCCTACGGGCGGCCGGCGGACCCACCCCGTCCTCACCCCCTGAGTGTGACGTTCTGGCACTGAATCCGGCCGATTCGCAGCCAGAACGTCACACTCAGCGGGGGCTGGGTGGGTTGGAGCGTCATCGAATCGTCACCTCTGTACCGGCTGGACGGTATACCCAGGGACACGACTTCTCGCTAGCCTCGACGCATCTCCGTGACCCGGAGCACACTCGAGCATGCGGTGACACCCTCGCCGCGGGAGAGGGGCGCGATGACGCGCAGCATCCAGCAGGTGGCCGTCTTCGGCCTCGGCAAGGTCGGTGAGCTCGTCGCGACCCTGCTCGGCCGGGCCGAGTTCTCGGTCGTCGGCTACGACGCCGTCGTGCGTGACGGCCTGGGCTTCGACGCCCGCTCGCTCGACGTCTCCGACGGGGACGCCCTGCGCAAGGCGCTCACCGACGTCGACGCGGTGGTCTCCTGCCTGCCGTACCACCTGAACAAGGCGGTGGCCGAGGCCGCGTACGACACCGGGGTCCACTACTTCGACCTGACCGAGGACGTCCCCACGACGAATCGCGTCATCGAGCTCTCGGCAGCCAAGCCCGAGAGCGCGTTCGTGCCGCAGTGCGGCCTGGCCCCGGGACTCATCGGCATCGTCGGTGCCTCGCTCGCCGCCGGCTTCGAGCACATCCGCTCGATCGAGCTCAAGGTCGGCGCGCTGCCGCAGAACCCCACCGGGCTGCTCGGCTACGCCTTCAACTGGTCGGCCGAGGGCGTCGTGAACGAGTACCTCAACGACTGCGAGGTCCTGCGGTCCGGGCACCGGCAGATGGTGCCCGCCATGACCGAGAAGGAGCGCGTCTTCATCGGCGGCATCGAGCTCGAGGCGGCGCTGACGTCCGGCGGCCTCGGCACGATGTGCCAGACCTACGAGGGCCGCGTGCACCGCCTGGACTACAAGACGCTGCGCTACCCGGGCCACTTCCGCCAGATGCACTTCCTGTTCGACGAGCTCAACCTGCGTGAGCGCCGCGACGAGGTCGGCCGGATCCTGGTCGACGCCAAGCCGCCGGTCAACGACGACGTCGTCTACCTGCACGCCGCGGTCGAGGGCACCAAGGACGGCCAGCCGTTCCGCGAGAACTACGTCCGGGGCTACCAGCCCATCGAGATCGACGGCCGCACGTGGCGCGCGATCAGCTGGACGACGGCGGCCTCGGCCGTGAGCGTCGTCGAGATGGTGGCCGACGGCGTACTGCCGAGCGCCGGGTTCGTGCGCCAGGAGGACATCCGCCTGGCCGACCTCTTCGCGACCGCCTCCGGGCGCCTGTTCGCGGACCATGGAAAGGTGACGAAGCATGACTGACGTGAGCACCCGCGCCCGCGACATCCTCGACCGACTCGGGGCGGGCGACCCGTTCCGCCCCGACGGCGACCTGTCGTCGCGCTCGCCGATCGACGGCCACGAGATCGGCCGCCTGACGAGCCACACGCCCGAGCAGGTCGGCGAGGTCGTGACGCGCGCCCAGGCCGCGTTCGAGCAGTGGCGCACCGTGCCCGCCCCGGTGCGTGGCCAGCTCGTGCGCGAGCTCGGCGAGCTGCTGCGCGAGCACAAGGACGACCTTGGCGCCCTCGTGAGCATCGAGGCCGGCAAGATCGTGAGCGAGGGCCTCGGCGAGGTCCAGGAGATGATCGACATCTGCGACCTCGCGGTCGGCCTGTCGCGCCAGCTGCACGGACTGACGATCGCCACCGAGCGTCCCGGCCACCGCATGATGGAGCAGTGGCACCCCCTGGGCGTCGTGGCCGTCATCTCGGCGTTCAACTTCCCCGTCGCGGTGTGGTCGTGGAACACGGCGCTCGCCCTGGTCTGCGGCGACGCCGTCGTGTGGAAGCCGTCGGAGAAGACGCCGCTCACCGCGCTCGCGTGCCAGGCCCTCGTGGCCGAGGCGGCGCGTCGCGTCGGTGCACCGGCCGACATCTCGCAGGTCGTGATCGGTGAGCGCACCGTGGGCGAGGCGCTGGTCGACGACCCGCGCGTGCCGCTCGTCTCCGCGACCGGCTCGACCCGCATGGGCAAGGAGGTCGCGCCGCGAGTGGCCGCGCGTCTCGGCCGCACGCTGCTCGAGCTCGGCGGCAACAACGCCGCGATCGTCGCGCCGTCGGCCGACCTCGACCTCGCGGTGCGCGGCATCGTGTTCTCCGCGGTCGGCACGGCCGGCCAGCGCTGCACCTCGCTGCGCCGCGTCATCGCGCACCACTCGGTCAAGGACGAGCTCGTCGAACGGCTGGCCAAGGCCTACGCGACGCTGCCGATCGGATCGCCCCTGGAGTCCTCGACGCTCGTCGGTCCTCTCATCGACGAGCAGGCGTTCCGGGCGTTCGGTGCCGCGGTCAGCCAGGCCCGGTCCGACGGCGGCACGCTCGTCACCGGAGGCGACCAGGCGGTCGAGGCGAGCGACGCGACCGGCGGCGGGCACTACGTGCGTCCCGCGATCGTCGACATGCCGGACCAGACCGACATCGTGAGGGCGGAGACGTTCGCGCCCCTGCTCTACGTCATGGGCTACGAGACGCTCGACGAGGCGATCGCGCTCCACAACGACGTCACGCAGGGCCTGTCGTCGTCGATCTTCACGCTCGACGTGCGCGAGGCCGAGACGTTCGTGTCGGCCGTGGGTTCCGACTGCGGCATCGCGAACGTCAACATCGGGCCGTCCGGGGCCGAGATCGGTGGTGCGTTCGGCGGCGAGAAGGACACCGGCGGTGGTCGCGAGTCCGGGTCCGACGCGTGGCGCAGCTACATGCGGCGCGCAACCAACACGGTCAACTACTCGACCGAGCTGCCGTTGGCCCAGGGCGTCGAGTTCGTCTGATGGCACGCGAGCTGCAGGTGACGTTCGACTGCCTCGACCCAGGACGTCTCGCGGCGTTCTGGGCCGAGGCGCTCGGCTACGTCGTGCAGCCACCTCCGCCGCCGTTCGGGTCGTGGGACGAGGCGCTCGACGCCTGGGGCGTCCCGGCCGACCAGCGCAACAGCCGGTCGGCGATCGTCGACCCCGACGGCGACGGTCCGCGGGTGTTCTTCCAGCGCGTGCCCGAGACCAAGGCGGTCAAGAACCGGGTGCACCTGGACGTGCGGGTCGCGCCCGGACTGGCGGGCGACGACCGCATGGCGGCGCTCGAGGCCGAGCGTCGTCGGCTCGAGGGGCTGGGCGCCACGTTCGCCTATCGCGTCGAGCCCGACGGCCGTCTCGAGACCGGGTTCATCACGATGCTCGATCCCGAGGGCCACGAGTTCTGCCTCGACTGACGGCCAGGCCGAACAGGCGATGTCGATCCGGCGTCGACTCCATGAGCACCCTGGACGGGGAGGGCCCACACGCCTACCGTGACGAGTGACGCAGCCCACTCGGGGGCTTCGCACGTCGGATCGGGGGATCCATGCTCAAGCGTCTCTGCGCGCTCGGAGTCGTCGCGGTCGTCGCGCCGCTCGCGCTCCACCAGCCCGCCCAGGCCGCCGCGCCCGCCTACGTCGCCCTGGGTGACTCCTACTCCTCGGGCACGGGCACGAAGGACTACATCGACGACGGCACGGAGTGCCTGCGCTCGACGAAGGCCTACCCGTCGCTCGTGGCCGCCGCCCGCGGCTACGCCCTGAACTTCCGCGCCTGCTCCGGTGCCAAGATCGCCGACGTCACGGCGAACCAGCTCGGCGCGCTGTCGTCGTCGACCCGCTACGTCACGCTCTCGGTCGGCGGCAACGACGCCGGGTTCACCGACGTCATCACCGAGTGCGCGCAGCCGGGCTGGATGAGCGACTGCAACGCCTCGATCGACGGCGCGCAGTCGTTCATCAACGGGACGCTGCCCGGGCGTCTCAAGACGCTCTACGCGAGCATCAGGGCCAAGGCGCCGAACGCCAAGGTCGTCGTCGCGGGCTACCCGCGCCTGTTCATGGGCGAGGACTGCAACGCGCTGACCTTCTTCTCGCCCGAGGAGGAGACCCGCCTCAACCAGACCGCCGACCTGGTCAACGCCAAGACGTCGGCCGCGGCGTCGGCCGCGGGATTCACGTTCGCCAACCCGACGAGCGCCTTCATCGGTCACGCCGTGTGCGACGACCCCGAGTGGCTCAACGGGCTGTCGAACCCGGTCGTGAACTCCTACCACCCGAACCAGCTCGGCCACGCGAACGGTTACACGCCGCTCGTGAGCCCCAAGCTCACCGGCGCCACGGTGCAGGTGACCGCGCAGGTGCTCGCGACGGCGCAGGAGCAGGGCCCGGCACAGGCCGCCAAGCAGCGTCGCCACGCCGCTCTGGACCGACGGATCGAGCCCGAGCGGATCGAGCTGCCCGACCTGTCGTCGCCCAAGGCCAAGGCCGCGGCGAGGCGTGCCGGCGTCGACCTGTCGAGCCGCGCGAGCATCGAGGCAGCCGACCGGAAGGCGTCGGCGGCCCAGGCCCGCGGTCGCTGAGGGACCCTCCTGGTCCTTCGGCACCAGAGGTCGTCACCCGGAGGGGTCATCTTCGGGCGAACGCAGTCGCGCCCGGCCGCGCGACCCTACGGTGAGCGTGCCCCGCGCCGGAAGGCGGCCGAACGAGAGGACTGCCCATGCCCACAGGACGAAACCGAGGGTGGTGGGCCGTCGTCGCGACGCTCGGCCTCGCCCTGCTGCTGGCCGGGACGCCGGCAGCTCATGCCGGCGTCGCGACGTACACCGCGACGGCGACCGTCTACGACTACGACACCATCGGACCGGTCGCGGGCGCCAAGGTCGCCCTGTACGCCGCCGACCCGGCCGAGGGCGGTGCCGCCCTCAAGACCGCCACCACGAACTCGGACGGCATCGCGACCTTCTCGGGGGTGCCTGCCGGGGACTACTGGACGGTCGTCACCAAGGCCGGGTACCACGACGGGACGAGCGAGGGCTCCTCGACGATCGACGAGTTCAACTCGGAGCTCGGCGCGGTGTACCTGCAGGCGGTCTACGGGAAGCTGACCGGCAAGGTCCTCGACGAGGACGGCAAGGAGTACGACTGCGCCGAGGTGCGGGCCTACCGGACGGGACAGGACGCCAGCGGCGATCTCGAGGTCACCAGCTCCGGCAACACCGGCGACGACGGCGAGTACTCCATCGACCTGCCGGTCGGCACCTACAAGCTCGAGGTCGTCGAGTACTGCGAGGACTACCCGCCGATCTGGATCGGCCCGGCCGGTGCCACGTACCAGACCGCGACGACGATCAGCGTCGTCGAGGCGGGCACGACCGCCCCCACCGTCACCCTGCGAGCCGGGTCCAAGATCACCGGCACGGTCAAGGCGTCCGACGGCTCGGCCATCGGTGACGTCCGGGTCGTCGCGGTCGCTGCCGGCCAGGACCCCGAGGAGAGCGAGCCGATCGCCTCCGCGAGGAGTGACGAGAAGGGGACCTACACGCTGCGCAGGCTGGCCGCCGGTACCTACGACCTGCGGTTCACCGACCCGCTCGGGGACTTCCAGCCGAAGGTGCTCAAGAACGTCGTCGTCAAGACGGACGACGTCAGCGGCAAGGACGTGACGCTCGACAAGGTCCCGGCATCGACGGACACGAACCTGCTCAAGGGCAAGATCACGTCGGCGGCGAAGTCCGTCATCGGTGGCATCTACGTCACGGTCGTCGATACCGCCAGCGGGAACACCTACGACGGTCTCACCCGACGTGACGGCACGTGGTCGATCGAGGTCGAGCCCGGTACCTACAAGGTCCAGTTCTCGGACGACCAGGGCGATGCCGAGGGCGATCCACGCTACGTCACGGAGTGGTACGACGACGCCCCGACGTACCGCACGGCGAAGGAGGTCAAGGTCGGCACCAAGACCGTCACGCTGAACGCGCAGCTGACGAAGCTCGGCAGCATCTCGGGCACGATCTCGACGCCGGGCAAGTGGGACGAGACGTCCTTCTACGTCGAGCTCTACGACGAGGACGGCGACCGCGCGGGCAGCTCCGACACGGACTCGACCGGCCGGTACCAGCTGCCCAAGGTCGTGCCGGGCACCTACTTCGTGCGGGTCACGGGCTACGTCTACAGCGAGAACGACGGTGGCAAGGAGCTGATCCGTCAGTTCTACGCCGGCAAGTTCTCGCTGGCGGCCGCCACGCCCGTCGTGGTGGGTGACGGCCAGGCCGTCACCCAGCGCAACGTGACGCTGACGAGCCAGATCACGAACGTGTCGGTGCCCAAGGTGTCCGGCACGGCGGCCAAGGCCAAGACCGTCACGGCGACGTCGGGCAAGTGGTCGATCGCGGTCGACGTGCAGCACGCCTACCAGTGGTACCGCGGGACGTCGAAGATCAGCGGCGCCACGAAGTCGACCTACCAGGCGACGTCGGCGGACGTGGGCAAGCAGCTCAAGGTCTGTGTGGTGGCGAGCCACCGCTACGACCGCTTCGATCCCAGTGCGGCGGCGTGCTCGGCGCTGACCAAGAAGGTCGCCGCCAAGTAGGGGACCCACCCCACCCACCCGCTGAGTGTGACGATCCCGGGCGAGAACAGGCCGTTCTCGCCCGGGATTGTCACGCTCAGGGTGGTGTCGGGGCGGGGTGAGGGCGGGGGAGCGGGCAGAATGGCGGGGTGAGCCTCTATCGCGAGCGTGGCGTCGTGCTGCGCACCCACAAGCTGGGGGAGGCCGATCGCATCATCACCCTCCTCACGCGAGAGCGGGGTCTGGTGCGGGCGGCCGCGAAGGGGGTGCGCAAGACGACGTCGCGCTTCGGCGGCCGGCTCGAGCCGTTCATGCACGTCGAGCTGCAGCTCGCGGAGGGTCGCAGCCTCGACACCATCACCCAGGTCGAGACGCTCGACCCGTTCGTCCGTGACCTGGGCCTGGACTACCCGGCCTACACGGCGGGGACCGCGATGCTCGAGACCGCCGAACGACTCGTCCACGACGACGGCGACCCGGCCGTGCAGCAGTACCAGCTGCTCGTGGGGGCCCTGCGCGCGTTGCGCGCGGGCGACCGCTCACCCGGTGCCGTGCTCGACTCCTACCAGCTGCGCGCGCTCGCCGTCGCCGGCTACGCCCCCAGCTTCGACGCCTGCGCACGGTGCGGCGCGATGGGCCCGCACCGCAGCTTCCACGCCCCGTCCGGCGGCATGCTGTGCGACGACTGCCGTGTCTCCGGCTCCGCCGCGCCCTCGCCGTTCACGGTCTCGCTGCTCGCGGCGCTGCTGATCGGTGACTGGGGCTCGGTGTCCCAGGCCGACGACCGCAGCCGGCGCGAGGCGACCGGCATCATCAACGCCTACCTCTCGTGGCACCTCGAGCGCGGCCTGCGCTCGCTCGGCCACGTCGACCGGTGAGCCGCGCGAGCCGCCGGACGCCCTCGATGCGTCCGCGTGAACCGAGACGGCCCGAGCCGCATCCCTCCGGGACCCTCCCGCCCACGCTCGCGCCCGAGCAGGTGCCGCGGCACGTCGCCGTCGTCATGGACGGCAACGGCCGGTGGGCCAAGGCGCGCGGGCTGCCGCGCACCGAGGGCCACAAGATGGGGGAGTTCGCCCTCCTCGACGTCGTCAAGGGCGCGATCGACCTGGGCATCGAGGCGGTCAGCGTCTACGCCTTCTCCACCGAGAACTGGAAGCGCTCGCCCGAGGAGGTCCGCTTCCTCATGGGCTTCAACCGCGACGTCGTGCACCGCCGTCGCGACGAGATGCACGACCTCGGCGTCCGCGTGCGCTGGGCCGGACGACCCCGGCGGTTGTGGCGCAGCGTGATCAACGAGCTCGAGTACGCCGAGGAGCTCACGAAGCACAACGACGTGCTCACCCTCACGATGTGCGTCAACTACGGCGGCCGTGCCGAGATCGCCGACGCCGCAGCTGCGCTCGCTCGCGACGTGCGGGACGGCAAGGTCGATCCCGACCGCATCACCGAGCGCACCTTCGCGCGCTACCTCGACGAGCCCGACCTGCCCGACGTGGACCTGTTCTGGCGCACGTCCGGCGAGAACCGCACGAGCAACTTCCTGCCGTGGCAGTCGGCCTACGCCGAGCTCGTCTTCAGCGACATCGCCTGGCCCGACGTCGACCGCCTCGCCCTGTGGGCCGCGGTCGAGGAGTACGCGCAGCGCCAGCGCCGGTTCGGGTCGGCATGAGTCGCCCCGCCGACCAGCCACGTCGGCTGCTGACGGACTGGACGTCGACCGCCGGTGCCGCGGGCGACGGCCTGCTCGCGCTCGTGGCGGGGGACCGCGTCACGCCCGAGGGCATCCACCTCGCCACGCTCGGCTACGAGGTGTTCGTCCTGGGTGTCGGCGACGACCTGACCCACGTGCACCACGTCGACGTGCCGGCCGACGGACTGCCCGGGGTGTGGCACGACCGGTTCGCGCTCGTCGTCACGTTCGACGCGGCGGCGGTGCCGGCCCTCGTGCCGGTGCTCGCCGAGGGCGGACTCCTCGTGGTCCTGGTCGACGCCGACACCTCGGTCGACCTGACCGGGCTCGTCGAGGTCGCGCGCGAGACCGGCCCGGACCCCGACGAGCCGGATGCCGACCGCGTCCGCGTCGTGGCGGCCAGGGTCGTCCCGGCATGAGCGCGGCAGGGGGTGCGCAGTTGCCGCTGCACCCTCCCGGTTCCTACGTCGGTGCGGTCCGCGACGGTGTCTTCTGGTTCGCGGTGGCCACGGTCGCCGGGTGCTTCGGCTTCCTCGTGTGGCTCGCAGTCGAGGACCCGGTCCTGGGCGCCGCGGCGATCGCCGGTGTCCCCGCCTCGTGGGTGCTGCGGCGGGCCTACCAGTGGCTCCCGACGGCCCAGCAGGTCACGACCGTGCTGACACCCGACGACCGTGTCCGTGTCGTGGCCGGTCGCGGCGCCATCCGTCCGCTCGCCCGCCTGCTGTCGCGGGGCCGCCCGGAGCGTCGCGGACCTGCCATCGCCGTCGGCGTCGTGATCGGTGCCGCCGTCCCCGTCCTGCTCGCGGTCGTGGCCGTGGTGCTCGACCTGCGGTGGCTGCCCCTCGTCCTCGTGTCCGCGATCGTCTGGCTCCTCGTGGAGCTGATCCTGCGCATCGCGCTCGTCAATCGCGCCCTGGCCCGGGGCGCGCGACTCGGTCAGGACGCCGTGGGTGGCTACGTGGCCATCTGGCAGCTCGAGCGCGGGTCGTCCTGGCGACGGGGCGTGCCCCGCGAGGAGCTCGTCGCGCTGGTGGCGACCCGGCCCGACCTCCGACGTCTGGCGCGCGACCTGACCCGCCCTCTCCTCGAGGTGTCTCGATAGGGTGAGCCGCATGCGTGTGGCGAGGTTCGCGGGGGACGACGACCCCCAGTTCGGTGTGGTCGGCGACGAGGACGGGGTGCCCACGATCGCGGTGCTCAAGGGAGACCCGCTGTACGCGGGCTTCGAGCTGACGGGTCAGAAGATCCCGCTCGAGGACGTGCGCCTGCTCGCGCCGGTCATCCCGCGCAGCAAGGTCGTGTGCGTCGGCAAGAACTACGTCGCGCACGCCGCCGAGATGGGCGGCGAGGTGCCCGGGGAGCCCCTCGTGTTCCTCAAGCCCAACACGAGCGTGATCGGACCCGGCGAGCCGATCTTCTACCCCGCGCAGAGCGAGGACGTGCACTTCGAGGGCGAGCTCGCCGTCGTGATCGGCCGCATCTGCAAGGACGTGCCGGTCGACGACGCCGCCAAGGTCGTGTTCGGCTACACCGTCGCGAACGACGTGACGGCCCGGGACCTCCAGGCCAAGGACGGCCAGTGGGCGCGCGCCAAGGGGTTCGACACCTTCTGCCCGATCGGACCGTGGATCGAGACCAATCTCGATCCCGCCGACGTCCGGGTCGTCACGCGGCTCAACGGCGACGTCCAGCAGGACGGACGCACGAAGGACATGGTCTTCTCGGTCGCCGACATCATCGCCTACGTCTCCAGCTTCATGACGCTCCTGCCGGGTGACCTGGTGCTCACCGGCACGCCCGACGGCGTCGGCCCCATGCAGGTCGGCGACTCCGTCAGCATCACGATCGACGGCATCGGCACCCTCGTGAACCAGGTGGTCTCCGGTGAGTGACACGGTCCCCACGGTCGGCGACGACGTCCCGGTCGTCGCGCGCTTCTGCCCGTCGCCGACGGGAAACCCGCACGTCGGCATGGCGCGGACGGCCCTGTTCAGCTGGGCGTACGCCCGGCACCGAGGCGGCCGCTTCGTGTTCCGCATCGAGGACACCGACGCCAGCCGCGACAGCCAGGAGTCCTACGACCTGCTGATCGACGTCATGCGGTGGCTCGGTCTCGACTGGGACGAGGGCGTCGAGGTCGGCGGCCCGAACGGCCCCTACCGCCAGAG
>JALRCA010000162.1 GCA_023257515.1 Aeromicrobium sp.
GCTGCGTCGTGACCTGCACGCGAGCCCGGAGCTCTCGTGGCACGAGGAGCGCACCACCGACGTGGTCGCGGCGTGGATGGACAAGGTCGGCATCGAACACGAGCGGTTCGAGGGCACCGGCCTGGCCGCGGAGCTCGGACCCGACGGAGGTCCCATCGTCGCCCTGCGCGCCGACCTCGACGCCCTGCCCGTCGACGACACGACCTCCGACCCCTGGCGCTCGACGGTGCCGGGCGTCGCGCACGCGTGCGGCCACGACGTCCACGTCTCCGCGCTCGTCGGCGCCGGCGTCGCGTTGTCGGAGCTGCACGCGAGCGAGGGCCTGCCGGTCCGCGTCCGCCTGATTTTCCAGCCCGCCGAGGAGGTCATGCCCGGAGGTGCGCTGCGCCTGCTCTCTCGCGGCGTCCTCAAGGGTGTCTCGCGCATCTACGCCCTGCACTGCGACCCCTCGCTCGACGTCGGCACCGTCGGGCTGCGCGAAGGGGCGATCACAGGGGCGTCGGACCGCATCCAGATCGCTCTCTCGGGTCGCGGCGGCCACACGTCGCGACCCCACCTGACCGAGGACCTGACGTACGCCCTCGGGAGCCTCGTGACGCAGCTGCCCGCCGTGCTGTCGCGCCGCTTCGACCCGCGCGCCGGGGCGAGCCTGGTGTGGGGGCAGGTCCGCGCCGGCAACGCCGCCAACGTGATCCCGGCCTCGGGCGAGCTCAGCGGCACCCTCCGCATGCTGGACTCCGCGGCCTGGCACCAGGCCGAGCACCTCGTGCGCGGACTCATCGCCGACATCATCGAGCCCTTCGGCGTCGCCGCCGACGTCACCTACGTCCGTGGCGTCCCGCCGGTCGTCAACGACTTCGGCGCCACCGAGGCGTTGCGCCGGGCGGTCACCCAGGCGGTCGGGCCCGCCGGTGTGGCGAGCACGTCGCAGAGCCTCGGCGGCGAGGACTTCGCGTGGTACGTCGAGGCGGTCCCGGGGGCGATGGGCCGTCTGGGCACCCGCACCCCCGACGGTCCGACGTACGACCTGCACCAGGGCAACCTGCGGGTCGACGAGCGGGCCATCGCCGTCGGCGCGCAGGTCCTCGCCTGCGCGGCGCTCGCCTGATCGCGGCGTCTGCGGTTACAACTCGGTGACGGCCCGGGCCAATCCCCCCGGAGCACTCCCCAGGGGTCCCCGGGACGGTTATGGTCGGGCGCGTGCCGGGCGGCCGGGTCCGGACGCACATCCCTGAGGAGGAACCTTGCGCCGACTGGCTGCAACGACCGTCGCACTCGCGACCTGTGGACTGGTCCTGTCCGCCTGCGGCACCGCCGCGGACGACGACAAGGCCGCTGACAAGGTGGAGTGCAAGCCCACCAAGATCGAGGGCGACCCCAAGGTCGCGCTCGCCTACGACGTCGGTGGCCGTGGCGACCAGTCGTTCAACGACTCCGCCTACGCAGGCCTGGAGAAGGCCAAGGGCGAGTTCAAGGTCGAGAGCACCGAGGGCGAGGCGAACCAGGACGAGGACGAGGCCGCCCGCGAGGAGCGTCTGCGCGGCTTCGCCGAGGACGGCTACAACACGATCGTCGGCGTCGGCTTCGCGTACAGCGAGTCGGTCAACAAGGTCGCACCCGACTACCCGAACGTCGCGTTCGCGGTCGTCGACGGCTTCGACCCGGACAAGACGGTCAACTGCAACGTCGCGTACCTGACCTTCGCCGAGAACGAGGGCTCGTACCTCGTCGGCGCCGCGGCCGCGCTGACGTCCAAGACCGGCAAGATCGGCTTCGTCGGCGGCGTCAACAACGCCCTGATCCAGAAGTTCGAGGCCGGGTACGAGGCGGGCGCCAAGGCCGCCGACCCGGACGTCGAGGTCACCTCGACCTACATCGAGCAGTCCGACCCCAAGGGCTTCGGTGACCCGGCCGGCGGCAAGAGCGCGGCCGAGGGACTCTACTCCGACGGCGCCGACGTGGTCTTCCACGCGGCCGGCGGTTCGGGCGCGGGCGTCTTCGACGCGGCGGTCGAGGCCAAGAAGTGGGCCATCGGCGTCGACTCCGACCAGTTCAAGACCGCCAGCGCCAAGCAGCGCACGCGGATCCTGACCTCGATGCTCAAGCGTGTCGACGTCGCGACGTACGACTTCATCAAGTCGGTCGTCGACGGCAAGCCGAGCTCGAGCTACACCACCTTCGCGCTCAAGGACGACGGCGTCGGCTACTCGACGTCCGGCAACTTCCTGAGCAAGGACACCATCGCCAAGATCAACGAGTACAAGGACTCGATCATCAGCGGCGACACCAAGGTGCCCGAGAAGCCGTGACGATGCCGGTGCGGCCCGGGACTCGCCCAGTGCGGGTCCCGGGCCGTACTGTCGGCAGCGACCGACCAGGACCGTCTGACGAGGGTCTGCAGCAAGGAAGCGGAGGGGCTCGTGACCATCGAGGTCGAGCTGGCCGGGATCGGCAAGCGGTTCCCGGGTGTCATCGCCAACCATGACGTGTCGTTGCGGATCCGACCCGGGACCGTGCACGCGCTGATCGGCGAGAACGGGGCGGGCAAGTCCACGCTCATGAAGATTCTCTACGGCGTGCAGCCGGCCGACGAGGGCACGATCTCGGTCGACGGGCAGCACCGCTCGTTCGCGAGCCCCACCGACGCGATCGAGGTCGGCATCGGCATGGTCTTCCAGCACTTCATGCTGGCCGACAACCTGACGGTGCTCGAGAACATCGTGCTCGGCGCCGAGAAGCTGCACGGCATCGGCGACGGCGCGCGGACGCGCATCAAGGAGATCTCCGCCAGGTTCGGCTTCGGCCTCGAGCCCGACCAGCTGGTCGAGCGTCTCGGCGTCGCCGACCGCCAGCGCGTCGAGATCCTCAAGGTCCTCTACCGCGGCGCCGAGCTCATCATCCTCGACGAGCCGACGGCGGTGCTCGTCCCGCAGGAGGTCGACGCGCTGTTCAGCAACCTGCGCGAGCTCGTCGCCGACGGCTGTTCGGTGCTGTTCATCTCGCACAAGCTCGACGAGGTCCTCGCGATCGCCGACGACATCACGGTCATGCGTCGCGGCACGACGGTCGGCACCGCCGACCCCCGCACGGCCACCAAGCACCAGCTCGCCGAGCTCATGGTCGGTTCCGAGCTCCCCTCGCCCGAGACGTCCGAGCGCACGGTGACCGACCAGGTCGTGCTCGCGCTCGACGGCGTCACCGTCACCGACGACCTCGGTCGCGATCGGCTGACGGACGTCTCGCTCGCGGTCCACCGGGGCGAGGTCGTGGGCATCGCCGGCGTCGAGGGCAACGGTCAGACCGAGCTCGTCGAGGTCGTCATGGGCATGCTGCGGGCTGCGTCCGGCCGCATCACGCTCGACGGCCAGGACATCACCAGGCTGTCGACGCGCAAGGTCCGCGAGCTCGGCGTCGGGTTCGTGCCCGAGGACCGGCACCGCCACGGGCTGGTGCTCGACTTCCCGCTGTGGGAGAACCGGATCCTCGGCCACCAGACGAAGCCGCCGGTCGTCAAGGGCCCGCTGCTCAACCCGGCCGGTGCCCGCACCGACGCCCGCCGCATCGTCGAGGAGTTCGACGTCCGCACCCCGGGGATCGGCACCACGGCCCGCGCGCTCTCCGGCGGCAACCAGCAGAAGTTCATCGTGGGTCGCGAGATGAGTGGCGACCCCATCCTGCTGATCGCCTCGCACCCGACCCGCGGCGTCGACGTCGGCGCGCAGGCGGCGATCTGGGACCACGTGCGCGCCGCCCGCCGCGAGGGGCTCGGCGTGCTGCTCGTCTCGGCCGACCTCGACGAGCTCATCGGTCTCTCCGACCGCATCGAGGTCGTCCTGCGCGGCCGTCTCACAGGGACCTTCGACCCGTCACAGGTGACCGCCCAGGACCTCGGCGCGGCCATGACCGGAGGGAGCGCCGCATGAAGCGGATCGCCTACTCGCTCGCCCCACCGGTCGTCGCCGTCGTGTTCGCCCTGGCCGCGACGTGCGTCGTCATCGCGATCTCCGGAGGCTCGGTCGGGGCGTTCCTGTCGACGATCTTCTCGGTCCCGAACGACCGCATCCTCGTCAACATCGTCAACCAGTCCTCACTCCTCGCGATCTCCGGCTTCGCGGCCGCCATCGGGTTCCGGATGGGCCTGTTCAACATCGGCGTCGAGGGGCAGTACATCGTCGGCTCGTGCGCCGCGGCGTTCTTCGGCGGCAGCGGGCTGGTGCCCGGACCGCTCAACATCCTCGCGACGCTCGTCGTGGCGATCCTGGCCGGAGCCGCCTACGCCTCGATCGCCGGTGTCCTCAAGGTGACCCGCGGCGTCAGCGAGGTCATCAGCGCGATCATGCTCAACTACATCGCGCTCACGATGTCGGGCTACCTGGTGCAGCGCTACGGGGTGAAGGCCGGCTACACCTACGCCACGAACGACCTGCCTCCGTCGAGCCAGCCGCTCGGATTCGCGATCCTGCCGGGCGCCAACGACGTCTGGGCCCTCACGGTCATCGCCGTCGCGGTGGCGGCCGGCTACTGGTTCCTCCTGGCCCGCACGCGGTTCGGTTTCGACCTGCGCACGACGGGTGCGTCCGCCTCGGCCGCGCTCGCCAGCGGCATCGGCGTCAAGAAGATGGTCGTCGTCTCGATGGCGCTGTCCGGCGGTGTCGCCGGCCTGGTCTGGATGCCGGCCTACTTCGGCTCCGTCCACCGCTTCGGCGTGCCCGAGAACTTCCAGGCCGGACTCGGCTTCGCCGGCCTGGCCGTCGCCCTGCTCGGTCGCAACCGCGTGCCGGGCATCATCCTCGGTGCCGTGCTCTTCGCCTACCTCTCGGGCCAGTCGAACGAGCTGCAGCGTGACGGCATCGCCAAGCAGGTCGTCGACATCACGCAGGGCATCGTGGTGCTCGCGGTGGTCGTGGCCTACGAGATCGTGCGCCGCCGCCAGTCCCGGGCCGAGCGCGAGCAGGTCTCCGAGGAGCTGGCCGCCACGCCTGCCGCCGCGAACGAGGGGGAGGCCCGATGACCGGCACGACCGCCCTGAGCCGGGCCCGCACGGTCCGCTACACGACCATCGTCGTCGCACTAGCCGCGATCGTCACGGTCTCCGCCGTGCGCATCGTGACCGGCGCCGACCGCCTCACCACCCCCGGCACCCTGCGCCAGGCCCTCATCGCCGCCTGCCCGATCCTGCTCGCGGGCCTCGGAGGGCTGTGGGCCGAGCGGGCGGGCATCGTCAACATCGGCCTCGAGGGCCAGATGCTGCTGGGCACGTGGGGCGCGGCGTTCTTCGCCTACCACCACGGCTGGCTGGCCGGCATCGTCGGAGCGGCCGTCATGGGACTCATCGGTGGCCTCGTGCACGCGATCGCGACCGTCTCGTTCGGCGTCGACCACATCATCTCCGGTGTCGCGCTCAACATCATCGGGCTGGGCGCGGTGGGGTTCCTCGCCAAGTCCTACTTCGACGAGCTCTCGGGCGGCGGCCCGCGCAACCTCTCCGGCTACCCCACGCCGCCGACCCTCACGATCCCCGGGATCTCCGACGGTGCCCGGTCGCTCGCCGACCAGCACTGGTTCGTGGTCTCCGACGTGTCGGCAGCGGTCGCCGGTGCGACGACCAACCTGTCGATCCTGACGATCCTGACGCTCGCGCTCGCGCTCCTCACCGCGTGGGCGCTCTGGCGCACGTCGTTCGGGCTGAGGCTGCGCTCGTGCGGCGAGAACCCGCAGGCGGCCGAGACGCTCGGCGTCAACGTCTACCTCTACAAGTACGTCGCGGTGCTCGTCTCGGGCGCGTTCGCCGGACTCGGCGGGGCGTACCTGACGATGGTCTCGTCGTCGTCGTTCACGGTCGGCCAGACGAACGGCCGCGGCTACATCGGCCTGGCGTCGATGATCTTCGGCAACTGGCGCCCGTCGGGCGTGCTGACCGGTGCGCTCATGTTCGGCTACGCCGACGGCATCAGCCTGCTGCCCAAGAACGGACCGCTCGTCCACGCGCTGCTGCTGCTCGTCGCGGTCTTCCTGCTCGCCTACTCGGTGTTCAAGTTCCGCGCCGGCGAGCTCACGACCGCGATCGTCGTGGCCGTCATCGCTCTCGGCGCGCTCGTCTGGTACTTCACCACGACGCGGGTGCCGTCGGCCTTCACCGGCATGACGCCCTACGTCATCACGCTGTTCGTCATCTCGGTCGCCTCGCAACGACTACGCATGCCGGCCGCCGACGGCAAGCCCTACCGCCGGGGGAGCGCCGGATGAGCGCGTTCGGCATCACCCCGGCCGACGCGCCGGTCGACTGGGACGCGCTCACGCGGTACGCGACCGAGGTCATGGAGCGTGCCTACGCGCCGTACTCGCACTACAAGGTCGGCGTCGCGGGTCTGGTCGACGACGGTCGTGTGGTGCTCGGCTGCAACGTCGAGAACGCGGCCTACGGAGTGGCGCTGTGCGCCGAGTGCGGCATGGTCTCTGCGCTGCACGCCACGGGCGGCGGACGTCTCGTCGCCGTCGCGTGCGTGGACGGACGTGGCCAGGCGCTCATGCCCTGCGGGCGTTGCCGCCAGCTGCTGTGGGAGAACGGCGGCCCCACGATGCAGCTGCTGACCCCCCGGGGCGTGCGCACGATGGACGAGGTGCTGCCCGACGCCTTCGGGGTCGACGACCTGACCGCGGGGGACACTCCCTCGTGAGCGGTGTCGTCACCGATCTCGACCTGACCGACCCTGCCTTCGTGGCCGACCCGTACCCCGCCCTCGCCGAGCTGCGGGCTCGGGGGCCGCTGCTGCGTCACGAGCCCTCCGGGCGGTGGCTCGCCACCACCCATGCGTGCGTCGGCGCCGTGCTGCGCGACCGTCGCCTGGGACGGCTGTGGGACGACTGGGACCCGGCGGAGCAGATGGAGCCGTTCAACCTCCTGCACCGGCACCAGATGATGGAGAACGAGCCCCCGGAGCACACCCGGCTGCGACGCGCCGTCGCCTCGGCGTTCGGCCGCGGACACGTGGAGCGGCTCGGTCCACGCATCACGGCCCTGGCCGACTCGATGCTCGACACGCTCGATCCGGGCGGGCCGGTCGACGTGCTCGCAGCGTATGCGGAGCCGATGCCCGTCCACGTCATCGCCGACCTGCTCGGGGTGCCGCGCGAGGACCATGCGCGCCTTCGTGACTGGTCGCAGGCCATCGTCCACATGTACGAGCAGGACCCCGACGAGGCCACGCGCCACGCAGCGGTCGCGGCCTCGGCCGACTTCAGCGACTACGTGCGCGAGGTCGTGGCCCGCAAGCGCGTCGAGCCGGGCGACGACCTGGTCTCCCACCTGCTCGACGAGGGCACGTTGAGCGACGAGGAGCTCGTCGCGTCGGTCGCGCTGCTGCTGAACGCGGGGCACGAGGCGTCGGTCAACGTGTTCGGCAACGGTCTGAACGCGCTGCTCACGCATCGCGAGCAGCTCGAGCGCGTCACCTCGGGCGGGGTCCCGGTCGCGACCGCGCTCGAGGAGCTGATCCGCTACGACGCGCCGCTCCAGCTGTTCGAGCGTACGGCGACGAGCGACGTCGAGGTGGCCGGCCAGGTCGTGGCTGCCGGCGAGACCGTCGCGTGCCTCATGGGCTCGGCCAACCGCGACGCCGCGGTGTTCCTCGACGCCGACCGGTTCGACGTCGCGCGCGACCCCAACCCGCACGTCGGGTTCGGGGTCGGCCTGCACTTCTGCCTCGGCGCGCCGCTGGCGCGCCTCGAGCTCGACATCACGATCCGGCGCCTGCTCGAGCGCTTCCCCGACCTGCACCTGCACACCGTCCCGCCACGCCGTCCCACGTGGGTGCTGCGCGGCTTTGCATCGATCGAGGTGTCCCTCGCATGACCGAACCCTTCGACGCCCCCGCCGTCATCGCCACCAAGCGCGACGGGGGTCGGCTCCCCGACGACCAGATCGACTGGGTCGTCGACGCCTTCACGCGCGGCGTCGTCGCCCCCGAGCAGATGTCGGCGCTGGCGATGGCGATCCTGCTCAACGGCATGGAGCGCTCGGAGATCTCGCGCTGGACCGCCGCGATGATCGCGAGCGGCGAGCGCATGGACTTCTCGTCGCTGTCGCGTCCCACCGCCGACAAGCACTCGACCGGCGGTGTCGGCGACAAGATCACGCTGCCCCTCGCGCCCCTCGTCGCCGCGTGCGGGGTCGCCGTGCCCCAGCTGTCCGGCCGCGGGCTCGGGCACACCGGCGGCACGCTCGACAAGCTCGAGGCGATCCCCGGCTGGCGTGCCGACCTGTCCAACCCCGACATGCTCCGGCAGCTCGAGGACGTCGGCGCCGTCATCTGTGCGGCGGGCAGCGGTCTCGCACCCGCGGACAAGAAGCTCTACGCGCTGCGCGACGTCACCGGCACGGTCGAGGCGATCCCGCTCATCGCGAGCTCCATCATGAGCAAGAAGATCGCCGAGGGCACGGGCGCGCTCGTGCTCGACGTCAAGGTCGGCTCCGGCGCGTTCATGAAGACCGAGGCCGACGCCCGTGAGCTGGCCGAGACCATGGTCGCGCTGGGCACCGACGCCGGGGTCCGCACCGTCGCGCTGCTGACCGACATGGACACGCCGCTCGGCCTCACCGCGGGCAACGCCGTCGAGGTGGCCGAGTCGGTCGAGGTGCTCGCCGGGGGCGGGCCGGGCGACGTCGTCGAGCTCACCCTGGCGCTGGCACGCGAGATGCTCGCCGCTGCCGGCAAGGACGACGTCGACCCGGCCGACGCGCTGGCCGACGGGCGGGCCATGGACGCCTGGCGTCGCATGGTCGCGGCGCAGGGCGGCGACCCCGACGCCCCGCTCGCGACGCCTCGCGAGACCCACGTCGTCACGGCCCCGGAGTCGGGCACCGTCGGCCGCGTCGACGCGATGGGCGTCGGCGTCGCGGCCTGGCGGCTCGGCGCCGGTCGCTCGCGCCCGGGCGAGGACGTGCAGGCCGCTGCGGGCGTCGTGCTGCACGCCAAGCCGGGCGACGAGGTGCGTGCCGGCGACCCGCTCCTGACGCTCCAGACCGACACGCCCGAGCGGTTCGCCCGTGCGCTCGAGGCGCTGGACGGGGCGATCGAGATCGGTGCCGCTCCGGCGCAGGCCCGCGACGTCGTGATCGACCGCATCGGCTGACGGAGACGTCCGTGGTGGTCGCGCGAACCGCGCGGAACCCGTCCAGGACCTGTGTAGGTTCGTGGGCATGCGCGTGCTGAACGACCGGGCCGAGATCGCTGCTGCCGTCGACGAGGAGCTCGGTGTGAGCGAGTGGCTCACGATCACCCAGGAACGGATCGATCTCTTCGCCGAGGCGACCGGGGACCGTCAGTGGATCCACGTCGATCCCGAGCGGGCCGCCGACGGCCCCTTCGGCACGACGATCGCGCACGGCTACCTGACGTTGTCGCTGCTGCCCGCCCTGGGGGCGCAGGTCTACGCGTTCGCGGGTGACGTCGCGCGGGTCAACTACGGACTCAACACGGTGCGGTTCGTCGCGCCCGTCCGCGTGGGCGCCAAGGTGCGCAACCGGGTGCACCTGCTCGACGCCTCCGAGCTCGACAAGGGACAGCGCGTCACGCTGCGCCACACGATCGAGATCCGCGGCGAGGAGAAGCCCGCGTGCGTCGCGGAGACCGTCACGCTCCTCATGGACGCCCAACGGGCGTGACGACCATCCTGCTCGCCTGAGAGGATCGGGCCATGACCGTCCCCGCCACTCCCGAGCAGATCCTCGCCGCCCCCAAGGTCGCCCTCCACGAGCACCTCGACGGTGGTGTACGGCCCAGCACCGTCGCCGACATCGCGCAGCAGATCGGGCACGAGCTGCCGACCACGCCGGACCGACTCGCGGAGTGGTTCGCCGACTCCGCGAGCTCGGGCTCGCTCGTGCGGTACCTCGAGACGTTCGTGCACACCCTGGCGGTGATGCAGCGTCCCGAGGACCTGGCCCGTGTCGCCAAGGAGGCCGTGCTCGACCTGGCCGCCGACGGCGTGGTGTACGCCGAGCTGCGCTGGGCGCCCGAGCAGCACCTGGGGGCGGGCCTGAGCCTCGCCGGGACGGTCGAGGCGGTCCAGGCGGGCATCGACGCGGGCGTGGCGGAGGCGGCGGCCGAGGGGTCGCCGATCGTCGTCGGCCAGCTGCTCACCGCGATGCGCCACGCCCAGCACGGACTCGAGATCGCCGAGCTCGTCGTGGAGTTCCGCGACCGCGGCGTCTTCGGCTTCGACATCGCCGGTGCCGAGGACGGCTTCCCGCCGATCCTGCACCTCGAGGCGTTCGAGTACCTGCGGCGCGAGAACGCGCACTTCACGATCCACGCGGGCGAGGCGTTCGGGCTGCCGTCGATCTGGCAGGCGATCCAGCGCTGTGGCGCCGACCGCCTCGGGCACGGCGTGCGGATCATCGACGACATCGACATCGCCGCCGAGGGCGGACCCCGGCTCGGACGCCTCGCCGCGTACATCCGCGACAAGCGCATCCCGCTCGAGATGTGTCCGTCGTCGAACCTGCAGACCTCGGCCGTGCCCGGCATGCGCTCGATCGCCGACCACCCGATCGGCCTGCTCAAGGAGCTCGGCTTCCGCGTCACGGTCAACTGCGACAACCGGCTCATGAGCGGCACGACGATGAGCCGCGAGCTGCAGCTGCTGGTCGACGCGTTCGGCTACGGCGTCGACGACCTGCGCTGGTTCACGGTCAACGCGATGAAGAGTGCGTTCCTGCCCTTCGACGAGCGACTCACGCTCATCAACGACGTCATCAAGCCCGCTTACGCCAAGCTCTGAGCCCCCGTCCCCGCTGGCAGTGACAGTTCTACCGCGACACGCTGGCGTGTCGCGTCGAAACGTCACTGCCAGCGGGGGAGGGGGCGGGTGAGGTGGGCGTGGGCCTGGCGGGGCGTCATCGGGCGGCAGCCGGCGGCGACGGCCTCGGCCACGACCTGGGGCTCGGCCCGCATGAGGTGCCAGCCGCGGCGCACCAGCACCCATGGGCTCTTGCGTCCTTCGCGCAGGTCGCGCGTGAGGCGCAGCAGGAACGTCACGAGGCGGTGTCGCCGCAGGCAGATCGCCGACTCGAGCAGCCCCGCGTCGCGGCACGCGGCGACGATGGCCGGGGCGAAGAGGCCCTCGGCGATGAAGCGCTCACCGACGACGAGCTCCTGGGTGCCGGTCCGGCGGCTCGTCGCGATGTCGTACACCGGCACCCGGGCGCGGCCCGAGGCGCACAGCTCGGCGATCACGCCCACCGCGGCCACCGCGTCCCACGAGGCCGGGTCGTCCCAGTCGACGATGCCCAGGTCGGCCGCCCGTGGCAGGTCCGGATCGTCGCCGTCGCGGTAGAAGTCGTCGAGTCGCAGGACCGACCAGCCGAGCCGCTCGGCGAGATGGGACTTGCCGACGCCCGACGGCCCGGCCACGATCACCACCTGACCCGCCACCGCTCTCGCCACGGGCGTCGATCCTAGTCGTCCGCGGTCCCGCCCCCGGTGGCGGTTTACCCGGCCGTCCGGGTAAACCGCCACTGGGCGCGGTAAATGTGCCGCGCCGACCGACAACTTGCCGCGCCCAGTGGCCTCCGGCCCGCACGTCGCCGGGTCGTAGGCTGGCGGCCATGACCTCCCTGCCCACCGTCGCCGACGTCGCCGCGACGATCGACCACGCCATCCTGAAGCCCGAGCTCACGCTGGACGAGGTCGATGCCCAGCTCGACCTGGCCGCGGAGCACCACCTGTTCAGCGTGTGCGTGCGGCCGGGCGACATCCCCCACGTCGTCGCGCGTCTCGAGGGCACCGGCGTCGCGACGGGCACCGTCATCGGCTTCCCGCACGGCACGACGTCGACCGTCGCCAAGGTCGCCGAGGCCCGGCAGGCGTTGGCCGACGGCGCCGTCGAGCTCGACATGGTGCTGAACATCGGTCGGCTGCGCAGCGGTCGGATCGACGACGTCGAGGCCGACATCCGCGCCGTCGTCGAGGCGGCCGACGGTCACGTGGTCAAGGTGATCCTGGAGACCGCCTACCTCGACGACGACCAGGTCGTGGCCGGGTCGAAGGCGGCCGAGCGGGCCGGCGCCGACTTCGTCAAGACGTCGACCGGCTTCGCCGGCGGGGGCGCGACCGTCGAGCACCTGCGGCTCATGCGCGGGGCGGTGAGCGACGCGGTGCAGGTCAAGGCCTCGGGCGGCGTCCGCGGCCTGGACACCCTGCTGGAGATGCGCGAGCTGGGTGTCACCCGCTTCGGCACGAGCGCCTCGGCCACGATCCTCGACGACCTCGCCGCACGCCTCCAGGGCGGCAGCGGCAGGGGGGCAGAGGACGCCACGTCCTACTGAGTCCGGCGGGTCAGCCCGGGACGTCCCGCGGGTCGTGACCCTCGCTGTCCCGCTGGCCGATCGTGCCGTCCAGCCTGCGGACGATCAGCTCCACCTGCCGCTGATTCGCCTCGTGCCGTCCGGTGGCGACGGCCTGCTCGCGTGTCTCGTGCTCACGGAGGTAGGAGTCCTCGCCCTCGATCCGTACGTACCAGGCCCCGCGCTCGTGCACGACCTCGACGTCTCCCTGCGGCATGGCTGACTCCTCTCGTGGGCGTAGCCGGAGGGTTCCCTGACCGAGTCGGTCTCAATCCCGGTCCCTGGCCGCAGCGACCGACTGCGCGACCCGGACGAACGCGGCGACCGCGAGGGAGGTCGATCGCGTGGGCCAGGCGACGGCGAGGTGAGCGCTCGGGGCGTCGGCGACGGGTCGGGACGTCAGCCGCGGGCGGGCGATCCGCTCCACGATCGAGGTGGGAAGCAGGGGCCACGAGACGTCCGAGCTCGACCAGGCGCAGCATCTGGGGCATGTCGTCGAACGTGGGCGGCGCCGCGTACCGGTCCGTGCAGCCGCCGTACTTGATGCGGCCCAGGAGGCGGGGGTCTACCCGCCGGTGCAGCCCGGCGGTTCCGGCACCGCGTTCGAGCAGTGGTGTGCCGAGACCCTCCTGCCCGCGGTGCGCGGCACCCCGGGTCAGTGACCGAGGGCCCACACGACGGCCCGGCGCTCGGGTCAGCGGCTGGTGCGCCGAACCAGGGCGACGAGCCCGACCACGATGCCGGCCAGACCGAGCAGGAACGACGATCCGAACCCGACGAGGGCGATCCAGCCGCGGGGGTCGCTGCCCGGCGACTCGGACCATCCGACCGTGACGTAGCGCGGGTGGGTGCAGGTGATGACGACGCTCTCGTCGTCAGGGACCTCGACCGAGTAGCGCTGGAACCACGTGCGTCCCCCGCTGAAGACGGTGTCCCGGTCGTACTCCGGCGTGGCGCGGTTGCGGCCGAGACCGTCGACGGCGCGACAGCTCACGCTCAGCGACGACGACGAGGCCCAGATCGTCAGGTCGCCGTCCTCGTCGACGTCCTCACGACTCGTGACGCTCGTCGAGAACGTGGTGTCGGACGAGAGGTCGCGGTCGAGCTGCTCGATGTCGTCGGGGTCGTTGTCGCCGGCGATCACGATCCCGGCGAACGTGAGCACGAAGACGAGGAGCGAACCGACCAGCAGTCCGCCAGCGACCCAGAAGCCGGCCCAGGAACGCCGGGGCGGCTGGGGCGGGTACGGCGGCGGGTACGCATTCGTCATGGCGCCCGATCGTAGAGATGGTCCGGCGGCGACGCCAGCGTGGGTTGCCTCTAGGCTGTCGCCGGATCGGCAGTGGGGTGCTGCCGACGGTGCCCGGGGCACCACCGACCGTGGGGGATCATCGATGAAGCGACTCCTGTCCTGCTCTGCCGTCGCCGCGCTCGCGGTCGGTCTCCTCGCCGCGGCTCCGGCCGAGGCCGCTCGGGTCTCCGGCGTGCCGAACGACTGATCCGGCTACGCCCGCGGCGTCGATGCCTCCGGCAACCTCAAGACCTTCCGCTACGAGAACGGCGCGACGTCCTGGACCGGGCTCTCGCCGGACTCCTACGGCTTCCAGCCGATCGCGCTCGCGGCCATCGGGCAGGCCGGTGACGACACCTCCTCGGTGCCCGACAGACGATCGCGTCGAGTGGTCTCAGCGGGTACAAGACCCTCGCCTCGGCCCGTCAGTCGAGCTCGACCGTCGTGCTCCGCTCGACCACGGGCCTCGGACGCCTGAGCGAGATCGTCATCCCGCTGTCCACGATCACGTCGCCGACCTTCCGGGTCGTGCGGTCCAGCGGGTTCGCGAACGTCACGTCGCTCGGCTTCGGCTTCTGCTCCTCGAGCGCGGGGGGCAAGGGGCGCACGATCGTCACGGCCACCACGGCCGGAGCGATCCGCGTCCACTACGAGCCCACGTTCGACGCGAACGGCTCCGACATCACCGGCGGCGGGAACGCGACGACGGGTGTCACCCGACGCGTCTTCGGCCAGTAGCCGCCGGGCTGGTTCACCGGATCGTCACCGAGGTGAGCGTCGCCGAGCGTTGACGCAGCGGGTCAGGTCGGGTTCGATCGAGAACGGTCCAGGCGCCGGATGGTGCGGGGGGACCGTTCGACGACTCGGAGGAACCAGACAGTGAAGACCCTGACGGGCCGCGTCGCCGCGGCTGTCGGGACGTTCGCCATCGCGGCCGCCACCCTCGTGGGTGCGCCGGCGCAGGCCGACGACCCGGTCACCCTGAACCTGCTCGGCATCAACGACTTCCACGGACGCATCGACGCGAACACCGTCAAGTTCGCCGGCACCGTCGAGAAGCTGCGCGCGGAGTCCGGTGACTCCGACACGCTGCTCGTCTCGGCCGGCGACAACGTGAGCGCCTCGCTGTTCCCGTCCGCCGTCCAGGGCGACGTGCCCACGCTCGACGTGCTCAACGCCCTCGACCTGGGCGCCTCGGCCACGGGCAACC
>JALRCA010000217.1 GCA_023257515.1 Aeromicrobium sp.
GGTCGCCGAGCGCGCCGGCACGATGGCCTCGATGATGCACCAGCGCGTCGTCGGCGTCATCGAGAACATGTCGTACCTGACCACGCCGACCGGCGACCGCATGGAGGTCTTCGGCTCCGGAGGAGCCGCCACCGTGGCGCAGACCCTCAGCAGCCGCCTCGGCTACGACGTGCCGGTCCTCGGCCAGGTGCCGCTCGAGGAGAAGCTGCGCGAGGGCGGGGACTCCGGCAGCCCGATCGTGGCCTCGGACCCCGACAGCGAGTCCGCCAAGATCCTGCAGGGCGTGGCCGACCAGCTCTCGGGACGCTCCCGCGGCCTGGCGGGCATGCAGCTCGGCCTCGCGCCCACCAGCAGGTTCTGACCACACCCCACGACTCCTCCAGGAACGCGCCGTAGGATCGCCCTGTGTTGGGGATGGGCTGGCCCGAGATCGGCGTGATCCTGGTCGTCGGACTCGTCGTCTTCGGACCCGAGCGACTCCCCGAGATGGCTCGCCAGGCCGCGCGCCTCGTGCGCACCGTCCGGCAGATGGCCGACAACGCCAAGAACGACCTGGGCCGCGAGATCGGCCAGGACCTCAGCGGTCTCGACCTGCGTGACCTCGATCCGCGCGAGGTCGTGCGACGCAACTTCCTCGAGGATCCCGACGACGCCGTGCGGGCGCCGGCCGAGGACCGCATCCTGCGGCCCGGCGAACCCGCTCCCTACGACCGTGAGGCGACCTGAGTCAGCCGAACCGCGCGACGAGCCGCTCGAGCGTGTTGACCGTCCTCGTCGTGACGGGGACCCCGAGCAGACGCTCGAGGAACCCGGTCACGTCGCCTGCGGTCTGACGAGGCTTCCAGCACACGCTCGTCGACCAGGCGGCCTCCAGCCGTCTCACCTCGACCAGGTCGTCGGTGCTGCGCAGCGGCAGCTCGAGGTCGGCCGGGGCCTGGGCGTCGTGGAACGAGACCACCGCGCGATAGACGTTCTCCGCCGGGTCGAGCACCGGGACCTGGGCGAGCACGTCCGACACGTCGGCGAGAGGCCGCACGAAGGCGTCATGGTCGAACCCGAGCCCGGTGAGCCGAGCCCGCGCCGTCGCCAGGGTCCGGTCCGGGTCGTCGGAGCGCGCGACCACGGTGCCGTTGGTCTGGAAGCTCGTCGCGACGTCCGCACCACCGAACGCCTCGACGAGCTGCGCACCGGACGGGCTCCCGTCGTGTCCCAGGTTGAGATTGCGGAAGAACACGACGTGGACACTCACCCGACGAGCTCCGTCAGCACCTCGGCCGTCGGCCCGGGCACCGTGATCATGGGCCAGTGCCCGGCGTCGAGCGTCCGCACCGGCCAGCCCGCGGGCACGTCGGCCATGGCGGGCGTGGTGCGAGAGCACCGGACGTAGGAGATCGGCAGCGCGGCACCGGCCAGGTCGCCCTCGACGGGCACCTCGGTGTACGTCCCCACGGGCTGGTCGGAGAGGAGCGGACGCATCCACGCCAGGTCGTCGGGCTCCAGACCGTGGCCCGGGTACACCTGGTCGAGCTGGTCCGGGGTGAACCACGGCGTGGCACCGTCGACGGCGAGCGAACGCATGAAGCCCTCGACCTGCGGTCCCATGGCGTCGAACCACGACCGTCCGGCCTGGGGCACCGCCGCGTCGAGCAGCACCACCGACCGCAGGAGCTCGGGAGCGCGCTCGATGACTCCGCCCGCGACGTACCCCGCGAACGAGTGGGCCACGAGCACGGCGTCGCCCCCCAGCAGCTCGAGGTCGGCCAGCAGGTCGTCGACCCAGTCGCCGAGCGTCACCTCGGCCGGCGGTGTCGGGTCGCCGCCCGTGGTGCGAAGACGTGGTCGGCGCACCGCGAGGCCCTGCTGCTCGAGCAGCGGCACGACGCGGTCCCAGGCCCACGGGCCGAGGCCTCCGCCCCCGAGCAGGACGACGGTGGTGGACGTGCTGGTGGTGCTGTTGCGAGGCATGGAGCCCTCCCCTGGTCGAACCGAGTGACGACGGCATCTCGTGTCGGCGCCCGCAGACGTCTCGACCGGGTCCGTCGTCGTGGAGGGACACCGTACTGAACGGGCGTGCCGAGGCACCACGACCGACCGGGAGGTCCGACCGGGTACGGGTCAGGCCGCGCCCATCCAGCCCGCCATGCGGCGCATGCCGTCCTCGACCCGCTCGACGTGGCTGCGCGAGCGTGGACCGTACGGCAGCAGACGCATGGCGTCGACGAGCTCGGCGTGCTGCACGTCCGTGACGATCGTGTAGACCACGCCGTCGGCGTCCCACGTGACGACCTTGGGCGACCCGGGGCGCACCCACACCCGGTGGCCGTCGACCTGCCGGGCGCGGAAGCCGGCCGGCCCGTCGTCGTCGAGCCGTCCGTTCTGCTCGAACAACCGCAGCCGTCGCTCACCGTCGCTGTAGGTGATGGCGAGCGTGTCGCTGCTGCCCTCGTGCCATCTGCCGTCCGTCCGCTCGAGGTCGGCCCCGAGCCTGGAGTGGCACGGCCAGCCCTGCTCGTCGAGCGACGTCATCGTGGCGACGGTCATGGTGCCGTCCGCGGTGGACTCCCCGCCGCCGAAGTCGACCACGTAGGCGTCGTAGTCCGGTGTGACCTCGTCGGCGGACGCGCTCGCGACCGAGGCGCCGACCCCGTAGGCCACGACGACGACGGCGAGCGACGCTCCGACGAGCACGACGCCGACGCTCGTGACGCCCGAACGCGCGAGCCGTGACCACCACGAACGCCGCTCCGGCTCCGACGTGCTGGGGACTCCGGCGAGGCTCGCCAGCAGGTCGCCCGGCACGCCCGGCGCGCCCGACAGTCGCATGCGGGCCTTCAGGTGGCGCTGGTCCTCGACGGCCTGACGGCACCGGTCGCAGTCCTCGAGATGACGCTCAGCAGCCTTCGTGGCACGGGGCGAGAGCTGCCCGTCCACGAAGGCTGCGACGTGATCATCGAGGTGCGCCATCTACGCCCCGACTGGTCCGAGGAACCGGGTGCGGCCCCGGCTGGGGGCACGGTGCGACAGGGCGGCTCGCAGCTGGGTGCGGCCACGGTGGATGCGGGACCGGACGGTGCCGATCTTGACGCCGAGCACGTCGGCGATCTCCTCGTACGAGAGTCCCTCGACGTCGCACAGGACGACCGCGACCCGGAACTCCTCGGAGATCGAGGACAGCGCCGACTCGATGTCCGCATCGAAGCCCGCGTCGTGGACGGCGTCCTCGGGCAGCAGCTCCGAACCCTCGAGGCGGTCCTCGGCGCCGTCGGTGAACCCGTCCATCCGGATGCGGGAGCTGCGGCGCACCTTGTCCAGGAAGAGGTTCGTGGTGATCCGGTGGATCCAACCGTTGAAGTTGCCCGGCTCGTACTTGTCGAGCGACCTGAACACGCGCACGAACACGTCCTGCGTGAGGTCCTCGGCGTCCTGGCGGTTGCCCGTCAGTCGGAAGGCCAGCCTGTAGACCCGGGCGGAGTGCTCCGCCACGATCTCGTCCCAGCTGGGTGTCACCGTCTCGGTCTCCATGTCCATGATCGTGCTCATCCTTGCTGAGAGAACGCCCAGAGCCGGCTGACGGTTCCCTGCGGATCGCTGGCACCCGATCGCGTGTGCCCGACACCACCGTGCGCCGTCCTCGAGGTCCCCGGTTCGCAGGCTCGTCCTCACTATGCTGACCACGAGCACACCAGAAGGAGCCCATCATCGCCACTCCAGTCAGCCACGCGTTCGTCGACGGCTACGTCGCCGAGGACGAGCACCTCGCCGACGCCCGCCGACGCGCCGACGAGGTCGGGGTCACCCCGATCGCGCCCGGCGGCGGCGCGGCGCTGCGGTTCCTCGCGTCCGTCCTGGACGCCAAGGCCGTGGCCGAGGTCGGCACCGGCACGGGTGTCTCGGGCCTGTGGCTGCTGCGTGGCATGGCACCCGATGCCGTGCTCACGTCGGTCGACCTCGAGGCCGAGCACCAGCGCCATGCGCGCGAGGTGTTCGTGGCTGCCGACGTCCCGACCCGACGGTTCCGCCTGATCCCGGGCTCGGCGCTCGACGTCATGCCGCGACTGACCGACGCCGGCTACGACCTGGTGTTCGTCGACGGCGACAAGGCCGAGTACGGCGAGTACCTCGACCAGGCCCTCCGCCTCGTCCGTCCCGGTGGCGTGCTGGCCTTCGACAATGCTCTGTGGCACGACCGGGTCGCCGACCCCGCGCACCGCGATGCCCAGACGGTGGCCGTCCGTGGCCTGCTCGAGACCGTCCAGCACGACGAGCGGCTGCGCCCGGTCCTGCTCCCGGTCGGCGACGGCCTGCTCGCCGCCCAGCTGCTCCCCTGACCTCACCCCGCCCCCGGTCCTCGCTGAGTGTCAGAGCTCGAAGCGGGCGGCGGATCGGAAGCCCGCCGGGCCGCGCACGACCGCGACGACCTCGTAGGGCTCGACGACCTCGGGAGCGACGCCGATCAGCCGACTGCTCGGTGCATCGGCCGCTCTCTGCTCGAACGACTCCTGGAACGCCGCGCGCGCCTCGTCGGACACGAACACGTACGAGCCCTCGAACCACTCACCGGGACGCGCGCGCCACGTCTTGAAGCGCAGGCCGTCGAGCGCGGCGAATCGCGCGAACGACTCGTCCTCGACGTACGAGCGCAGCGTCTCCAGCGTGCCCTCGGGAGCGCCGGTCAACGACCAGCGCACCGTGAGGCCGTGCATCAGACGGCTTTGAGAGCGTCGCCGAGCGTCTCGGCTTCCTCGTTGTTGAGCTCGACCACCAGCCGGCCGCCTCCTTCGAGCGGGACGCGCATGACGATGCAGCGTCCCTCCTTGGTGACTTCCATCGGTCCGTCACCAGTGCGAGGCTTCATGGCCGCCATCGGTTCCCCTCTCGTCCTGCGCCGACCGTCGGCGTGCCTCCTATTATCGCCTACGCCACGACCACCGCGTACCCGCGACCCCGAAGGACCCCGATGAGCGACTCCCCCGCCCCCGTGACCCGTGCCGACGCCGAGGGCGTCGCGACCGTCACCCTGGCCCGTCCCGAGGGGATGAACAGCCTCACCCTCGCGACCAAGATCGCCCTGCGCGACACCTTGCACGCCGTTGCCGCCGACTCGTCCGTGCGCGCCGTCGTGCTGACCGGCAGCGGTCGTGCGTTCTGCGTCGGGCAGGACCTCAAGGAGCACGTCACGGACCTGGAGAAGGGTCCACTCTCTGACACCGTCACGGACCACTACAACCCGATCGTCACGGCGATCGCCACGATGCCGAAGCCGGTCGTCGCCGCCGTCAACGGCGTCGCCGCCGGGGCAGGCGCCTCGCTCGCGTTCGCCGCGGACTTCCGGGTCGTCGCCGAGTCGGCGCGGTTCACGACGGCGTTCGCGGGCATCGCTCTCTCGTGCGACACCGGCGCCTCGTGGACACTGCCCCGGCTCGTCGGCACGACGAAGGCCATGGACCTGCTCCTGCGCCCGCGCACGATCGACGCCGCAGAGGCTCTCGAGCTCGGGATCGCGACGCAGGTCGTGCCCGACGACGAGCTCGAGCCGGCCGTCGCGCGTCTCGCGTCCGAGCTGGCCGCGGGCCCCACCCTGGCCTACGCCTCAATCAAGCGCGCCGTCGCGTTCTCCGCGACGCACGACCTGCCCAGCTCGCTCGAGCACGAGGGGCAGAAGATGGCGCTCACCGGTGCCTCGCAGGACCACCGCGCGGCGGTCCAGGCGTTCCTGGACAAGGAGAAGCCGCGATTCGCGGGACGCTGAGGTTCCCGGACCGCTGCGTCCGCCCGTGGTGGCCTCAGGCGTAGCGGCGGGCCTCGTCGGCCTGCTGCCAGGCCAGCAGCTGCGTGCGGGCGTCGAGCTCCGCGGACTGGCTCGCGGCCAGGGACTCCTGCAGGGAGAGCAGCTCGGCGTGGGCCTCGTCGAGCTGTGTGCGCAGCAGGGTCGCCTCGCGCTCCGCGGCGTCGGCGCGGAGCAGCTGCGCCGCGGCGTCCTCGCGGACCTGCTCGAGCTGCGCGGCCAGGGCCTCGACCTGGGACTGACGGACGCGCACCCGCTCGGCCATCGTCTCGGCGAAGTCGATGTGCTGGCGAGCCTTGGACTCGGCGTCGCGACGCACGACATGGGCTTGGGCGGCGCGGTCCTGCGACCAGTCACGGCGGACCTGGACGACCTCGTCGCCCAGCAGTCGCGCGGCGGCGGAGCCGAGCAGGACGGCGAGGACGATGCCGCCGACCAGCACGGGCACGGAGCCGACGACGATCGCGGCACCTCCGGTCACGACGGCGAGCGCGAGCAGCAGCAGCGCGGTGGTGGTGCGCCACGGGCGCCGGGAGCGACGTCCTCCCGGCTCCGTGCTTCGGGGGATAGCGGGAGCCATGGCGTCAGGCTAGGGCGCGCGGGCCGCGGATCCGTGGCGCCACACCGTGACGCGTGGGGCGCATGGTGCTCGATCGTGGCCGCGTCCCTGCGACACCCGCCACGAACTCTCCACCCCTCGAACGGTCACGTCCCCGAGCGGACATCACCCACCCCACCCACGAACCCTGAGCCTGTCGAAGGGCCACGTCCCTTCGACAGGCTCAGGGACCCAACCTGGGTCGAGCCATCAAACCTCGGATCCGATCAGGGCGGTGCTCGGAGGGTCAGGGGCAGGCGAGGTCACGGACCGCGGCCCGGGTGCCGGCCTCGACGAGGGAGTCGTCGGTCGCGGCGGCCGGATCGTCGTGGGTCGTCATGACCGCGATGACCAGCGGCGCGCGGCCCGGCGGGCGGACGAGGGCGACGTCGTTGCGCGAGCCGTACTCGGCCGAGCCGCTCTTGTCGCCGACCCGCCACGTGCGTGGGACGCCGGCACGCACGAGGCCGAGTCCCGTCTGCGCCGCGTCCAGGTCGTGCCGCAGCAGCTGGCGGTCGGCACGCGGCAGCACGTCGCCGAGCAGGTAGGCGCGGAACGACGCGACGAGGGCGCGCGGCGTGGTGGTGTCGCGCCGGTCGCCGGGGACCGCGGTGTTGAGCTCGGGCTCCCACCGATCGACCGACGTGGTGCGGTCGCCGAGACGGCGCAGCTCGCGCTGCAGGCCGGACGGACCGCCGACGAGCTCGAAGAGCAGGTTGCCGGCCGTGTTGTCGCTGACCGTGATCGCGGCCTCGATCAGCTGCCGGATCGTGAGTCCGTCCTCGACGTGCTGCGACGTGACCGGCGAGTTCGACACGACCTCGTCGGCGTCCCAGTGGACGCGCCGTTGGAGCCCGCGACGATCGAGCCGGTCGAGCACCGCCCCGGCGGCGAGCGCCTTGATGGTCGAGGCGTACGCGAAGCGCTCGTCCCCTCGGTACTGGGCGACGCGGCCCGTGCCGGTGTCGAGGACGAGCACGCCGATGCGCGCGCCGTGCGCCCGCTCGAGGCGACCCAGCTGGTCCGCCATCGAGGGCGAGGACGCAGTGGTGCCCGCGGCACGGGTGTCGGCCTGGGCCGTCGGCAGCAGCGCGGTGGCGGGCCCGACGGAGAGCAGGGCCGCGGCGGTGGACAGGGCGAGGAGTCGGCGAGTCATGCCTCGACCCTCGCCTCGACCGGTCATGCCGTCCAAGCCGGGAAGTGGCGATCTCATGCAGGATCGACATGAGGGTCGTCCCTAGACTGCGAGGCATGGACCTCGTGCTCGCGTGCCGCGCGTTCGTGGCCGTGGCGGACCGGGGTAGCTTCACGCACGGCGCCGCTGCCGCCGGGACGACCCAGCCGATCGCGAGCCGACGCGTGGCAGCGCTCGAACGTCATGTCGGCGGTCAGGTCCTGGACCGCGCCGGCCGCCGTCCCGTGCTGACGCCGCTCGGCAGCCGCCTGCTCCCGGCGGCCCGCCGGCTGGTCTCGGCAGCCGAGGACCTGGCGCTCGACGTCGACGAGGCCACGTCCCGACCCGTCCACCTGCAGGTCCCGCGCGGCTGGGGACCTCGCGTGCACGCCGACCTGGAGCTCGCCGGACGCGACCACGGGATCCAGCTCGCCGTCCACGAGGCCGGGCCGGCCCAGCGAGCGGCGGCGGTCGGCGCGCGGACCGCGGACGTCGCCGTGGTGGCGGCACCACCGGACGGCGCGACGTGGTCGTCCGTCCTCGGCACGGCCGGCGCCGTCGCCGATCACACGGCGCCCCGGCTGGACCTGCTGCGTCCTCGCCGCGGACCCAGCACGCCCCCGAGGCTGTGGCTCCTGCCCGAGGACGACGTGCCCCACGTGCGCGACGTGGTGGTGGCCGCCGCCGACGCCGCGGGCCTGGCCCCGTCGCAGGTGGTCGTGGCCGGGAGCCCCGGGCAGGCCCTCGCCGCCGCGCTCGACTCCCGCGACCTGGTGCTGGCATCGGCTGCGGAAGCCACCCGGTGGGAGCTCGCGTGGACGCCGCTCGAGTCACCCGCGGTCCGGCGCGGGCACGACGTGGTGACGGACGGCGTCCACTCCCCCGCGACCGTCAGGGCGTGGCTCGGGACCGTCGTGGCCGCGGCTCTCGGGGTCGAGGCGTGAGCGAGACGAGGACGCTCCGCGACGCTCGCCAGGTCCTCGATGCCGCGGGGCTCGACGGCTGGTTCGTCGTGCGCGACCTGCGCTCCGGCGCGGAGATCGCGATCGACCCCCAGACCTCGGTGCCTGCCGCGTCCCTGGTCAAGCTGCCGCTCGCGCTCGCCGTGCTGGACCGCGTCCACCGGGGCGGGATCGACCCGGCTGCCCCGCTGCACGTCGAGCCCGACCCCTCGGCCGTTCCGGGTCCCATCGGCCTGGGCCGGTTCCGACACCCGGCCACCGTCGCCGTCGAGGACGCGGTCTACCTCGCCGTCGCGCTGAGCGACAACACGGCCGCCGACGCGCTGCTCGACCTCGTGCCGCCGCGCGAGGTGACGACCTGGTTGCTCGAGCACGGCGTCCACGGCACGACGATCCGGCACCCGATCGGTGACCTGGCGGACACGCCGGTCGAGGCGATGCCGGACGACCCCCGCCTCGCGCTGACGCTCGCCGCCCGGGGCGGGACACCCGGGCACGGCCATCCCGTGCGGCAGCTCGACGTCGCCCGCACGAGCGTCACCACTGCCGCCTCGTTCGCCGACCTGCTCCAGCTCGTGTGGGAGCCGGGCGACCGGCTGGCGCCCGAGGTGGCCGGGCACGTGCGCGACCTGCTCGCCGCGAACGTGCACCGCCAGCGGCTGTGGCCAGACTTCGCGGCCGACGACGCCGCCTGGTCGTCCAAGACCGGCACCGTGCTCAACCTGCGCCACGAGGCCGGGGTCGTGGAGCACGCGGACGGCGCCGCGTTCGCCGTCGTCGCCCTGACGGCCTCGCGGGTGCCCGCCTCGGTGCAGCCGGCGGCCGAGGCCGCGGCGGGCCACGTCGCCCGGCTGCTGCACGACGAGCTGCGCCGCCGCTGAGGCCGAACGGCGGACCCGGCGCCGCCCTCCTGGCTACGATCTGCGCGACGAGAGGACTCCCATGACCGACACCCTGAGACCGCGCGTCCGCACGCTCGTGGACTCCTCGCGCTTCCAGTGGTTCATCATCGGCGTCATCGTCGTGAACGCCGTGGTGCTGGGGCTCGAGACGTCACCCCAGCTCGTGGATCACGCCGCGTGGCTCCCGGCCGTGGGCTGGGCCACCGTGGGCGTGTTCGTCGTCGAGATCGCGCTGCGCATCTACGCCCACGGCGGATCGTTCTTCCGTGACGGATGGAGCCTGTTCGACCTGTTCGTCGTGGTCATCGCCCTCATCCCGGCCAGCGGCACCCTCGGGGTCCTGCGGGTGCTGCGCGTGCTTCGGGTGCTGCGCCTGTTGTCGGCGGTGCGCTCGATGCGCCGCGTGGTGGCCGCCCTCGCCGCGACGATCCCGGGCATGATCTCGATCGGCGCACTCCTCGTGATGCTCGTCTACATCGCCGGGGTCATGAGCACCCACATGTTCGGCGGCACCGATCCGGAGCACTTCGGCGACCTGCCGACGTCGTTGCTCTCGCTGTTCCAGGTCATGACGGGTGACGACTGGGCCAACGTGATCCGCCCGGTCACGGACGCGCACCCGCTGTCGTGGCTGTTCTTCATCGCCTACATCCTGGTCTCGACGTACATCGTCCTGAACCTGTTCATCGCCGTCGCGGTCGAGGCGCTGGAGATGCAGAAGGCCGAGGACGTGCGCGAGATCGTCGACGAGGTCGAGGAGAGCGAGGGACTCGTGCTCGAGGCCGTCGAGTCGCTGCGCGCCGAGGTGGCCGCCCTGCGTGAGGAGCTCGCCCGCCGCGACGCCTCCTGACCGTTTCGCCCCCGCTGGCAGTGACGTATCGACGCGACACGCCAGCGTGTCGCGGTAGAACTGTCACTGCCAGCGACGTGGGGGCGCGTCAGCCGGGCGCGACGGCATCGAACCAGGCGACGGCGTCCTCGGGGTCGTCGGTCAGGTGGACGAGCTCGAGGTCCTTCTCGCCGATCTTGCCGTCGGGCAGCATCGTGTCGCGCAACCAGTCGACGAGCCCGCCCCAGTACTGCGTGCCGAACAGCACGATCGGGAAGGTCGTGACCTTGCCGGTCTGCGCGAGCGTCAGGGCCTCGAACAGCTCGTCCATCGTGCCGAAGCCTCCGGGCATGACGACGTACCCCTGCGAGTACTTGACGAACATGGTCTTGCGCACGAAGAAGTAGCGGAAGTTGATGCCGACGTCGACCCACTCGTTGAGCCCCTGCTCGTGCGGGAGCTCGATGCCGAGGCCGACCGACGTGCCACCGCACTCGCTGGCACCGCGGTTCGCGGCCTCCATCGCCCCCGGCCCCCCGCCGGTGATGACGGCGTACCCGCGCTCGCACAGCTTCTCGGCGATCAGGCGCGAGCTCTCGTACATCGGGTCGTCGGGCCGCGTGCGAGCCGACCCGAAGACGGTCACTGCGGGACCGAGCTCGGCGAGCTGGCCGAAGCCCTCGACGAACTCGGACTGGATGCGCAGGACACGCCACGGGTCGGTGTGG
>JALRCA010000254.1 GCA_023257515.1 Aeromicrobium sp.
GGCGGGGAAGTAATTGACACTGAAAGAGCCTTTGTTTGTGATGCGCCCCACTAGGAGAGTGATGATGATTGGCGCGCTGATAAAAACAGAATCGACGACGAGGTATGACAACCAGAGGATGAAGGGCGGCAGTCCGAGCAGCTCACCGCACCGGCGGACGTGCTCGAGTTCATCGCGAGCAAGGTCCAGACCAACATCCGCGAGCTCGAGGGCGCCCTCATCCGCGCCACGGCGTTCGCCAACCTGCAGGGCACGACCGTCGACCTGCCCCTGGCCCAGATCGTCCTGAAGGACCTCGTCGCCGAGGGAGACGAACCGGACATCTCGATCGCCATGATCATGGCGCAGACGGCGTCCTACTCCGAGTTCTCGATCGACGAGCTGTGCGGCACGAACCGCAGCCGCAACCTCGTGCTCGCCCGCCAGATCGCCATGTACCTGTGCCGCGAGCTCACCGACCTGTCACTGCCCAAGATCGGGCTCGAGTTCGGCGGCCGGGACCACACCACCGTCATGCACGCGGAGCGCAAGATCCGCAAGCTCATGGCCGAGAAGCACGCGGTGTACAACCAGGTCACCGAGCTGACCAACCGCATCAAGCAGCAGGCCCGCGGCGCCTGAGAGGCGCCTCGTCACCTCCTCGCGCGGGACGAGTCCGTCACCCACACCTGGGGACACGTCTGTGGGCAACGCGTGGACATCCCCGACGCGCATGTGAACCCCATGTGAACGCCGGCGGTCCGCCCACAACCCACGGGGCGACGTCCACGTCGGGACCCACCGGTTGTCCACGGGTCCGAACGCCCCCTGACCAGCGCGGACGCAGGTTGTCCACGGATTCCACAGACGCTACGACGACGACTACCAAGATCTATGTCCGCCTGCTGCGTCGAAGTACCCTGGGGCACCCCTTGTGGATGTGGCCGTCGGCCCGTCTCCCACGCTGTCTGTGCACTCCCCGGCGTGGCAGGATGCATCCAGAGGTCCGTCCTTCTTCCGAAAGGCCCAGTTCGTGAAATTCCGCATCGATCGCGACACGTTCGCCGACGCCGTCGCGTGGACGGCCCGGAGCCTGCCGACCCGCCCGAGCGTCCCCGTCCTGGCCGGCCTGCTGATCGAGACGACCTCTGACGGACTGACCCTCTCGGGATTCGACTACGAGACCTCGACGCGCGCGACGCTGCCCGCCGAGATCGCCGACGACGGACGCGCGCTCGTCTCCGGACGCCTGCTGTCCGAGATCGTCAAGTCGCTGCCCGCCAAGCCGGTCGACGTCTCGCTCGACGGCACCAAGGTCCAGGTCGTGTGCGGCAGTGCGCGGTTCAGCCTCCAGACCATGCCGGTCGAGGAGTACCCGCAGCTCCCGCAGATGCCGACGGCCTCCGGCACAGTCAAGGCCGACGACTTCTCGACCGCCGTGGCGCAGGCCAGTGCGGCCGCCGGCCGCGACGAGATGCTGCCGCTCCTGACCGGCGTTCGGCTCGAGCTCGAGGGATCCACGATCTCGCTCATGGCCACCGACCGCTTCCGCGCGAGCCTGCGCGAGGTCGAGTGGTACCCGCAGGCGAGCGACGCCTCGGCCCAGGCCCTCGTGCCGGCCCGGGTGCTCCACGACACCGCGCGAGCGCTCACCGCGGGCAGCGACGTCACGATCGCCGTCTCGTCCGGCGACACCGGTGACGGTCTGATCGGGTTCGAGGGCGTGGTCGGCAACGGCACGCGCCGCACCACCACCCGCCTGCTCGAGGGCGACTTCCCGCGCGTCCGCCAGCTCTTCCAGACGCAGGCCGAGACCGTCGCCTATGTCTCGACCGCCGACTTCATCGACTCGGTCAAGCGCGTCGCGCTCGTCGCCGAGCGCAACACCCCCGTCCGGCTGACCTTCGCCGACGGAGCGCTGCTGCTCGAGGCCGGCAGCGGTGACGAGGCGCAGGCGTCGGAGTCGGTCGAGGCGACGATCAACGGGCCCGACATCTCGATCGGGTTCAACCCGACCTACCTGCTCGAGGGCCTGAACGTCATGGGTGCGCCCGTCGTGCACCTGTCGTTCACCCAGCACACCAAGCCCGCGGCGATCTCGGGCGTCTCCGAGATCGGCGCCGACCCCGTCGGCGCGTTCCGCTACCTGATCATGCCGGTCCGGCTGCAGAGCTGACCCGGTCCACCCGCGACTCTCTCACCGGAGGCAATCGATGCATCTCGGACTCGTCGGCCTGGGCAAGATGGGCGGCAACATGCGCACGCGGCTGCGTCAGCACGACGTCACCGTGACCGGCTACGACCGCAACCCCGACGTGAGCGACGTGGGATCGTTGGCCGAGCTCGTGGACCAGCTGCCGTCGCCCAAGGTCGTGTGGGTCATGGTGCCCGCCGGTGAGATCACCCGGAGCACCGTCGCCGAGCTCGTCGAGCTCCTGGGCGAGGGCGACGTCATCGTCGACGGCGGCAACTCGCGCTGGACCGACGACGAGAAGCACGCGGCCCTGGCAGCCGAGCGGGGCATCGGCTACGTCGACTGCGGCGTCAGCGGCGGCATCTGGGGCCTCGAGAACGGCTATGCGCTCATGGCCGGCGGCGCGGCCGACGACATCGCGAAGGTCCAGCCGGCCTTCGACGCGCTCCGTCCCGAGGGCGAGTCGGGCTTCGTCCACGCCGGCACGGTGGGCGCCGGGCACTTCTCCAAGATGGTCCACAACGGCATCGAGTACGCGATGATGCAGGCCTACGCCGAGGGCTACGAGCTGCTCGAGAAGGTCGACATGGTCGAGAACGTGACCGAGGTCTTCGACTCGTGGCGCACCGGCACGGTCGTGCGCTCGTGGCTGCTCGACCTGCTGGTCAAGGCGCTCGAGGAGGATCCCGGCCTGTCGAAGATCCGTGGCTACGCCGAGGACTCCGGCGAGGGACGCTGGACCGTCGAGGCCGCGATCGATCACGCCGTGCCGACACCCACGATCGCCGCCTCGCTGTTCGCACGCTTCGTCTCGCGCCAGGAGGAGTCGCCCTCGATGCAGGCCGTCGCCGCGATGCGCCAGCAGTTCGGCGGCCACGCGGTGCAGGCGGCGGCCGAGGCGGGTCACGACCCCGCCGACGCCTGATCCATGCACGTCCGGCGCCTGGAGCTCACGGACTTCCGCTCCTACGAGCGGGTCGAGCTGAGCCTGGGCCCGGGACCGACCGCGCTGATCGGCGCGAACGGTCAGGGCAAGACGAACCTGGTCGAGGCGGTCGACTACCTCGCCACGGGTGAGTCGCACCGCGTCTCGCAGGACGCGCCCCTCGTGCGGGCCGGCGCGGAGCAGGCGGTCGTGCGAGCCGAGGCGGTCAAGGGTGATCGCACGGCGCTGCTCGAGCTCGAGATCACGCCGGGTCGATCGAACCGGGCCCGCGTCAACCGCGCGCCGCTTCCCCGGCCCCGTGAGCTGGTCGGGATCCTGCGCACCGTCATGTTCTCGCCCGAGGACCTTGCGCTCGTCAAGGGCGACCCGTCGGACCGTCGCCGACTGCTCGATGCGTTGCTGGTGATGCGGGCACCGCGACTCGCGGGCGTGCGCTCGGACTACGACCGGGTGCTGCGACAGCGCAACACCCTGTTGAAGTCCGCCCGAAATAATCGACAAGTTGACTTGTCGACATTGGAGGTCTGGGACGACAAGCTCGTGCAGCTCGGTGGCGAGCTGGTCGCCGCACGCCTGCAGCTGCTCGCCGATCTCGAGCCGTTCCTCGGCGAGGCCTATCGCACCGTCGCCACGCGCGCGGCCGCGGACCGCCAGGACGTCACGGCCGCGTACCGTCCCTCGGCAGAGCTGAGCGGCACGACCCCGACCGAGGTCACCGACGACCTGCGCGCGGCACTCGCACTGCGGGCCCGCGACGAGCGCGACCGCGGCATCACGCTCGTCGGTCCGCACCGTGACGAGGTCCAGCTCGACATCGGCGCGCTGCCGGCGAAGGGCTACGCGAGCCACGGCGAGTCATGGAGCCTCGCCCTGGCCCTGCGCCTCGCCTCGTTCGAGCTGCTGCGCGACGACGAGGACGACCCGGTCCTGATCCTCGACGACGTGTTCGCCGAGCTCGACCAGGGCCGGCGCGAGCAGCTCGCGAAGCTCGCCGCCGGTGCGGAGCAGGTGCTCGTCACCGCGGCCGTCGCGGACGACGTCCCCGCCGACCTGCTGGGCCACCGGCTGGTCGTCGACTCCGGGTCGGTGCGTGATGCCTGACGACGAGCAGCAGGTCGAGCCCGACCCCGAGCCCGACCGCGATCCTCTCGACCTGGCCCGACGCATCGCCGACTCCTACCGTGGCGGCGGTCAGCCGATCCAGCCGCGTCGTCAGCGCACGGCACGTCCCTCCCCCCGCCGGGGCGATCGTGAGGACCCGACCGACCTGGCGAGCGTCCTGGGCGAGGTCCTCCGTGAGCGCGGTTGGGACGAGCGGCTCGCGGCGCAACGCGTGTTCAGCGACTGGGCCTCGATCGTGGGACCCGAGGTCGCGCAGCACTCCACCGTCGAGGGCTACGAGGACGGCGTCGTGTCCGTGCGGACCACGTCGACGGCGTGGGCCAAGCAGCTCACCCTGCTGGCGCCTCGCGTGGTCGCCCGTCTCAACGAGGAGCTCGGCGACGGCTCCGTGCTGCGCGTCGACGTCCGGGGTCCTCAGGCACCCTCTTGGGTCAAGGGCAAGCGCACCGTCCGGGGCTCCCGCGGGCCGCGCGACACCTACGGGTGACCTGCGCGCCTGCGGCGCACGACCTAGCGTCGTGACATGGGACGCATCGTCATCACCCAGAACATCACCGTCGACGGCGTCGTCGAGGCCACCGACGACTGGTTCTCGAGCGCGGGGTCGAACCCCGAGGCCGACGCAGCCCTGGCGCGAGAACGGGACGCGTCGGAGGGCTTCCTCGTCGGGCGGCGGACCTTTCTCGACATGCGGCGGGGCTGGCGCGACCTGACCGACGACACCACGGGTGTCACCGACCACCTGAACCGGGTCCAGAAGTACGTCGTGTCGACGACCCTGACCGATCCTGACTGGCAGCACACCGAGGTCCTGTCCGGTGACCTCGCCACCGACGTCGGCCGGGTGCGAGCGGCGCCGGGTGGTGACGTCGTCTGCACGGGCAGCATCACGCTCTGCCGCGGGCTGCTCGACGCGGACCTCGTGGACGAGCTCCGCCTCTACGTCTTCCCCTACGCACGAGGAGCGGGTCGACGACTCTTCGACGGGACGGTCCCACGCACCCTCGCGCTGGCCTCCGCCGACGCGTTCGGGAACGGGGTCGTGCGACTCGTCTACCGCACCACCTGAGCTCAGCGCGACGGACGGGCCGGCGAGACGAGCGCCATGAGGGTGATCGTGATCGCGGCGGCACCGGCGAGCGCGCCGTGCACGAGCACCGCAGGGACGACACCGTCCCAGCCCGTGACGGGACGAGCCCCGAGTGCGACCAGCACGAGGGTCGCCAGCAGAGCGCCGACGGTGGCCGCGCCGAGGGTCGCCGCACCGCGCACGCCGGAACGGTCCGCGCGACCGTCGACGACGATTCCGGCCAGCGCGGTCCAGGCCAGGCAGACGCCGAAGGCCGCGATGACGTCGGACGGCCGGTGCCAGCCGGCGACCACGGTCGACGACCCGACGAAGGTGATCGCGAAGGCGCCGGCGAGGGCCAGAAGAGGTCGCAGGACCGGCGGCAGGACGAGGAACAGGGCGCCGACGCCGGCGGCGACGACGGTGGTGTGACCGCTCGGCAGGCTGTTGGGAAGGTCCCAGTCGTACGTGGTCCGCTCGAGGAGGACCTTCTTGAGCAGCTGCGTCGTGATGTTGGCGCCCGCGATGAGGCCCACCGAGGCCAGGGCCAGCAGGACGGACCGGCGGGCCAGGGCGAGACCCGCACACACGAGCGCGAGCGCCAGGACGCCGAAGACCGAGACGCGGCCCAGCACGCTGAGCAGCGTCGCCAGGCTGTCGCGACCGACGACGACGGCGTGCAGGGCACGGCCGTCGAGGTCCTGTCCGCCGCGCGTGTGCAACGCGACCTGGGCGACCGCGGCCGTCACGGCCAGGGCGGCCACCAGCGTCGCTGCGGCGCGCGCTCGCACGCCGGGGGTGCGCGTCGGAGGCATCTGCACGGTGGTCATGTCCCTACGATGACCGATGGGGTCAACGACGCGCACGGGCGATGCCCCACAGAGGCCCTCGTGGACCCGTGGACCGTATCGGGGCATCGTCGCCCGGTCCGCGACGCGAGAGAACCCGCGTCTCGTGCCGCTCAAGGCCGGTCAGGGGCGCTTCCACCCCACAGGCCACGGCACGGCACCCGCTCAGAGCCACACAATCGCCCGTATACTGGGTCGTGTGAGCGAGACTCCGGAATCCACCCCGTCCAGCGAGGCCGTCGAGTCGGGCTACGACGCCAGCAACATCCAGGTCCTCGAGGGCCTCGAGGCCGTGCGCAAGCGTCCCGGCATGTACATCGGCTCCACCGGCGAGCGCGGACTGCACCACCTCGTCTACGAGGTCGTCGACAACTCGGTCGACGAGGCCCTCGCCGGGCACGCGACGCACATCGAGGTCACGCTGCAGGCCGACGGCGGCGTCAAGGTCGTCGACGACGGCCGCGGCATCCCCGTCGACATCCACCCGACCGAGGGCATCCCGGCGGTCACGCTCGTGCTCACGTCGCTGCACGCCGGCGGCAAGTTCGGCGGTGGCGGCTACAAGGTCTCCGGTGGTCTGCACGGCGTCGGCATCTCCGTCGTCAACGCGCTGAGCACCCGGATGGACACGGTGGTCAAGCGCGACGGGCACGTGTGGCGCCAGACGTTCCAGGACGGCGTCCCCACGGCCGAGCTCGAGAAGGGCGAGGCGACCGACGAAACCGGCACGTCGCAGACCTTCTACGCCAACGCCGACATCTTCGAGACGACCGTCTACTCGTTCCAGACGCTCAAGACGCGCTTCCGTGAGTACGCCTTCCTGAACAAGGGCCTCGAGCTGCGCCTGCGCGACGAGCGCGACCTCGACACCGACGACGACGACGCCCTGGACGAGGTCGAGCGCGAGGTCACCTTCCGTTACGACGGAGGCCTCAAGGACTACGTCGACTACATCAACACGGGCAGCCGCGCGCCGATCCACCGCGACGTCGTCGCGGTCGAGCGCGAGGACGAGGGCAGCGGCATGAGTCTCGAGATCGCGATGCAGTGGAACGCCAGCTACAGCGAGTCGGTCCACACGTTCGCCAACACGATCAACACGCACGAGGGCGGCACCCACGAGGAGGGCTTCCGCGCGGCCCTCACGAGCACGATCAACCGCTTCGCCGAGGCACAGAACCTCGTCAAGAAGAAGGAGGACCGGCTCACCGGCGACGACATCCGCGAGGGTCTGGCCGCCATCGTCTCGGTCAAGCTCGGCGACCCGCAGTTCGAGGGCCAGACGAAGACGAAGCTCGGCAACCCCGGAATGCAGGGGTTCGTGGAGTCGATCGTCAACACGAAGCTCGCGGAGTTCCTCGAGGAGAACCCCCAGGAGGCCCGCGCGGTCATCCGCAA
>JALRCA010000270.1 GCA_023257515.1 Aeromicrobium sp.
GAGGGCTTCCTGTCCGAGCACCTGGTCAACGGGCTCGCGCCGGGCACGATCGTCCGGCTGGAGTCGCCGCAGGGCGACTTCGTGCTGCCCGACCCGCCGCCGGCGAAGATGCTCTTCGTCGTGGGCGGCAGCGGCATCACCCCGGTGATGTCGATGCTGCGGACCCTCGACCGTCGCGGCTCCGTGCCCGACGTCTTCCTCGCGTACTCCGCGGTCGACGAGGACGACATGATGTTCCTCGACGAGCTCCGGGAGCTCGCGGCGAAGCACGACCGGTTCACCTTCCACGAGCGGTTCACCGACCGCGACGGGTTCCTCACGCCCGACCGGCTCGGCGACGTCTGCCACGACTGGGCCGAGCGCGAGACGTGGGCCTGCGGCCCGCAGCCGATGCTCGACGCGCTCGTCGAGCACTTCGAGCGGCTGGGCCGCGAGGACGAGCTGCACGTCGAGCGGTTCTCGCTCGGCGCCACCGAGACCGACGCCGAGGGCGGCACGATCACCTTCGGCGACACGGGCAAGAGCGTCGAGGTCGACGGGGCCACGACGCTGCTGGAGGCCGGCGAGCAGGCCGGCGTCAACATGCTGTTCGGCTGTCGCATGGGCATCTGCCACACGTGCGACGTGCCGCTGCTCAGCGGCCGCGTGAAGGACCTGCGCAGCGGCGACGAGCACACCGAGGGCGAGTACGTGCAGACCTGCATCAGCGTCGCCGCCACCGACTGCACGCTCAAGATCTGAGGAGACACCCATGGCCTACGCCGACGTGCGCGAGTACACCCACCTCACCGACGAGGAGGTGGAGGCGATCGGGCGAGAGCTCGACGAGATCCGCGCCGAGATCGAGGCGTCCCGCGGTCAGGCCGACCGCGACTACATCCTGCGCATCATCACCCTGCAGCGCCGCCTGGCCGCCGCGGGGCGCATCACGCTGTTCGCGAGTCTCTTCCCGCCGGCCTGGCTGCTGGGCACGGCGCTGCTCAGCACGGCCAAGATCCTCGAGAACATCGAGATCGGCCACAACACGATGCACGGGCAGTGGGACTGGATGAACGATCCGGAGATCCACTCCAGCAACTGGGAGTGGGACACCACGCAGCCGGCCGAGCAGTGGAAGCACTCGCACAACTACATCCACCACCAGTTCACGAACGTCCTCGGCCACGACAACGACGTGGGCTACGGCATCCTGCGCATGTCGCGCGACCAGAAGTGGACGCCCTACAACCTCGGGCAGCCGGTCTACAACGCGCTGCTCGCCTTGTTCTTCGAGTGGGGCGTCGCGCTGCACGACCTCGACATCGAGGCGATCCGCAAGGGCCGCAAGGACCCCAAGGTGCTCAAGAAGCAGCTCAAGCAGATCGGGTCGAAGGTCGGTCTGCAGGCGCTCAAGGACTACCTCGTCTACCCGGCGCTGACGGGTCCGGCGTGGTTCACGACCCTGACGGCGAACGCGACGTCGAACATCGTCCGCAACGTGTGGGCGTACCTGATCATCTTCTGCGGGCACTTCCCGGACGGGGCCGTGCACTTCACCGAGGAGGAGCTCGAGGACGAGACGCGCGCGGAGTGGTACCTGCGTCAGATGCTCGGCTCGGCGAACTTCGAGGGCGGCAAGCTGCTGCACCTGATGAGCGGCCAGCTCGGATACCAGATCGAGCACCACCTGTTCCCGGACCTGCCGAGCAACCGCTACGCCGACGTCTCGGTCAAGGTGCGCGATCTGTGCGACCGCTACGGCATCCCCTACACGACGGGTCCGTTGCACAAGCAGTACGGCCAGACGCTGCGCACGATCCTGAAGCTGTCGCTGCCGAACCGTCGCACGACCGAGAACCCCGAGCCCGTGCCGGCGCGACGTCGCCTGACCGACGAGGAGCGCCAGGGCCGTCGTTCCGAGCTCGGCAAGTGGACCAACGTGGCCCCGGTCTCGTGACCACGTTCGGCGACCCGGATGCCGGCCCCGTCGACGCGATCGCGCTCGGCGGGGACGCCGTCCTGCCGTTCGCGTGCCGTCACGAGGACGGCACGGGCTCGATCGACACGGTCGTCAAGCCGCGCGCGATCCAGTGCGCGCTGTCGCGGGTGTGCGGGGTGTGCGCGCGGCCGCTGACCCGACCGGTCGCGTTCGTGGGCTCGACGGACAACGCCGACGACAACACGTTTGCGTTCCCGCCCTGCCACCCGCAGTGCGCGCTCGACCTGGCACGCCAAGGGCTGGCAGCCGAGATCGTCACGACAGGTGGATTCGACATGATCCGCCCGTCGCGACGCGGGGGACCCGTCGCGTTCCGCCCCAACTCCGTCATCGACCGTTCCCCGGTCATGCCGGCGATCTGACGGGGGCTGAGCCTGGCGAAGCCCGCGGGACGTGGGTGGCTGAGCTTGTCGAAGCCCTCGGCTGTGGATGGCTGAGCCTCTCGAAGCCGCCCGATTTGGTTCGCCGATCACCGTCCGGTAACGTTGACCAGGCCGACGCGGGGTGGAGCAGCTCGGTAGCTCGCTGGGCTCATAACCCAGAGGTCACAGGTTCAAATCCTGTCCCCGCTACCAAAGTAGAAACGTTAGAACCTCGGTCCTTTACAGGGCCGGGGTTCTTTCTTTCCCACGGGAGAGCACCCCAAGGGCGTTCGAGGCGCAGATTGGCGCCCAGACGCTCCCAGGGCGACGTTCGCCTGGCCCGGGATGGAAGGTCGGCACTGAGTGCCAGCTCACCCCTGTGGGCCGTCTCGTCCACATCTGGGACGACGTAGAGGTCGGAAGTTCTAACGTTTCGTGTTTTCTCCCCTGACCGTTCGCTGGCGAGTTCCGTCGACAGGGAGTCGGACAGGAGCCGTTGGAAGACAGGCTTGAGGTCACTGCCGACTACTTCGTCGTCGCTGATATAGACATGCTCGAACGTGGACTGATTCAGTTCGCGGCGTTGCTGCTCGTTGGCCTGTAGATAGTGCTGCTGTGCATCGGCCAGGAGCGAACAGCAGTAGTCGAGCGCCTTGGTGATCTGGTCCTCGCCCACGGAAGCCCGCGACATCTCAGCCTCGATCTCGGCGCGGCGGGGCCAGGCTCCGGTGCGACTGGCGATGGCATATCCATCGCTCTCGGCAGTCGCATATGCCCGACGAGAGATCGCGTGAGAAACGGAGTGTCGGCGGTCGCGGTCATAGTGAGCCTGGTTGGCTCACGAGCAGTCGGCTCGGGGCGCCGCGATGAAAGGTGTTTGGTATGTCGGATCGACAGATGCAGGCGGTTGTCGGGCTCGGCGTGGCCGTTGGCCTGGTTGTGGTTGCCCGTCAGCTGGCGCGTAGCCAGGGAGCGGCGCTCGGCCTCCCTCCGGCGGTCAGCATCGGCCTGGTGATGGCGAGCGCGACGGCGGCCGGCAGTCTCCTGAGTGGTCGGTGGGGTTGAGCGATGATCTACATCACCGCGGTTCACATGGAGCCGTCGAACGCCAGCAGCCATGAGTACATCGCCAGCGTCCGGTGGGAGAACCCGGGGACGGGCGCCAGCGACTCGTCGACGAAGGCGCAGATGATCGAGTGGATCAACGGAGGCGGCGAGGCACGGGTCCGGGACCGGGTTGGATCGGTGCAGGTCGGCGTGGTCGATGCCAACCCGCCCTACCTCCGCACCTATGCCGATGGTCGCTGGTCGGACAACCTGCTGTCGCTGCCCCGTTACTGACGTCCAGTCCCTAGTTGTAGTTCCTCACCAGGTTGTGAACGCGTGATGTGAGGTGAGGACCTCCGGTATCGAAGGGGTTACCACACCATCCTTCAACCGGAGGTCCTCGTGACTCACGCTAATGCCCCTCTGACCCCTGTTGGCCGGGAGCGTCTCGCCCGTCTGATCGTCGAGGAGAAGTGGGCGGTCGCCAGGGCTGCTGAGCGCTTCCAGGTCTTGCCGGCGACAGCGTCGAAGTGGGCCAACCGCTACCGGGAGGGTGAGCCTATGAGCGACCGGTCATCGCGCCCGCACAACTCTCCGACGAGGTGCTCGCAGCACCTCGAGCGGCGGATCATCAAGCTGCGGTTCTGCCGCCAGTGGGGTCCGCACCGGATCAGCTACCGGTTGAAAGTCCCGCGCTCGACGGTTGGGCGGGTCCTGGCCCGCTACTCGATGCCGTTGCTGGCCCACGTCGACCAGGCCACCGGCCTACCGGTCCGCAAACCCCCGGCGGTCCGTTACGAAGCGTCCGCGCCGGGCGAGTTGGTCCACGTCGACATCAAGAAGCTCGGCCGGATCCCCGACGGCGGCGGGCACCGCAAGCTCGGCCGGACCGTCGGGAACCGGCACAACAAGAAGCAGGGCTTGGGCTATGCGTTCCTGCATCACGCGGTCGACTCCTACTCACGGCTGGCCTACTCCGAACAGCTCGCCGACGAGCGCAAGGAGACCGCCGCAGGGTTCTGGGAACGTGCCCGAGCCTTCTTCTCCGAGGCAGGGTTCGAGGTCACCGCAGTCATGACCGACAACGGCGCCTGCTACCGATCCCACGCCTTCAAGGCCGCTCTCGGCGAGGGCATGAAGCACCGGCGCACCAGGCCCTACCGGCCCCAGACCAACGGCAAGGTCGAACGCTTCAACCGGACCCTGGCCGCCGAGTGGGCCTACGCCCAGACCTACCTCTCAGACGCCGCCCGCGCAGCGACCCACGCCGACTGGCTCCATCACTACAATCACCACAGGCCCCACACCGGCATCGGCGGCCTCACCCCCGCCCAACGCATTCACAACGTCACGAGGAACTACAGCTAGCGGACATCCTGCTGCGGCTCGAGATCTCTCCGTGCATGCAGGACGACCTCGACGAGCTGAGCGATGCCCTGATTGAGCAGCGCTCCATCGCCATGAGGATCGAGGAGCTCGTGGCACGGCTTGGACTCAGTTCTCTGCGGCAACGCAGTCCGCAGCCAGCTACGGTCTGATTGGCTACTTTCCCGTCGGAACTAGCATGCTTCACCCCAGCATGAAGCCCCCTGATGTTGCACGTCTCCTGGTGCTCACGGCGCTGCGCGAAAGGGAGTGGCTGACGACGAACGCGGTCGGGGCCGACCTCGCAACCTACCTTACGGTCGAGTTCGTGACGCCCTGGGTGCGACCGAACGGATCCGTGCGACTCGTGTCTGCGATTTTGGGCCTCCCGGCGTACGGCATCTATTCGGTGGATGCTCGCCAGGCATTCCTCGAGTTGCCGACCAGCCAGACGGAGATCGAGGCGAGCCTCAGAGAGGTCGTGGCTGTGATGCAGGAACAGGAAGCATCACGGCGGCCGGCACTCAGGAAGGGCGAGCCCGTCGCAGAAGCGGTCACGGAGCCGGCGCCGGTCGGATGAATCGCACTCGCTGAAAAATACATTGGTCCGATATACGCGACAATTTGTTACAATTAGATTGAAATGTCTAATGAGATAGGACGGCAAGTGGCTCTCAAGAAGTCGGACCTTTACAGCTCTCTATGGGCGAGCTGTGATCAACTTCGTGGCGGCATGGATGCAAGTCAGTACAAAGACTACATCCTGACATTGCTGTTCGTAAAGTATGTCTCAGACAAGGCAAAGACCGACCCGAATAGTCTCATCGATGTTCCTGCTGGCGGCTCGTTTGATGACATGCTCGCCGCCAAGGGCGACAAGGAGATCGGCGATCGCTTCAACAAGATCATCGCCAAGCTTGCCGATGCGAACGGCCTGCGTAACGTCATCGACCAGGCCGACTTCAACGACGAGGAGAGGCTCGGCAAGGGCAAGGAGATGCAGGACCGCCTCTCCAAGCTCGTCACGATCTTCAATGACCTCGACTTCCGCGGCTCACGCGCTGAGGGTGACGACCTGCTCGGCGACGCCTACGAGTACCTGATGCGGCACTTCGCCACCGAATCCGGCAAGAGCAAGGGCCAGTTCTACACGCCGGCTGAGGTGTCCCGGATCCTCGCCAAGGTTGTCGGCATTGGTTCGACCACACGGCAGGACCAGACTGTCTACGACCCGGCTTGCGGCTCTGGCTCCCTGCTGCTCAAGGCCGCTGCGGAGGCTCCCCGGGGCATGTCGGTCTATGGCCAGGAAAAGGACAACGCCACGTGGGCCCTGTCGAAGATGAACATGATCTTGCATGGCAACGAGATTGCCGAGATCGAGAAGGGCGACACGATCACCAATCCCCAGTTCACCAAGGGTGACCGGCTGCGGACCTTCGACTACATCGTCATGAATCCACCGTTCTCGGTGAAGTCTTGGAACAACGGCCTGGAGAACGACTACGGCCGGTTCGAGTACGGCCGACCGCCAGAGAAGAACGGCGACTACGCGTTCCTGCTCCACGCGCTGACATCACTCAAGAGCACCGGCAAGGCCGCGATCATCTTGCCGCACGGAGTCCTCTTCCGCGGCAATGCGGAGGGAACGATCCGCAAGCGGCTCCTCAAGCACGGCTTCATCAAGGGCATCATCGGCTTGCCCGCCAACCTCTTCTATGGCACTGGCATCCCCGCCTGCATCGTCGTCCTCGACAAGGAGAACGCCCAGGCTCGTACGGGTGTATTCATGATCGATGCATCGAAGGGCTTTACGAAGGACGGGAACAAGAACCGTCTGCGCAGCCAGGACCTCCACAAGATCGTCGACACGTTCAACAAGCAGATTGAGATCACTCGCTACTCGCGCATGGTGCCCATGAGTGAGATTGCTGAGGAGAAGAACGACTACAACCTCAACATCCCGCGGTACATCGACTCATCTGACCCGGAAGACCTCCAGGATCTCGAAGCGCACCTGCGTGGTGGCATCCCGGATGCTGACCTCGATGCACTCGCGCCTTACTGGGACGCCTTCCCCCAGCTCCGGAGCCAACTCTTCAAGTCGAAACGGCCGGGCTACAGCGACCTCACCGTCAACGTGCGCGACGTCCAGCAAGCGATCTTGGAGTCGTCGGAGTTCCAGAAGTTCGCCGACGAAGCCAGCACGCTCACGGCCGACTGGTTCGCACGCCACCGTGATGCGCTTGCTGCTATCGGAGCTCACACCCGGCCGAACGAACTCGTGTCCATGATCGGTGACGACCTACTCGCCAGGTTCAAGCCTGTGCCCCTGCTAGACGAGTACGACGTCTACGAGCAACTGATGACGTACTGGCACGAGACGATGCACGACGACGTCTTCCTCGTCATGAATGACGGATGGCTCGAGGCCGCGAAGCCGCGTAAGGCGATCGAGGACAAAGAACGCAAGCTCTCAGAGACGCCAGACCTCGTCGTAGGTGCCGGTCGCAGTGCCCCGAAGTACAAGATGGATCTCATCCCGCCCGCCCTCATCGTGTCTCGCTATCTCGCCGACCAGCAGGCCAAGGTCGATGAACTCACTGCGGCCGCCGAGGAAGCCACCCGTGACGTCGAGGAGTACGTCGAGGAGCATGCGGTGGACGAGGGTCTTCTTGCTGAGGCGATGGACGACGAGAAGATCTCTAGGGCGCTCGTTGCAGCGCGGCTTCGCGTAGCGAAGCGAGAGAAGTCAGATCCAGATGAGATCAAGGCACTGGAGCAGGCAGTCAAGGTCTTTGACGCGGAAGGCGCGGCCAAGAAGGCCGTCAAGGAAGCTCAGGCAGAGCTCGACCTCGCCACGCTGAAGAAGTACGGCGACCTTACCGAGGCCGACATCAAGAATCTGGTGCTCGACGACAAGTGGTCTGCAACCGTCCGGACCCGAGTGGTGGGCGAGGTCAACGCGCTGACGCTCGACCTCGTGTCGCGTATCCAGCAGCTTGGAGAGCGGTACGTCGAGACCGTCGACGACCTTGGTCTTGAACTGGAGAAGCTCGAAGCCAAGGTTAGATCGCACTTGGCCGCTATGGGGGTCCAGCAGTGACCACTGGGTGGGGCTACTCCACGATTGGCGCACAATTTGATGTGCAGCTGGGCAAGATGCTGGATGCGGCGAAGAACAGCGGCGAACTCAAGCCTTACATCGGCAACCGGGCTGTGCAGTGGGGCCGCATCGATGCGACTGCTGGCAGTGTCGTCCCCATGAGCCGTGCCGACCAGCAGCGGTATCGCCTACGGAGCGGCGACTTGCTCGTCTGCGAAGGAGGGGAGGTCGGTCGAGCAGCGATCTGGCGTGATCAGTTGCCAGAGTGCTACTACCAGAAGGCGCTGCACCGACTTCGGCCTAGAAGCGGCTATGACGTGCGCCTGATGCAAGCGCTCCTTGACTATTGGGCTTCGATCGACGGCTTTTGCGATTATGTGACTCAAACCAGCATTGCGCACCTTCCCCGAGAGAAGTTCGTTTCGATCCCCCTTCCCATGCCATCGCCGGAGGAGCAGCGTCGGATCGGCGACGTGCTCGACGACGCCGACGATGCCATCGCCGCGTTGGACCGACTCATCGCCAAGAAGCAGGCGATCAAGCAGGGCTTGATGCAACAACTCCTGACGGGGCGCACTCGACTACCGGGGTTTAGTGGAAGCTGGACTGACGTCAAGCTCGGCGACTACGTCACCTATATCAAGGCAGTGGCGTTGTCACGAGCCCAACTTGACCTGAGCTCGCCGCTCCGATACCTCCACTATGGAGACATTCACACCCGTGATGCCGTCCGCCTAGATGCTTCTCAAGAGCCGATGCCGCGAGCCGCAACCGCGCTTGCAGGCCGCGCAGGGCGGCTCCAGCGCGGCGATCTCGTCTTCGCCGACGCCTCCGAAGACCCCGATGGTGTTGGTAAGTCAGTGGAGATCACAAGCGTCCCGCCTGAGGGTGTGGTACCTGGTCTGCACACCATCGCAGCGCGTTTCGATAGGTCAGTGTTTGCTGACGGTTTCAAGGCATACCTTCAGTTCATCCCAATGTTCCGAGAGCAGCTGTTACGACTGGCGGCGGGCACGAAGGTCCTTGCAACGACACGCACATACATCTCAAGCGTGACGCTGCCTCTGCCCGGCGTCGAGGAACAAAGGGCGATCGCGACCGTACTTCGTGACGCTGAAGATGAGATTGAGAAACTGGGCGCTCGGCTCACCAAGGCGAAAGCGCTCAAGGCCGGCATGATGCAGCAGCTCCTCACCTGCCGCGTACGCCTGCCAGCGGAGGTTGCGTCATGAACACCGAATGGGCCATCACGGAGCTGGAGAGGTTTATCGGCCAGACCCAGATGCGTCGTCCCGATCCTGTCCCGGGCGTTGTCGACCTGACGGGGCGCATGGTTACCGCTGCCAACCATGAGGACATCACCAAGCAGGCCCACGTGGTTGAGCAGATCCTTGATCGGGTGCTGACAGGGTGGCGTGACCTGGAGGTGAGCAACAAGAGCAACCGCTGGAACAGGCACAGGGCGGCTGCTTTGCGTGCCAAGGAGGCGCTACTTCGCGATGCTGAAGTGCGCGCGAATCTTGGCGAGGACGCACCCGACCTCTCTGCCGCCGAGTTGCACGCATGGGTCTGGAGCGGCGCCAAGTCGCTCTGGCACTCAGGCCATTACCGCGAGTCGGTGGAGGGCGCCATCAAGAAGCTGAACGCCGAGACGCAGAACAAGGTCGGACGCCGCGACGTGAGCGAGACTGATCTCTTCAAGCAGGCCTTCTCGCTGGATGAGCCGAAGGCCGGCAGGTCACGACTTCGACGCATGACGGATGACGGCAGCGACACCTACAGGTCAGTGCAGCGTGGGGCTATGGCTTTCGCCGAAGGCGTCTTCGCGGGTATCCGCAATCCGCTGAGCCACGAGGCCGACCAGGAGTTGAGCGAGCAGGAGGCCCTGGAGTACCTGGCTGCGCTGAGCGTGCTCGCTCGCTGGGTAGATGGTTCATCCGTGGAGGCTGCGTGATGAGCGACGTCGGACAGGTCGAACGTAAGGCTCAGAACCGCGTCGTCCAGCTCTTCAAGGATCAGCTGGACTACGAGTATCTCGGCAACTGGGAGTACCGCGAGGGCAACGCCAACATTGAGGTTGGCCTGCTGACTCAGAACCTGCGAGCCCGCGGTTACGACGACAACCTCATCACCAGAACTCTCGACCAGCTTGGCAAGGCTGCCTCGGTCGGTGCCGGTCATGACCTGCACGAGGCAAACCGGGACGTCTATCAACTGCTCCGTTACGGCGTACACGTG
>JALRCA010000032.1 GCA_023257515.1 Aeromicrobium sp.
GGCAGGGGCACCGGGCCCGCGACGGAGGCACCCGTACGGGTGACCGTGTCGACGATCTTGCGCGCCGAGGTGTCGATGACCTCGTGGTCGTAGGCCTTGAGCCGGATACGGATCTTCTGTCCCGCCATGCTCTGCTCGTCCTTCTCTTCGTCAGCATCTGTGCCCTGCCGGTCAGCCGGCCTGGCATCGCTCCCCGCCGCACCCCGAGGTCGGGCGTGTCGCACCTGCTGGCGCGCGCAACGTCTCAACACTTCTGGAGTTGGGTGGTTGGACCGGGCTCCAGGGATCGGCCCCGACGGGTCCGACTCTCCTGCTGCACCGATCAGGCCGGACCTCGGGTCGGGCGCTCTCGGTTCTCCCGGCGTGAGCTCCGGGCGAGTGCGCCCCCGCCATCCGGCCGGAGCAACCGCACTAGTCTGACAGACCGCCCGACCCGAAGACAAATCGGCCCCTCGTGATCGTCGGCTCAGCCGAGCTGGTCCAGTGCGCCGAGGCGCACGAGGCACGGTTTCCCGGCACTCTGCGCGCGTAGCAACACCCACATCGCGACGAAACCCGTGCACGGCCCGGGCGTCGGATGCCCAGGCTCGCCTGGGCATCAGCACGCCCGCAGGGGTCAGTGGTGCAGGTGCGGTTCGCTGGCCGCGTGGCCCGACGGCTCGAGCTGCAGGGTCGAGTGCTCGACGTCGAAGTGCTCGGCCAGGCACGAGCGGAGGCGGTCCAGGACCTCGTGCGCTTCGCCCATCGCCTCGACCGAGTCCTCGAGCACGATGTGCGCGCTCATGACCGGCATGCCCGACGTGATCGTCCACACGTGCAGGTCGTGCACGTCCGCGACGCCGTCGGCCGCGCGCAGGTGGTCACGCAGCTCCTCGAGGTCGACACCCTTCGGGGTGGCCTCGAGCAGCACCTCGACGACGTCGCGCAGCAGCGACACCGCGCGCGGCACGATGAGCCCCGCGATCGCGAGGGAGGCCACGGCATCGGCACGCTGCCATCCCGTCGCGAGCACGACGACCGCGGAGACGAGGACCGCCACGGAGCCCAGGGCGTCACCCAGGACCTCGAGGTAGGCGCCCCGCACGTTCAGGCTCTCCTCGGCGCCGGCACGCAGCAGGAGCAGTCCGGCGACGTTGGCGGCCAGTCCCACCGCACCGGCGAGCAGCACCGGCAGCCCCTCGAGCTCGGTCGGGTCCTGCAGACGACCGACGGCCTGCCACACGATCCAGGCGCACAGGCCCAGGAGCAGCAACCCGTTCAGGCCCGCCGCGATCACCTCGGTGCGGTGGTAGCCGAACGTGCGCCGCGAGCCCGGGACCCCGCGTTGCGCGACGGTGATCGCCGCCAGGGCCATCGCGATGCCCACCGAGTCACCCAGCACGTGCCCCGCGTCGGCCAGCAGCGCGAGGCTGCCCGTGAGCAGGGCGACGGTGAGCTCGACGACGAACACGACGAGCGCGATCGCGAGCACGGCGAGCAGCCGGCCACGGTGCTTGACGCCCGTGCCGTGCGCGTGGCCGCCGGACGCGGCGCCGTGCGAGTGACCCATGCGAAAAACGGTACGCGGACGTTGCGGAATCGGCGACATCGTGTCCGCCAGGAGGACGCCCACGACAATCATTCCCGCCCGCCACGCGATGGGCGCCTGGACCGGTGCACGACGAAGCCCCCCGGACCCGAAGGTCCGAGGGGCTTCGTGCGACTACCGCAGGATCAGTCGTTGATCTTGGTGACCCGGCCGGCGCCGACGGTACGGCCGCCCTCGCGGATGGCGAAGCGCAGGCCCTCCTCCATGGCGATCGGCTGGATGAGCTGGACGCTCATCTCGGTGTTGTCGCCGGGCATGACCATCTCGGTGCCGGCGGGCAGCGTCACGACGCCCGTCACGTCCGTCGTCCGGGCCGGGGTCGACCCGGTGGAGAGCGGCACGTCGCGCACGATCGTCGCCGGCGTGCGGACCGGCGCGCGATCGACGACCCGGCCGCGGGCGTCGACGACCCCGCTGATCCCGTTGGTCGA
>JALRCA010000054.1 GCA_023257515.1 Aeromicrobium sp.
CCTATCTCGTTACGATGCCGCGTGAACGCATCCGCGAAATCCATCTCGACGGTCACACCGTCCGCGAGCAACCCGATCGAGGTCACGATCGACGGCCAGACGTTCACGCTCGACCACGGCGCGGTCACGATCGCGGCCATCACGTCGTGCACCAACACGTCGAACCCGTCGGTCATGATCGGCGCCGCCCTGCTGGCCAAGAACGCCGTCGAGAAGGGCCTCACGCGCAAGCCGTGGGTCAAGACGACGCTCGCGCCCGGTTCCAAGGTGGTCTCGGACTACTACGAGCGCGCCGGCCTGACGCCGTACCTCGACAAGCTCGGGTTCAACCTCGTCGGCTACGGCTGCACGACGTGCATCGGCAACTCGGGCCCGCTGATCCCCGAGGTCAGCGCCGCGGTCAACGAGAACGACCTCGCGGTCGTGTCGGTCCTGTCGGGCAACCGCAACTTCGAGGGTCGCATCAACCCCGACATCAAGATGAACTACCTGGCGTCGCCGCCGCTCGTCGTCGCCTACGCGATCGCCGGCTCGATGGACGTCGACATCACGACGGAGTCGCTGGGTGATGACACCGAGGGCAACCCGGTCTACCTCAAGGACATCTGGCCGGCTCCGGCCGAGGTCGAGGACCTGATCCAGAGCTCGATCTCGTCGGAGACCTTCAGCTCCGAGTACGCCGACGTGTTCGCCGGCGACGAGCGCTGGCAGAACCTGCCCACGCCCGAGGGCGACACGTTCGAGTGGGACCAGGACTCGACCTACGTGCGCAAGGCCCCGTACTTCGACGGCATGAAGACCGAGCCCGACGCCGTCACCGACGTCGAGGGCGCGCGCGTGCTGCTCAAGCTGGGTGACTCGGTCACGACCGACCACATCAGCCCCGCCGGTGCGATCAAGAAGGACAGCCCGGCCGGCAAGTACCTCATGGAGCACGGCGTCGAGCCGCGTGACTTCAACTCGCTGGGGTCGCGTCGCGGCAACCACGAGGTCATGATCCGCGGCACGTTCGCCAACATCCGCCTGCGCAACCAGATCGCCCCGGGCACCGAGGGCGGCTTCACGCGGGACTTCAGCACCGACGGCGAGGTCACCACGGTCTTCGACGCGGCGCAGAACTACGCCGAGGCCGGCACCCCGCTCGTCGTCCTGGCGGGCAAGGAGTACGGCTCCGGCTCGTCGCGCGACTGGGCGGCCAAGGGCACCGCGCTGCTGGGCGTGCGCGCGGTGATCGCCGAGAGCTTCGAGCGGATCCACCGCTCCAACCTGGTCGGCATGGGAGTCCTGCCGCTGGAGTTCCCGCCGGGGGAGAACGCCGCTTCGCTG
>JALRCA010000190.1 GCA_023257515.1 Aeromicrobium sp.
GCGCTGCACCCGGTTCTCCGAGCAGATCGCGGGCGACCCGTTCATCGCGCTCGTCGAGCGAGGTGCGCTGCAGCAGGTCGGCATCGGTCCGGGCGCGGACGGCGAGGGCGACCCGTTCCACTCCTACTTCTCCGGCAACACGATCCAGATCTGCCCGGTGGGCGCGCTGACGAGTGCCGACTACCGGTTCCGGTCCCGTCCCTTCGACCTGGTCTCGACGCCCTCCGTCGCCGAGCACGACGCCTGCGGCTCGGCCATCCGTGTCGACCACCGGCGGGGCAAGGTCATGCGCCGGCTGGCCGGCGACGACCCCGAGGTCAACGAGGAGTGGATCACCGACAAGGACCGCTTCGGCTTCGCCTGGACCTCCCAGCCCGACCGGCTGCGCACGCCGCTCGTGCGCGACCCCGAGACCGGCGACCTCGTGCCGACGTCGTGGCCGGGTGCCCTCGCCGCCGCTGCTCGCGGACTGCAGGCCGCCGGCTCCGTCGGCGTGCTGCCCGGTGGTCGCGTGACCATCGAGGATGCCTACGCGTACAGCGCGTTCGCCCGCATCGCGCTCGGCACGAACGACATCGACTTCCGGGCCCGGGCCCACAGCGACGAGGAGCAGCGGTTCCTCGCCGCTCACGTCGCCTCGACCCGCCTGACGGTCACGATGGCCGAGCTCGAGCGGGTCCCCGAGGTCCTGCTCGTCGGGCTCGAGCCCGAGGACGAGGCCGGCTCGATCTTCCTGCGCCTGCGCAAGGGCGTGCGCCACGGGCGCGTCGCCGTGACGGCGATCGGCTCGCACCGCACGCGTGGGCTCGCCAAGCTCGACGCGACGCTCGTGCCGACCGCACCGGGCCACGAGCCCGAGGCGCTCGAGACCTGGGCCCCGTCGGGCAACGCCGTGATCCTCGTCGGCGAGCGACTGGCGTCCGTGCCCGGCGCGTTGACCGCCGCTCTGCGCGCGGCCGAGCGCACCGGGGCCCGGCTCGCCTGGGTCCCGCGACGTGCGGGGGAGCGCGGCGCGCTCGACGCAGGCTGCCTGCCCGACCTGCTGCCGGGCGGTCGCCCGTTGGCCGACGCCGAGGCGCGCGTCGACCTCGGCGCCGCGTGGGGCGTCGACGTCCCCAGCGCTCCCGGCCGTCAGCTCTCGGGCATCCTCGAGGCCGCCACGATCGGCGAGATCGGTGGACTCGTCGTCGGGGGCGTCGAGGTGGCCGACCTGCCCGATCCCGACGTCGCCCGCGACGCGCTCGAGAAGACGTTCGTCGTCAGCCTCGAGGTCCGCGAGAGCGAGGTCACCGCCCGCGCCGACGTGGTGCTGCCCGTCGCGCCGCCGGTCGAGAAGTCCGGCTCCTACGTCACGTGGGAGGGTCGGGTGCGGCCCTTCGGAACCGTGCTCGACGTGCCGGGATCGCTGCCCGACCTGCGCGTGCTCGCCGGCATCGCCGAGGAGCTCGGCCGTCCGCTCGGGTTCCGTACCGTCGGCGAGGTCCGCCAGGCGATCACCGAGGTCGGCACCTGGCAGGGCACGCGGGCCGCCGCACCGACGGAGACCGCGGCGCCGCGCTCGACCGGGGCCGGCCAGGTCGTCGTCTCGACCTGGCGACAGCTCGTCGACGACGGTCGCCTCCAGGACGGCCAGGACAGGTACCGCGCCACGGCGCGACCCGCTGTGCTGCTCGCCAGCGCCACGACGCTCGGCGAGATCACCGGTGCCGCGACGCTCGTGACCGAGCTCGGCAGCGCCACGTTCCCGGTCGAGGTCGCCGACCTGCCCGACGGCGTCGTCTGGGTCCCGGCCAACAACGGGGTCAACCTGCGCGAGCTCGGTCTCGGCCACGGCAGCGTCGCCAGCCTGCAGCAGGGAGACGTCGCATGAGTGAGCTGTTCGGCAACGATCCGTGGTGGGTCGTGATCGTCAAGGCCGTGCTGGTCTTCGGGATCCTCGTCGTCTACACGCTGTTCAACATCTGGTTCGAGCGTCGCGTGGTGGCGCGCATGCAGCACCGTGTGGGCCCCAACGTGCACGGTCCCTTCGGGCTCCTGCAGTCGCTGGCCGACGGCGTCAAGCTGGCGCTCAAGGAGGACATCGTCGTCAAGGCGGCCGACAAGGTCGTCTACGTGCTG
>JALRCA010000046.1 GCA_023257515.1 Aeromicrobium sp.
AGACCACGGCACGGTCCGGGCCGGGATCGCGGACCTCCCGGCCTTCCAGCAGCACGGCGCCGGCGGAGATCGGCGTCAGCCCGGCGACGATGTTGAGCAGGGTCGACTTGCCGCAGCCGGACGGGCCGATGAAGGCGGTCACCGAGCGCGCGGCGATCGGGATCGACACGCCCTCGACGGCGAGGAAGTCGCCGTAGTAGATGTTCAGGTCGGAGACGTCGATGCTCTTGGCCATGGGGGTTCCTTTCCGGCCTTACTTCTCGCCCTTGGGCGAGAACAGGAACGAGACGAGTCGTGCCACCAGGTTGAGCAGCATGACGATGATGAGGAGGACCAGGGCCGCGCCCCAGGCCCGGTCGAGGCTGAACTCCGGTGGCACGCCGGGGTTGCGGATCGAGGTGTAGGCGAAGACGGGGAGGGTCGCCATCCGGTCGCCGAAGAGGTTGAAGTTCACCGAGTCGGTCGCGCCGGCGATGATCAGCAGCGGAGCGGTCTCGCCGATCACGCGGGCGATGGCGAGCGTGATGCCGGTGACGATGCCCGCCAGGGCGGTCGGCACGACGACCTTGGCGATCGTGCGCCACTTCGGGACGCCGAGCGCGTACGACGCCTCGCGCAGCTCGTTCGGGACGAGCTTGAGCATCTCCTCGCACGAGCGGACGACGACCGGGATCATGAGCACCGAGAGGGCGACCGAGCCGCCGATGCCCATGCGGACGCCCTCGCCGAAGAACAGGACGAACAGGGCGTAGGCGAACAGGCCCGCGACGATCGACGGGATGCCGGTCATGACGTCGACGAGGAACCGGATCCAGCGCGCCATGCGCGTGCCCTCGCCGTACTCGACGACGTAGATCGCCGTGAAGAGACCGATCGGGACGCTGATCACGGCAGCGGCACCCGTGATGAGGAGGGTGCCGACGATGGCGTGGTAGATGCCGCCGCCCTCGCCCACGACGTTGCGCATCGAGTAGGTGAAGAACTCACCCGACAGGACCGGCAGCCCGTTGTCGAGGACGGTGTAGATGATCGACCCGAGCGGGAGCAGGGCCAGGGTGAAGGCGGACACGACGAAGGTCGTGACCAGACGGTCGACGGCCTTGCGTCGACCCTCGACGAACGCCGACAGCAGGGGCACCAGGAACTGGACGGCCCAGACCAGGAGCACGATCCGGGTGGTCGGCAGGTCCGACCCGAGGGCGTTGGCGATCACGGTCGCCAGGACGATCGCCAACGCGGCGACGAACACGCCCCACGGGAGGAGTCGCGGAAGCTGGTTGCTGCTCAGCTTGGTGTGCAGGTCGCCGCCTCCGCCGGGGCGGGGCGCGGTGGGTTCGAGGGTCGCAGTCATCCCAGCCTCGTCAGTTGGCACCGGAGAACTCCTTGCGCCGGTCCACGATGGCCCGGGCGACGAAGTTCACGGCGAAGGTGATCACGAACAGCACGAGGCCGGAGGCCACGAGCGCGTTGACGGTCAGGCCGCTCGCCTCGCCGAAGCTGAGGGCGATGTTGGCGGCGATCGTCGAGGGGTTGGTCGAGCTGATCAGGTTGAAGGTCACGACACCGCTGGCGGACAGGACCATCGCGACGGCCATCGTCTCGCCGAGCGCGCGACCGAGACCGAGCATCGAGGCCGACACGATGCCCGAGCGTGCGTACGGGAAGATCGCGAGCCGCGCCATCTCCCAGCGGGTGGCGCCGAGCGCGAGGGCGGCCTCCTGGTGCAGCCGCGGGGTCTGCAGGAAGATCTCGCGACAGATCGCGGTCATGATGGGCAGGATCATGAGCGAGAGCACGATGCTCGCGGTCAGGATCGTGCGACCGGTCGCCGAGGCCGGGCCGGCGAACAGGGGGATGAAGCCCAGGTTCTTCTCGAGCCACTCGTAGATGGGCTGGATCTTGCCGGCGAGGAAGGCGATGCCCCAGGCGCCGTAGACGACGCTCGGCACGGCGGCGAGCAGGTCGATGACGTACCCGAAGATCGACCCCAGGCGGCGGGGAGCGTAGTGCGAGATGAAGAGGGCGACACCGATCGAGACCGGCACGGCGATCAGGAGGGCGATGATCGCGGCCAGCAGGGTGCCGAACACCAGGGGTCCGACGTAGGGCAGGAAGCTCTCGCCGCTCTTGACCTCGTCCGGTGAGGCGAGGATGCCGGGGACACCCTCGACGGTCAGGAAGATCGCGACCCCGGCGAGCGTCGCGAGGATCAGGCCCGCCGCAGAGAACGAGATGCTCGAGAAGATCACGTCGCCCGCGCGCCGGGGGGCGGCGGACTTCTGGGGGCGTCCCTTGGTGACGCTGCTGCTCACGTCGGGCCTTTCAGCTGGTCTGGCTCGGGGATGGTGCGGGTGCTGGACGGGTCCCTGGGACCCGGCACTCCCCGGGACCGCCGCACGCGCGGCGATCCCGGGGAGCGAGGATCAACCAGCCTTGATCGTGTCGACCGCGGTCTTCACCTTGGCGGCGAAGTCGTCGGTCAGCGGGGCGGAGCCGGCGGCCTTGGCCGCGTCCTCCTGGCCCTGCGTGCCCGTGACGTACGAGAGCCACGCCTTGGTGAGCTCGGCGACCTTCTCGTCCTCGTAGGTCTGGCACGCGATCTGGTACGAGACCAGGACGATCGGGTAGACACCCGCGGTGGTCGACGTGCGGTTCACGTCGACGGCGATGTCGGTGTCGCCGCGGCCCTCGACGGTCTTGGCCTCGTCGAGCGTCTTGGCGGCGGCCTCCGGCGTCACCTCGACGAACTCGTCGCCGACCTTGACGTTGGCCTTGCCGAGGTCGCCGGCCTGGCTCTCGTCGGCGTAGCCGATCGTGCCCTTGCCGTTCTTGACCGCCGAGATGACGCCCGAGGTGCCCTCGGCGGCCTCGCCGCCCTTGGTCGGCCACGTCTCGACGACGCCGCCCTTCCAGCCACCGTCGGACGCCTGGTCCAGGTAGTCGGTGAAGTTCTTGGTGGTGCCCGAGTCGTCCGAGCGGTGCACGGGCGTGATGTCCGTGTCCGGCAGGTCGGCGTCCGGGTTGTCGGCCTTGATGGCCGAGTCGTTCCACTTCTTGATCGTGCCCTGGAAGATGCCGCCGATGGTCTTGGCCGACAGGTTCAGGTCGTCGACGCCCTCGAGGTTGTAGACGACCGCGATGGGGCTGACGTAGGTCGGGACCTCGACGATCTCGCCGCCGCACTTCTTCTTGGCCGCTGCGAGCTCGTCCTCGTCCAGGTAGGCGTCCGAGCCGGCGAACTGCACGCCGCCGGCGATGAACTGCTCGCGGCCGCCGCCCGAGCCGACCGGGTCGTAGTTGACCGTCGCGCCGGAGTTGTCGGTCTGGAAGGTCTTCTTCCACGCGGCGACGGCCGACTCCTGCGAGCTGGCGCCCGCGCCGTTGAGCGTGCCGGAGACGCCGTCCGAGCCGGACGAGTCGCCCTCGTTGCCGGCAGCGCAGGCGCTGAGGCCGATGGCCAGGGTCAAGGCGGCCGTCGCCGGGACGACCTTGCGCAGGATGTTGCGGTTCACGGGGGGTTCCCTTCTGGGGCGCAGAACTCTTCTGTCGGTCGCGACGCTAGGCAGGACAGGTGAATCGGCCTTCGGAGCCAGGTGAACCAGAGGTGAACGGTGCCATAACGATCGGGCGCTTGTGCAGGTCAGAGCGTGACCGGCGCCTCAGCAGCCGCTAGGTCGCGACCCGTGGGTCCGCCCGGGATTCACCCGACGTTCACCGACCGACAGGTCGTGTGATCCCACCCCAGGACCCTGAGCCCACCCCAGGGACCGGGGTGGTGGCCCAGGGACCCAGGCGACCGAGGTCGGCCGTCAGATCCGCTCGGTCGCGAAGACCCGGCCGTCGCGGTGGTGGACGACGACTCCGTCGCCGGGAGCGAGCTGCACCGGGGGCGTGCCGAGGGCGTCGAAAACCCACGGCAGGGTCGGGCGGTGCGAGCACACGACGACCGGCTTCTTGCCGTCCACGACCGCGCCGACCGCCCGCCCGACCGAGGCCGCGCGCGTGTGCTCGGAGAACCGCTCGTCGGTGCGGACGGTCCGGGCGATGCTGTGGGCGAACCGCTCGACCGTCTGCACGCACCGGAGGGAGGGACTGCTGACGACGCGGTCCACCCCGTAGGCGGCAAGGTCGGGGACCAGGTCCTTGGACCGGTCGAGCCCGGCGCGGACGAGCGGCCGTTCGTCGTCGTCCCCGCGCCACGCCGACCGGTCGGACGCCTTGCCGTGGCGCAGCACCACGACCGTGCGTGACTTGTGGGCCCCGAGCTCGCGCAGCGTCGTGAATGCGTCGAGCAGCGTGACGTCGTGCTGGTACGTGAGCATGGCGCGCGCCTCGGCGACGCGGACCCAGCGCAGGTCGTCGACCTCGCGGTTCGGGACGAACGTGTCGTGCTCGTCGCCGAGCGGGCGGGCCACCCAGTACGAGACCTCCTTGCGCCCGCTCGTGACGCGGTAGACCGTCGGGGGCAACGGGTGGGCCAGGCGCACGCGGAGCCCGGTCTCCTCACGGATCTCGCGCACCGCGGTGGTGCGCAGGGTCTCGCCCGGCTCGGACTTGCCCTTCGGGAAGGTCCAGTCGTCGTAGCGGGGGCGGTGGATCACGAGGACCTCGAGGCGCCCGGCACGCGGCGAGCCGGCCTCGGGGTTCTTGCGCCAGACGATGCCGCCCGCGGCCGTCGTCACCCGTTCACCTGCCATGCTGCACATTGTCACGTGTTCAGATGTCCGGGAGGTGACGCAGGGGTGGCACGGATCGTGGGTCGGCCGGGAGCCGTCGTGCTCCTGTGCGTCGTCGCGCTCGTCGCGAGCGGTGCCGTCGCGTGGGGTGCGGGGTGGTGGCGCGGCGACACGCGTCCGTCCCTCGCGGCCGCGATGAGCGCGGCTCCCGCCGACGCGGTCACCTGGAACTACACCGACTGGCAGGCGATCGGCGGGGTGGTCGGCCGGCGGGGGAGCCCGGCCGCGTTCGCGTCCGCGGCCGACCGTCGTGACCTCGCGACACGCTCCGTCCTGGCGACGTCGGCCGGCGAGATGGCCCGCACGCTCGGCTGGTCGGTGCGCGATCTTCGCTGGGAGTCGTACTCGGCCACCCGCAACGGCGAGCTCGCCGCGGTGCGCCTCGACGACGTGTCGCCCGCCGCGGTGCGCGCCGGGTTGCGCGAGGCGGGCTACCGCCGGGAGGGCCGGACCTGGACCATCGCGCGCACCGAGGTCGCCGCGGCGGGGCTGAGCGACCTGCTGACGCGCGTCGTGGTCCTCGACCGTCGGCGCGTCGTGGTCATGGGCTCGACCGATGCCCTCCTCGCCCGCGGGGTGCGGACGATCCGGGGCACGGCACCGTCGCTCGCCGGCCGCCGCGTCGCGGTCGACGCCGCCGAGGCGCTGTCCGGCAGCCAGACCATCGCGCTGCAGGTCGCGGCCGGGGCGTGCGGCGCGACTGCCGTGACCGATGCGCAATCCCTCCGTCAGGCGGAGGCGGCACAGGACCGGGCGGGCCGGCTGCGTCCGTACGTCATCGGGGCGCGGGGGATCGAGGACCCGGGTGGGCGCGGGTTCGCCCAGACGGCCCGCTTCGCCCTGACGTTCTCCGACCCCGCCCGAGCGCGCGAGCAGCTGCCCGTCCGCGAGGCTCTCTCGCGGGGTGCGTACATCGGACGGTCCGGCGAGATCGCCGACACGCTGCGCTTCCGTGCTGCCGAGGTGAGCGGCGCGACGCTGACGCTCTCGTACGCGCACGACCCCGCGACCGAGGTCTTCATGATCGGCACCGGGCCGGCACTCTTCGCCTCCTGCGGCACTGGCTGACGCGCCCACTCCGCCCACCTCATGACCCTTCGACGAGCTCAGGGTCCGAGGGTGGAGATCGGGGTCCGGGGGTCAGGTGCGGCTGCGACGCTGCTTCGCGCGGGCGATGAGCTCCTGCTGCACGTCGGTGCTGCCGACGTGGCGCACCCACGTGCCGTCGGGACCCAGCCACCACGACGTGGTGTCCTCGGCGGCCATGAGCTCGAGCAGGTCGCCGAGGGAGGACGCGTGCTCCGGCGTCGGGATGCGCACGAGCACCTCGACACGGCGGTCGAGGTTGCGGTGCATCAGGTCGGCCGAACCGATCCACGCGTCGGGCTCGCCACCGTTGGCGAACCAGTAGACGCGGCTGTGCTCCAGGAAGCGGCCGAGCACCGAGCGCACGCGTATGTTCTCGCTCAGGCCCGGCACGCCGGGCCGGAGGCCGCAGATGCCGCGGATGACCAGGTCGACCGGCACCCCGGCGCGCGACGCCTCGTACAGGCTGTCGATCACGACCTCGTCCACGAGCGAGTTGACCTTGATCGCGATGCGCGCGGGACGGCCGGCACGATGGTGCTCGACCTCGCGCTCGATCCGCTCCACCAGGCCGTCACGCAGTCCGCTCGGGGCGACGATCAGGCGGCGGTACTCCGACTGCTGGGAGTAGCCGGACAGGTTGTTGAACAGCTCGAGCAGGTCGCCGGTGATGTCCTGGTCGGTCGTGAGCAGCCCCAGGTCCTCGTAGATCCGCGCCGTCTTGGGGTTGTAGTTGCCCGTGCCGAGGTGGGCGTAGCGGCGCAGGCCGTCCGGCTCGTCGCGGATCACGAGCGCGAGCTTGCAGTGCGTCTTGAGGCCGACGAGGCCGTAGACCACGTGGCAGCCGGCGCGCTCGAGCTTGCGAGCCCACCGGATGTTGGCCTGCTCGTCGAACCGGGCCTTGATCTCGACCAGCACGAGCACCTGCTTGCCGGCGCGGGCGGCGTCGACGAGCGAGTCGATGATGGGGGAGTCGCCCGAGGTGCGGTACAGCGTCTGCTTGATGGCGAGGACCTGCGGATCCGCCGCCGCCTGCTCGATGAAGCGCTGCACGCTCGTGGCGAACGAGTCGTAGGGATGGTGCACGAGCACGTCGCGCTTGCGCAGGGCTCCGAAGAGATCGGCCGGGCTCGCGGTCTCGACCTCGGCGAGGTGCTCGTGCGTGCTCGGCACGAACGGGTCGAACGACAGCTCCGGCCGGTCCAGGTCCGCGACCTGGCCGAGGCTGCGCAGGTCGAGGGGGCCGCGCAGGCGGAACACCTCGTCGCGGTGGATGCCGAGCTCGGAGACGAGCAGCTCGAGCACGTCGTCGTCGATGCTCTCCTGCACCTCGAGGCGCACCGGCGGGCCGAAGCGTCGACGCAGCAGCTCCTTCTCGAGCGCCTTGAGCAGGTTCTCGGCGTCGTCCTCCTCGACCTCGAGGTCCTCGTTGCGCGTCACGCGGAACACGTGGTGCGTCACGACCTCCATGCCGGGGAAGAGCCGGTCGAGGTGGGCGGCGATGACGTCCTCGAGCGGCACGTAGCGGTCGTCGCCGACGGCGATCCAGCGATCGATGACCGGCGGGACCTTGACCCGGGCGAAGTGCTCGCTGCCCGTCTCGGGGTTGCGCATGACGATCGCGAGGTTGAGCGACAGCCCGGAGATGTAGGGGAACGGATGGGCCGGATCGACGGCGAGCGGCGTGAGGACGGGGAACACGCGGTCGCGGTAGAACACGCCGAGCTCGCCGCGTTCCTCGGCGGTCAGGTCGGACCAGCGCACGAGGTGGATGTCGCGCTCGGCCAGCGCGGGCACGATGTCGTCGGTGAGCGTGGCGGCGCCGCGAGTCATGAGCTCGTGGCTGGCGGCGAGGCTGCGGGCCAGCACGGCACGGGGGCTCAGCCCGCTCGCGGCGGGCACGGCGACGCCGGCGGCGATGCGGCGCTTGAGGCCGGCGATGCGCACCATGAAGAACTCGTCGAGGTTGCTCGAGAAGATCGAGAGGAATCGGACGCGCTCCAGCAACGGCAGGTTCGGGTCCTGGGCGAGCTCCAGGACGCGTTCGTTGAACGCGATCCACGAGAGCTCGCGGTCGAGGAAGCGGTCGTCGGGCAGAACGCCGTCGGACGGGTCGAACGGCGGGTCGACGTCGAACTCGTCCGGAGAGGTCGGTTCGCTCAGCTCGGCCACGTCGAGGTCGGATGATTCCACCGCGACATGGTCCCACCATCGGGTGAACGGCGCCTGAACAAGAGGCGCTGACCTGCGGCGAGGCGCGAGGCGGGGCGGTGGCGTGGGAGGTGTCACGTGAGGGCGACCTCCCTCGGCTATCGTGCGGCCATGGTGAACGCCGGAACCGTGCTGGGGACCGTCCGAGGACTCACGATGCGGGGCCTGTTCGCCCTGCCCCGACCCGTCCGCCGGCGACTCGCTGGCCCACCGGTGGTCAGGCGTGGCCGCACGCTCGACCTCGACATGCAGCTGCTGCTGCGTCTCATGAGGCTCGAGGGTCCGCCGGCCGAGTCGCTGCCGATCTCGAAGGGGCGCCGGGCCATCGTCGCGTCCTCGCGACTGGCCGGCGGCGACCCCTCGATCGGCGCGGTCACCGACCGCACCATCGACGGTCCCGGCGGACCCCTCCGCCTGCGCTTCTACACGCCCGAGGGTCTGCGCGGCCGGTCCCCGGCGCTCGTGTTCCTGCACGGGGGCGGATGGATCTACGGCGATCTCGAGAGCCACGACGCGCTCTGCCGCGTGCTCGCCGAGGAGGCCCAGGTGCGGGTCGTCGCCGTCGACTACCGTCTCGGGCCCGAGCACAAGTTCCCCGCGGCCCCCGACGACGTGTGGGCGGCCTGGACGTGGGTCAACGAGCACGCGACGGGCCTCGGCATCGATCCCGATCGGATCGCCGTCGGAGGCGACAGCGCGGGCGGCAACCTGTCGGCGATCGTCGCCCAGCAGGCCGTGCGCGAGGGTGGCCCGTCGCCCGCGTTCCAGCTCCTCATCTATCCGGCGACCGACTTCTCCGAGGCACGACCCAGCCGTACCGAGTTCGCCGAGGGCTTCTTCCTGACCAAGCAGTTCATGGACGTCGCCGAGGAGAACTACCTGGTCGGCGACGAGGACCGCACCGATCCGCGCCTGTCCCCGCTGCTGCACGACCTGGCGGGAGTCGCGCCGGCCTATGTCGTCACGGCCGGTTTCGACCCGCTGCACGACGAGGGCGAGGCGTTCGCCGACGCCTTGCGTGACGCCGGTGTCCCGGTCGAGCACGTGTGCGAGGAGGGCCTCATCCACGGTTTCGCCAACATGATCGTCATCGGTCGCGCGGCCCCGCGCGCGATCAAGCGCATGGCGGCGGCGCTGCAGCGCGGTCTCAGCTGACCGGCGGGGCCGCGTACAGCGTGTCGCGCGCGTGCTCCTCGAAGCCGAGACGGCGATAGGTGCGCAGCGCCGGCTCGTTGTCGCCCTCGACGTAGAGGTCGACCACGCGGACGCCGCGTCCGTGCAGGTGTCGCAGGCCGCGAGCGGTGAGGGCGGCGCCGATTCCACCGCCGTGGGCGTCCGGGTCGACGCCGACGACGTAGACCTCGCCGACGCCGTCCTCGACCTTGGTCCAGTGGAAGCCGACCACCTCGCCGTCGCGCTCGGCCACGAACAGACCGGCGGGGTCGAACCACGCGCTCGCCGCGCGACGCTCGAAGTCGGCTCGGTCCATGGCCCCCTGCTCGGGGTGCGAGGCGAAGGCGCGGCCGTTGACGGCCACGATCGCGTCGACGTCGTCCGGACCGTATGCCCGTAGCGTCACGCCGTCGGGCACGCGCTCCTGCGGGGCCTCGTCGCCGAGCTCGACCCGCAGCACCAGCAGCGTCCGCTCGGCCGCCAGCCCCAGGTGTGCGGCCAGCCCCTGGGCCTGTGGCAGGTCGCCGTGCGCCCAGAACCGGCGCTCACCGGCGTCGATCAGGGCTCGGGCCAGCGCTGCGCCGTGACCGTGGCGCCGTGAGTCCGGTGCCACGACGAGCTCGACGGGCGCACCACCGAAGGCGACCGCGACCGCAGGCCCCTCGACCTCGTGGACCCGAGGCTCGTCGCCGGCCGCGATCGCGAGGAGCGTGGCCTCGTTGAACGGTGCCACCCCGTCGGCCTCGCGCGCTGCCTCGCCGAGCTCCTGGACGTCCATGGCCCCCATCATGCCAACCCCCGCTCCCCGAGCCCCGGCCTCACCCGCCCCACCGGCCTCGTGGGAAACCGGCAGCGGGGATCCGGGTGGGACGGAGGCGAGCGGCCCCCGGTGGTCCGATTCGGCGGCGAGCGAGCGGGTACCCGTCACAGATCGGCCTGGTCGGCCGACCCCCGAACCGAAGGAGCACCCATGTCCCTGCGCACCCTGGCCCTGAACTGCACGCTCAAGCCCGGCGACCAGCCCTCGAGCAGCGAGCTGATGGCGACGCAGTTCCTCGACGCGTTGCGGACCGCCGGCGCCGAGGGGGAGGTCGTGCGAGTCGTCGACCACGACGTCCGTCCGGGTGTCGAGGCCGACATGGGCGACGGCGACGAGTGGCCGCGGATCCGCGACAAGGTGCTGGCCGCCGACATCCTCGTCCTGGTCTCACCGACGTGGATGGGGCACATGTCGAGCGTGGCCCAGCGTGCCCTGGAGAGGCTCGACGCCGAGAGTGCCGAGACCGACGACCGAGGTCGTCCGCACCTGTACGGCAAGGTCGCCGTGGTCGGTGTCGTGGGCAACGAGGACGGGGCCCACAAGATCACCGCCGACCTGTACCAGGCGCTCAACGACGTCGGGTTCACGATCCCGGCACAGGGCGGGACCTACTGGAACGGCGAGGCCATGAGCGGGGTCGACTACAACGACCTCGACGAGGCGCCCGAGGCCACCCTGTCCACGCTCTCGTCGGCGGCCCGCAACGCCGTGCACCTGGCGTCGGTGCTGCAGACCCAGGAGTACCCGGGCTCGGAGTGAGTCGTGCGGCGGGACGCGACGGCCGATCCGAGTGGGGGTCTCGGGTCCCCCCTGGTGAGGCGCGCATCCCGCCGCGCTGCCGACGGTATCTCTCCCTGCCCTCCCGTGGGGAACTTCGGCAGAAGTTGTACACGTCATGGCCGACGACCCGGTGCGGGGCTCGATACTGGTGCCATGCAGCTTTTGCGGCGCTCGACGGCACGGCGCCTCCTCCTGGCCGCCGTCGTCGGGCTGGTCGCGGCCGCGGGCGCGGCGGTCCTCGGCGACGGCCGACTCGCGACGATGGTCGGCATCACCGTCGGCGAGGCGGTCTTCGTCGTCGTGACCTGGTCGCTGCTGTGGCCGATGGATGCTGCTGCGACCCGGGAGGGCTCCCAGCGCGAGGACTTCGTGCCCGTGCTGGACGAGCTGCTGATCTCGACCGTGTCCGCGCTCGCGGTGATCGCGATGATCAGCCTGCGCGTGGCCGGAGAGACCCACGTGGTCGGCGCCGTCCTCGTGCTCCTCGGCGTCTTCGGCGCCTGGGCGTGCGTCCACCAGACCTACGCGTTGCACTACGCCGCGGAGTACTACCGTCCTCCGGTGGGAGGAATCGACTTCGGTCCGGAGGATCCCGGCTACTCCGACTTCGTCTACTTCAGCTACGCGGTGGGCATGACGTACGGGGCGACGGACAACACGGTCACGACCCGTCACGCTCGCGCGATCGTCCTGCGCCACGCGTTGACGTCGTTCGTGTTCGGCCTGCTGATCCTCGGCGCGGCCGTCGACCTCGTCTCGGGGGCCTTCGGCCTCGGGTGAGGCCCGTCAGCCGAGCTGAGCGCGCAGGGCCGCCGCGACCTCCGCGGCGACCGCCGTCGCCAGGGCCCGCGGGTCGTCGCCCTCCGGCTCGGCCACGATCGTCGCCACGACACCCTCGTCGCGCAGGTCGAACGCCGTCACGTGCTGGCGTTCGGCCATCTCGGCCGCGTGCTCGACGTCGCCGTGGACGATCGCGCTGGCGCCCTCGGGCGGCAGGGGGGTGAGCCAGGAGTTCTCGGTGGCGATCGTGGTGCGAGCCGGCAGCAGGGCGAGCGCGCCGCCGCCGCACCCCTGCCCGAGCAGGACGGAGACCGTCGGCACGGGCAGCGAGGCCATCGTGCTGATGCATCGGGCGATCTCGCCGGCGATGGCGCCCTGCTCGGCCTCGGGCGAGAGCTCGGCTCCCGGGGTGTCGACGACCGAGACGAGCGGTAGTCCCAGCTCGGCGGCGAGCCGCATGCCGCGCCGGGCCTCGCGGAGGGCGCCGGGACCCATCTGGGTGGCCGGCGTCTGGCGCGAACGGTCCTGACCCACCACGACGCACGGGACTCCGTCGAGTCGGGCCAGAGCGACGAGCATCGTGCTGTCACGCTCACCCTCGTCGGTGCCCTGCAGGCGTACGGTCGCGTCGCTCCCGTGCCTGAGCAGCTCGCGCACGCCGGCGCGGTCGGGTCCGCGGGTCAGCTGGATCGACTCCCACGCACTCCGCCGGCGATGTGCCTCGTCGGTCCGCCGTGCTCGGGTGCCCGCGACCGGCGGGTCGACCAGCAGGCCGATCGCCCGGTCGACGATGCTGGGCAGCTCCTCGGGCAGGACGACGGCGTCGATGATGCCGCGGTGTGCCAGGTTCTCGCTCACCTGCACGCCGGGCGGGAACGGGCGCCCCTCGAGCAGCTCGTAGACCTTGGGACCGAGGAAGCCGACGAGGGCTCCGGGCTCGGCGACCGTGATGTGCCCGAGCGAGCCCCACGAGGCGAACACGCCCCCGGTGGTGGGATGACGCAGGTGCACCAGGTACGGGAGCCCGGCGGCCTTGTGGTCCATGAGCGCGCGGGAGATGTCGATCATCCGGACGAACGCCGGCGTGCCCTCCTGCATGCGGGTGCCGCCGGAGGCCGTCGAGGCCAGGAGGGGCAGGCCCTCGGCCGTGGCCCGCCGCACGGCGGCCACGATGCGTTCCGCGGCGTTGCGTCCGATCGAGCCGGCCAGGAACGCGAACTCGTTGACGATGACGGCGACCGGGCGGCCGCGGACCAGGCCGCGCCCGGTGACGACGGACTCATCGGTCCCCGCTCGTTCCGCGGCCTTCGTCAGCGCGGCGCGGTAGTCGGGGTCGAGGTCGTCGGTGGGGGGCGGGGTGTCCCACGACTTCCAGGAGCCGGCGTCGAGGACGAGGTCGATCAGCTCGCGCGATCCCGCCATCGCGGCTCAGGCGGACGTGCGGTCGGGGGCGGGCTTCTTCGCCTCGTCGTCGCTCGTGGCGACGAAGCGGTAGCCCACGTTGCGGACCGTGCCGATGAGCGTCTCGTGGTCGGTGCCGAGCTTGGCGCGCAGCCGACGCACGTGGACGTCGACCGTCCGGGTGCCGCCGAAGTAGTCGTAGCCCCAGACCTCCTGCAGCAGCTGCTGGCGCGTGAAGACGCGACCGGGGTGCTGGGCGAGGAACTTGAGGAGCTCGAACTCCTTGAAGGTCAGGTCGAGCGTGCGGTTCTCGAGCTTCGCGGTGTACGTGACGTCGTCGACGGTCAGGCCGCTCGAGGCGATGACGTGCGACTCGGACTCGTTCTCGATCCCGGCGGCGACGCGGCCGACCGCGAGGCGGATGCGCGCCTCGAGCTCGGCCGGGCCCGCGGTGGTGAGGATGACGTCGTCCATGCCCCAGTCGGCGGCGGCGACCGCGAGTCCACCCTCGGTCAGGATGAGGATGAGGGGGCACTCGACGCCCGTGGTGCGCAGGACACGCGTCAGGCTGCGGACCTGGGCGAGGTCGTGCCGGCCGTCCACGAACACGGCGTCGGGCGACGGCGCGTCGATGAGGGCGCTGGCCTCGGCCGGCAGGATCTTGACGTGGTGCGGCAGCAGCGCGAGGGCGGGCAGCACCTCGACGGACGACTGGGTGCTTCTGGTCAGCAGCAACAGGTGCGACACGAGGACCTCCGGATCCTGTGCAAAGAGGCCAGGTGAACGTCACCCGGCCTCATCGCTCGGGCTCCAGGATATCGCACATGACGGTCAGGTCACGCGCTGGTGTCGATCATGCGAACGACGTCACACTCCGGACGGGTGGAAGGATGGGCGCGTGTCACGTCCGTCCCCGTCGGCCCTGTCGTCGGCTCTTTCCGTCGTGCTGGCCGCCCTGCTGGCGCTGGCGGCGACGACGGCCGAGCCCCTCGTGGTTGCGGCGGCCGTCGGCATCGCCCAGCTGCTCGTCGCCTCGGCTCCCGGTGCTCCCGGACCGAGGCGCGGCTCGGTCCCCGGCCCGCGCTTCGCCCCGACGGTGGTCGCCGCGGTCGTCGCGAGTGCCGTCGCGGTGCGGCCGAGCCTGGTCGTCGGTCAGGGCGACCAGGTCGCGGGCGACATCGGTCGCGTCCAGTCCGGGGTCTTCGCCGGGCTGCTGCCCGCGGTCGCGCTCGGCCTGATCGTGGCGCTGGTCCTGCAGATGATCCGTCGTGACCCCCGCACCCACCTGGTCCGCTCGGTGTCGCTCTCGGTCACGCTCGTGGTGGTCGCCGCCCTGGCGTCGGGCTGGGTCAGCTCGGTCACGGCGACGGGCGGACCGGACGTGGTGATCATCTGCGCCGCGAGCGTGGCGATCGGGATGATCGCGTGGCTCGTGCCGATCGACCGCCACCTGGCTGCGGGGATCGCGACGGTGCTCGGCGGTGTCGCGGGTGCCGTCGCCGCACTCGTCCTCGACGGACTGCCGACGCCGGCGTTCGGTGTCGCCGTCGGCGCGACGACGGCTGTGCTCGCGGTCGCGGGCCAGGTCGTGGGGAGACACTGGGCGGGCGACCGCTTCGAACGTCCCGAGGGGTGGTGCTTCGCGGCCGCGTGCTCCCTCGCGCTGGCCGGCCCGATGGTGCACCTCGCCGGCCAGCTCGCCTCGGCCCCCCTTCTCTGAACACCCCTGAGCGTGTCGAAGGGTCGGCCGAGTTGTCCCTTCGGCAGGCTCACGGACCTGGGTGGGGTGAGGTCTGGAGCTTTCAGTGATCGGACCCTGAGCGTGTCGAAGGGTCACGGGAAAGACAGGACTTTCGACCTCTCGACCCAGGTGACGATCCTGGCTCATAATAGAACACGGAGCCGAAAGAAGAGATTCGACGTGACCCTGACGCTGACCGACCACCACCCCAACACCACCGGTGTTGCCGGGGTGCACGCAGCGCTGGATGCGATGTCGACCGAGGCGTGGGCCGGCCTCGAACCCGACGAGGTCCGCCGCCTGGCCGCCGAGATCGCCCGAGCCCAGTCACGCCTGGCCGCGCACGCCATGGCCGCCGCACGGGCTCTGGAGAAGTCCAACGCCGCCCGGGATGCCGGTGCGACTAGCACCGGTGACTTGTTGGCGAAGGACTTCGGTGGCGACCGACGAGCCGGAGACCGGCTCGTCAGGCGCGCGGAGCGATTGGAGTCAGCCACCCAAACGGAGGCGGCCTTGGCTGCCGGGAAGGTGACCGCGGATCAGGCGGATGTGATCGCGTCGGGGTTGGCGAAGCTCCCCGAGGACGCGACTGCTGAGCAGCGGTCTTTGGCGGAGCGGACTCTGTTGAAGGATGCGGAGCGGTTCCGGTTGCCCGACCTGCGACGCAGGACGGATCGGATCGTCGACGTCTACCAGACCAAGCGTGAGACCGACGCGTTCGAGAACGACCAGCTCAAAGAGCGGGAACGC
>JALRCA010000100.1 GCA_023257515.1 Aeromicrobium sp.
GCGCGTAGTTCTGGAACACCATCGACAGGTTGCGGTCGCGCGGAGCGAGGTCGTTGACGCGCTCGCCACCGATGACCATGTCGCCCGAGGTGATGTCCTCGAGTCCCACGATCATGCGCAGCAGCGTCGACTTGCCGCAGCCGGACGGCCCGACCAGGATCATGAACTCCCCGTCGGCGACGTCGATGCTGACGTCGTTCACGGCCGGGAAGCCGTCGCCGTACTTCTTGACGATGTTCTTCATCTCGATGGCGGCCATGGGATCAACCCTTCACTGCGCCGGCCGTGAGGCCCGCGACGATCTTGCGCTGGAAAACGAGGACGAGGACGACGATGGGAACGGTGGCGACGACCGCGCCGGCCGCCAGGAGCGAAGCAGGCCGGTTGAACGGGTCGTTGCCGACGAAGAAGGACAGGGACGCGGGGATCGGGCGGGCGTTCTCGGTCGAGGTGAGCGAGATGCCGAACACGAAGTCGTTCCACGCGAAGAAGAACGTCAGGATCGCGGCGGTGAACACGCCCGGAGCCGCGAGCGGCACGATGACCTTGCGGAACGCCTGCCACGACGTGGCGCCGTCGACCTGGGCGGCCTGCTCCATCTCCCACGGGATCTCGCGGAAGAACGCCGAGAGCGTCCAGATCGCGAGCGGCAGCGTGAAGGAGATGTAGGGGATGATGAGGCCCGGCCAGGAGTCGTAGAGGCCGATGGCCCGCCACATGTCGAACAGCGGGCCGACGAGCGAGACCACAGGGAACATCGCGATGACGAGCGCGGTCGTCAGGACAAACTTCTTGCCCTTGAACTCCAGACGAGCGATCGCATAGGCGGCGAAGGTCGCGAAGATCACCGACAGCAGCGTCGCGATGAGCGAGATGCCGATCGAGTTGATGATGGCGCGGCGGAACTGGTCGTTCTGGATGACGTCGACGTAGTTCTGGAACCCGGCCCCGCCGTCCTTGCTGGGTCGGAACCCGGGGCTGCCGTTCGTAACGGCCTCCTGGGACTTGAACGACAGCGAGATGATCCAGGCGACCGGCAGCAGGCACCAGACGAGGATGATCACGCAGCCGATCGCGGTGCCGAGCTTGTTGAGGTTCTTCATCTCAACCCTCCTGCCGCGCGGCGGCCAGGTCGACGCGGAACAGCTTGACGATCACGGCCGCGACCACGAGCACCGACAGGAACAGCAGCACCGACAGCGCCGAGCCGATGCCCAGCTGGAACTGCTCGATCACCTGGTCGAAGACGATACGCTGGGACTTCTCAACGCCGTCGACGCGGTGCGGATCTCGCAGTCGGCGCGCGACACGATCTTTCTGAACTCCAAAGCCCACAGTCCCGTCCGCTTCGGTGACGGAAAGTCATTTGCACGCCTCCGCCTCGGCGAGTGGCTCGAAAGGTAGATTGATGGAAAAGCAGCGTATCTTCC
>JALRCA010000199.1 GCA_023257515.1 Aeromicrobium sp.
CGCCTGGCGCTCGGTGTCGACCTCGCCCATGTAGACGGTGCACTCCAGGTCGAGGTAGGCGCACGCGGTGGCCGAGGCGACGCCGTGCTGCCCGGCTCCCGTCTCCGCGATGGCGCGCGGCTTGCCGATCCGCTTGGCCAGCAGCGCCTGTCCAAGCACGTTGCGGATCTTGTGGGCACCCGTGTGGTTCAGGTCCTCGCGCTTGAGCAGGATCCTGGCGCCGACGGCCTCGGAGAAGCGCGTGGCGTCGTAGAGCGGGCTGGGCACGTTCGCGTACTCGCGGAACATGCGGTCGAGCTCGGCGGTGAAGGCCGGGTCGGCCTGGGCCTCGGTCCAGGCGCGGTCGAGCTCGTCGAGCGGGGCGACGAGCGCCTCGGGCATGAAGCGGCCACCGAACCGGCCGAAGTGGCCCGTGGCGTCGGGCTGGGCGTACGTGGTCATGGGTTCCTCGCGGGACGAAGGGACGAACAGGCGATCAACGTCGCGGACGCCATCGCCCGTCGTGCCGAGGATCCACGATCAGCCCCGCTGCTGCACGGCCGGGTGCGAGCCGGCCGCCACGAGGTCGGCCACGGTGGCGCGGGGATCGTCGCCGCGCACCAGGGTCTCGCCGACGAGCACGACGTGGGCGCCCTGGCGTGCGTACTCGATGACGTCGTGCGGCCCGCGCACGCCCGACTCGGCCACGCGGACGGCGTGGTCGGGGATCAGCGGGGCCAGGCGTTCGAAGGTCGAGCGGTCGACCTCGAGCGTCTTGAGGTTGCGGGCGTTGACCCCGATCAGGTCGGCACCGGCGTCGAGCGCGCGGGCGACCTCGTCCTCGTCGTGCACCTCGACGAGCGGCGTCAGGCCGATCGAGCGCGCGCGCTCGACCAGGCTCTCGAGGGCCGGCTGCTCGAGGGCGGCCACGATGAGCAGCGCCATGTCGGCGCCGGCCGCACGGGCCTCCCACAGCTGGTAGGAGGTGGTGATGAAGTCCTTGCGCAGGACCGGCACGTCGACGCGGGCGCGCACGGCCTTGAGGTCGTCGAGCGTTCCGCCGAAGCGGCGCTCCTCGGTCAGCACGCTGATCGCGGCGGCACCGCCGTCGGCGTAGTCGGCGGCGAGCGCCGCAGGGTCCTTGATGGAGGCGAGTGCACCCTTGCTCGGGCTGGCCCGCTTCACCTCGGCGATGACGGAGACCCCGTCGGCGCGGAAGGTGGGCATCGGGTCGAGGGCGGGGTCCTGGCGGTTGGCCACGATCTTGAGATCGTCGAGGCTCGTGCGAGCCATGCGCTCCTCGAGATCCTCGAGGACACCCGCGACGATGTCGTCGAGCACGCTCATGGGACCTCCCCTCTTCGGCCTGTCGACCTCCAGGGTAGCCCCGCCTGCGCCCACGCGTCGCAGGACCTCCCCCGCGTGATGCGCGACCGCGCGGATTTCACTAGGGTCCTGCCATGTCGAACAACGAGCCCCCGCAGAACCCGACCTCCGATCCCCAGGGCACCTCGGGCACGTCCGGACTCCCCTCCTACGGCTCCGTCGAGCCGCCGACCGGCGACACCCCGCCCCCTCCGGGCGGCTACCCGCCGCCCGCGCCGGGCGGGTACGGCCAGCAGCCGCCGCAGAACAACACCAAGGCCCTCATCTCGATGATCCTCGGCATCGTCTCGGTCGTGCTGGGGCTGTGCTGTGGTGTCGTCGCTCTCGCCGGCATCGCGGCGATCGTCCTGGGCATCATCGCCCGCAAGGAGATCGACCAGTCGCAGGGAACCCAGAAGGGCTCGGGCATGGCGCTCGCCGGCATCATCACCGGCGCCATCGCGATCCTGCTGTTCGTGGTCGGCATCATCCTCGTGCTCACCGGCGCCGTCGACTACAACTTCACGACCGACTTCGACAGCTGAGCGATGTCCTACCCACCACCGCCCGGCGGGGGCTGGGGCCAGCCGTACCAGGCTCCGCCTCCGCCGCCGGCACAGAACCACATGGCGATGGTCGCCATGATCCTGGGCATCCTGAGCGTGTCTCTCGGACTGTGCCTGGCGGCGTTCTGCTACGTCGGCAACCTGATCCTCGCGATCCCCGCGATCGTGCTCGGCTTCATCGGCCTGAACACGTCGAAGCAGACCCCGGACCAGGTCGGGCGGGCCCAGGCACTGACGGGGATCATCACCGGGTTCGTGAGCGTCGGCCTCACGATCCTGTTCATCATCCTGATCGTGGTGCTGGGCGTCTCGGGCTTCTTCGACTCCGGCTACGACTACTGAGTCACGGCGCGAGCCAGGCGCCCCACGGCGTCCAGCGGAACGCTCCGAACGCGACGAAGACGGCGAGCAGCACGAGACCTCCGCGCAGGCCGACGCTCAACGCCGCCGCGTCCTGACCACGTGCTCGACGCACGGTCCACACGCCCCAGACCACGACGGCCGCCGCGAGGAGCAGGACCGCCATCACGTTGCTGCTGACCGCGCCGACGACGTCGCCGTTGGTGAGGTCGTTCACCGCACGGAGGCCGCCGCAGCCGGGGCACGGGAGCCCGGTCAGGTAGAGGAACGGGCAGTAGCCCCACGAGCCCGAGGAGTGGGGGTCGCGCAGGTGCAGCGCGCCGACGACCGCGACGCCCGCGACGCCGAGGACCAGCGGCGCGCGCAGGAGCTGCGCACGATCGCGCGGCTCGGCCCGGAGCGCGGTCATGGCCGGATCAGTGACCGGCGGCGCGGTCGATGCCGAGACCCGCGGCCGCCATGACCTTGCCCACGACGCCCGAGACGACCGCCAGCACGGCGCCGATCGTGAACACGATCCAGTTGGGCTCCGGGATCAGGCCGATCGCACCCACCACGAAGCCGACCAGGCAGACGAGGACGGCGGTCCAGGCGGCGGGCGAGTTTCCGTGCGACATGCGTGCTCCTGACGTGGTGGGACCCGTGTCGGGCCAGCCTACTCGGTGGGGTCGCGCCCGTCGTCGAGAGCCTTCCAGTAGTCCTGGGGGTCGTCCGCGACGGCACCGGGCGCCTCGTAGCGCCGACTCATCGTCGACCACGTGCCGCCGAAGCGTGCCGTGACGACGCCGATCAGGGCCGTGACGACGAACGCCGCCGCCGTCACGAGCGACCACCACGACCAGCCCGCATCGGCCTCGGGGCGACGTCCCGCGAAGGCGGGAGACTGCTCGATCGCGTCGCGCAGGCTCGACGTCACCGCGTCCGACCCCAGCCCGAGGGCCACCAGGGCCCCGGCCGACACCAGCACCACCAGCACCCCGAGGACGCGGCGCAGCCGCGGGCCCGACGCCAGGACGGCGAGTCCGGAGGTGAGCACCACGAGCGCCAGGGCGCTGACGAGCGGGAGTGCCTGGGTGCCCGAGACCGCGACGTCGTCGGGAGGCAGCCCCTGCGTGCGCACGGTCGTCGCGGCCCAGTCGCGCGACAGCGCCAGGAAGGCGAGCCCACCGCCGGCCAACAGCGTCAGGACGACGGTGCTGACGCGGTTGACCCCTGCGAGCAGCCGACTCACCGGAGCCGGTCCGCGTCGAAGCACGTGCGGTCGCCGGTGTGACACGCACCGCCGTGCTGGTCGACGAGCACCAGGAGCGTGTCGCCGTCGCAGTCCAGCCGGACCTCGCGGACGTGCTGGACGTTGCCGGAGGTCTCGCCCTTGACCCAGTACTCACCGCGACTGCGGCTCCAGTACGTCCCCCGGCCGGTCGTGAGCGTGCGGTGCAGCGCCTCGTCGTCCATCCACGCGAGCATCAGGACGTCGCGGCTCTCGACGTCCTGGACGATGGCGGGGACGAGACCGTCGGCGGTGCGCGTGAGGCGCGACGCGACGGCGGGGTCGAGGGAGCTCACGTCTCCATCCTGGCACCCTGATCCATCTGGGACTGGGCGACCCAGCTGGCGTGCAGGCGGGTGTAGGTGCCGCCCAGCGCGACGAGCTCGGCGTGCGTGCCGTCCTCCACGAGACGACCGGCGTCGAAGACCAGCACCCGGTCCGCGTTCTCGGCCGTCGTGAGCCGATGCGCGATCGTGACGCTCGTGCGCCCGTCGAGCAGCCGCTCGAGCGCCCGTGTGGTCCGCAGCTCGGTGTGGGGGTCGACGGCGCTCGTGGCCTCGTCGAGCACGAGGAGTTCGGGGTCGGCGAGTGCCGAGCGCAGCAGCGCCACGAGCTGACGCTCCCCCGCCGACAGCGACTCGCCGCGCTGCCCGACCTCGGTGTCCAGACCCGCTGGCAGGCTCGCGAGCCAGTCGTCGAGCCCCAGGCGGTGCACGACGTCGAGCAGGTCGGACTCGCCTGCGTCCTCGCGGCCGTAGCGCAGGTTCTCACGCAGCGTCGCGTCGAACAGGAAGCCCTCCTGCGGCACCATGAGCACGTGCCGCCGCAGGTCGGCGAAGGCCACGTCCCTCAGGTCGGTGCCGCCGAGCAGCACCGCGCCGTCGCGCGGGTCCATGAGGCGCGTCAGGAGCTTGGCGAACGTCGTCTTGCCCGATCCCGTCTCGCCCACGACCGCCACCCGCTGACGGGGCGCGATCCGCACGTCGACGTCCTGCAGCACGGGAGGGCCGTCGGGGTAGGCGAACGTGACGTGCTCGAAGTCCGCTCCGAGGACCCCGTCGGGGAGCGGGACCGGGTCGGCCGGGTCGACGACCTCGGCCGGGGTGTCCAGCAGGTCGATCACCCGGCGCCACGACGCGATCGCGTTCTGCGCCTCGGTCAGGACCTGCGTCGCGTTCTGCACCGGGCCGACCACGAGCCCCACGAGGAACGCGAAGGCGATCACCGTGCCCACGCTCAGCCGGCCACCGACGCCCAGCCACACGCCGACCCCGACCGCGCCAGCGATCGCGAGACCGCCCGAGAGCCCGGCCGAGGCGAACGTGACCGCCACGAGCTTCTGCGCCCGGACGTTGGCCGACAGGTTCGCGTCGATGCCACCGTCCACCCGCTGCTGGGTGCGTGCCTCGATCGCGTGGGCCCGCACGACGGACGCACCCACGACGGGCTCGGCGATGACCGCCAGCATCTCCCCGACCGAACGACGCACCGTGTCGTAGGCCCGACTCAGCCGGCCGGCGAACCAGCGCAGGCTCACCACGAGCGGCACGAACGCCGCCAGGACCACGATCGTCAGCTGCCAGGAGTAGAACGCCATGACGATCGTCGCCACCACGATCTGGCCCCCGCTGAGCACGAGCATGATGCCGGTGAACTGCAGGAACAGCGACACCTGGTCGATGTCGGACGTGACGCGCGAGACCAGCACCCCACGACGCTCCGCGTTCTGCGTCAGCATCGACAGGTCGTGCACGTGCCGGAAGGCGCGGACGCGCAGGGTGGTGAGGCCCCGCTCGCTCGCGACGAACAGGCGCACCCGCATGACGTAGGCGACGACCGCGGTCAGCAGGATCGCCGCGAGGGCCGCGAGCAGTCCCTGCACCAGCGCTCCCACATCGATCCGACCGCCGTCACCCAGTCCGGAGTCGACGGCCCGCTGCACCACGATCGGCACCGCGGTGCCGCCGATCGTGCTCAGGACGGCGAGCGTGAGCGTCAGCCCGAGGCCCTCGCGGACCTCGGGCGACAGCGCGAGCCCACGGCGCACGATGTCGAGACCGCCCTCACGGGTCGGCGTCCCGCGCCCCGTCGTGCTCATCGAGCGGCCTCCCTCGCCTGGTCGTAGGCGTCGACGAGCCGCCGGTAGGAGTCGGATGCGGCCATCAGCTCAGCGTGAGTTCCCTGCGCCGCGACGACGCCCTCGTCGAGCAGCACGACCTCGTCGGCGAGCGCGATCGTGGCCTTGCGATAGGCCACGACGACGACGGTCGGCCCGTCCCCCGCGGCCGTGCGCTCGGCGAGCGCGAGCAGGATGCGACGCTCGACGTCGGGGTCGAGCGCGCTCGTGGCGTCGTCGAGGACGAGCAGTCGCGGACGTCGCACGAGCGCGCGCGCCAGCACGAGACGCTGACGCTGTCCCCCGGACAACGTGGTCCCACGCTCCCCCAGCACGGTGTCCAGTCCGTGCGGGAGCGCACTGACGAACCCGTCGGCCTGCACGGTGCGCAGCGCGTCCCACACCGCGTCGTCGCCGAGGTCGGCACCGAGCGTGACGTTCTCGCGGACCGTGTCGTCGAAGACGAAGGTCCCCTGCGGCACGACGGCCACGGCCGCGGCCAGCGACTCGTGCGTCAGGTCGCGCAGGTCGACGCCGTCGAGCAGGACACGTCCCTCGGTCGGGTCGACGAGTCGGCTCAGCAGCGTGGTCAAGGTGCTCTTGCCGGCGCCGGTGGCTCCCACGATCGCCAGCACGCGGCCAGGACGCACCACCAGGTCGACCCCCTTGAGGACCTCCGGGCCGTCCCCGTAGGCGTGGTGCACCCCCTCCAGCCGCAGCTCGGCGGCCCCGTGCCCGGCGCTCTCGAGCGCGCCGTACGGCATCTCGCCGCTCGCGCGGAGCACCCGTTGCACCCGGTCCCAGCCCACGACGCTGCGCGGCAGCTCGCCGAGGACCCAGCCGATCGCCCGGACCGGGAAGGCCACGACCGTGAACAGGTACGCCACCTGCACGACGTCGCCGGGCTCGGCCGCACCGCTCTGCACACGTCCGACGCCGATCAGCAGCACCGCCAGGACCGCGAGGTTGGGCAACATCTCCAGGATCGGGTCGAACAGGCTGCGGATGCGTCCGGCCTCGATGTTCGCGTCACGGAGCTCCTCGGCATGGCGCGCGAAGCGCCTCGTCTCGTCGGCCTCGCGACCGAGGGACTTGACCACGAGCGCACCGTCGAACGACTCGTGCGCCACGGCGCTCACGTCGCCGCGCAACGACTGGGCGCGGGCCACCTTGGGAGACAGCCAGCGCTGGTAGAAGACGTTGATGCCGAACAACGCCGGGAACACGACCAGTCCCACGAGCGTCAGCACGACGTCGGCGAGCAGCATCGCCGCGATCGCGGCCACGAGCATCGCGACGACCCCGACGGCCATCGGGAGGGGCATGAAGACCGCCCACGCCGCCTCGACGTCGGCGTTCGCGTTCGACAGCAGCTGGCCGGTCGGGTGGCGGTGGTGCCACGACATCGGCAGCGCGAGGTACCGGCGGGTGACGAGGCGCCGGTGCCCGGCCACGAGGCGGTAGTAGACGACACCGCCGACGAGCCGTCGCCCGACGATGCCGATCGCCCGGAGGACGGCGACGCCGAGGAACAGGGCGATCGCCGCCCACAACGCGCTGGTGACGACCTCGCCACGCTCGAACGAGGGGCGGATCAGGTGGTCGGTGGCCCAGCCGAGCACCCAGGCGTCGGCCACGGTCATGGCGCCGAAGAGCACGCTGCACACGACCGAGATCGTGAACAGACCCTTCTCGCGCACGATGCCGTCACCGAGCAGCCGCATCCCGCGCGACATGACGCGCTCGGACGCGACGAAGAGCTCGTCGGGATTCTGCGGGGTCTCGTTACCTGACACTGTGTCCGGCGAGGCGCAAGGCGTCCTTCACCGCTCCGATCGTCAGCTCGCCGAAGTGGAAGACGCTCGCGGCGAGCACTGCGTCGGCCCCGGCCTCCACGGCGGGAGCGAAGTGCTCGAGCCGACCGGCGCCGCCGCTCGCGACGAGCGGCACCTGCGTAACGCCGCGCACGGCCGAAATCATTTCCAGGTCGTAGCCGCTCTTCGTCCCGTCGGCGTCCATCGAGTTGAGCAGGACCTCCCCGATGCCCAGCTCGGTGGCGCGGCGGACCCACTCGACGGCGTCCAGGCCGGCGCTGCGACGACCACCGTGCGTCGTGACCTCGAAGCCGCTCGGCTGGTCCGTGGCGCGGCGGGCGTCCACGCTCAGCACGAGGACCTGGTTGCCGAAGCGGTGGGTGATCTCCGCGATGACCTCGGGACGCGCGATCGCGGCGGTGTTGATCCCGACCTTGTCGGCGCCGGCCCGGAGCAGTCGGTCGACGTCGTCGACCGTGCGCACGCCGCCGCCGACCGTCAGGGGGATGAAGACCTGCTCCGCGGTGCTGCCGACCATCTCGTAGGTCGTGGCCCGGTCCCCCGACGAGGCCGTGATGTCCAGGAACGTCAGCTCGTCGGCGCCCTCGGCGTCGTAGACCCGGGCCATCTCGACCGGGTCGCCGGCGTCGACGAGGTCGACGAAGTTGACGCCCTTGACGACACGTCCCTCGTCGACGTCCAGGCACGGGATGACGCGGACCGCGAGGCTCACGCCGCACCTCCGGCGGCGCCCTTGGTCACGGCGAGCGCCTCCTCGAGCGTGAACTGTCCCGTGTAGAGCGCGGTGCCCGCGATCGCGCCCTCGACGCCGATCGGGACGAGCTCGGCGATGGCCCGCAGGTCGTCGAGGGTCGTGACGCCACCCGACGCGACGACCGGGCGGTCGGTGCGGGAGCAGACGTCGCGCAGCAGGTCGAGGTTGGGTCCCTGCAGCATGCCGTCCTTCTTGACGTCGGTCACCACGTAGCGCGCGCAGCCCTCGGCGTCCAGACGCGCAAGGGTCTCGTGCAGGTCGCCGCCGTGGCGGGTCCACCCGCGGGCGGCGAGGGTCGTGCCGCGCACGTCGAGACCGATCGCGACGCGATCACCCCACGTGGCGATCGCCCGGGCGCACCACTCGGGCTGCTCGAGCGCGGCGGTGCCGATGTTGACGCGGCGACAGCCCGTGGCCATCGCGGCCTCGAGGGACTCGTCGTCGCGGATGCCGCCGGACATCTCGACGGCGATGTCGAGCGTGCCCACGATCTGGGCCAGGAGCTCGCGGTTCTGGCCGTGGCCGAACGCGGCGTCGAGGTCGACGAGGTGGAGCCACTCGGCACCCGCCTCCTGCCAGCGCAGGGCGGCCTCGACCGGGTCGCCGAACCGCTTCTCGGACCCGTCGACGCCCTGCACCAGCTGGACGGCCTGACCGCCCTTGACGTCGACGGCGGGCAGCAGCTCGAGGTAGTCGCTCACGGCCGAGATGCTATCTGTCGGCCCCTGGACCTAGCCTGCCGCCATGAGCACCTTCGTCCTCGTGCACGGCTTCTGGGTGGGACCGACCTCGTGGGACCTCGTGGCCCCAGGGCTCGAGGCCGCCGGCCACACCGTCGCACGCGTCACCCTGCCCGGCACCGTCTCGCTCGAGCAGGATCGCGCCGGCGTCGGCCTGGTCGACCTGGTCGACGCCGTGCTCGCCGCGGTCGACGACGCCGACGGCCCCCTCGACGACACCGTGCTCGTCGGCAGCAGCTTCGCCGGCAAGCTCGTGCAGATCGTCTCGGAGCTGCGCCCCGGACTGCGCCTCGCCGTCCACGTCGACTCCCTGCCGAAGCCGATCGTCGGGAGCGACCAGCCCCCGGGCCCGGACCTCGCCTTCACGTGGGACGAGTTCACCGACGACGAGCTGCGCGACCTCACCGACGAGCAGCGCCGGACGATCGAGTCCGAGGCCGTGCCGTTCCCGGCGTCGCCGATCCGCGAGGACTGGGACCTGCGGGCAGGTCGTCGCTTCGACGTCCCCACCCTCGTCGTGGCCACCGCGTTCACCGGTGACGACGTCCGCGAGTGGCGCGAGTCCTACGGGATCGGGCCGGAGCTCGACGGCTACCGCTCCCTGAGCATCGTCGAGCTGCCCACGAGCCACTGGCCGCAGCTGACCCGCCCCGACGACCTGGTCGAGCTGCTGCTGGGTCCGGTGCCCGCAGGCTGATCCCTCACAGGGTCGCGAGCCAGTTCTCCAGCAACCGGCGGCCGGCGTCGCCGGACTTCTCGGGGTGGAACTGCGTCGCCCACAGGGGGCCGTGCTCGACGGCCGCGACGAACCGGTCGGTCCCGTAGTCGGTCCACGTCACGTGCGGGGCCGTGAACGGCGTGCCGTCGGTGTCGAGGAGCCAGCGCCGCACGCCGTAGGAGTGCACGAAGTAGAACCGCTCGTCGGCGACCCCGTCGAACATGCGCGAGCCCTCGGGCACCTCGAGCGTGCTCCAGCCCATGTGCGGCACGATGTCCGCCTGCAGCCGCTCGACCGTGCCCGGCCACTCGCCGCAGCCCTCGGTCCGGACGCCGTGCTCGATGCCCTCGCCGAACAGGATCTGCATGCCGACGCAGATGCCGAGGACCGGGCGGTCGGCGATCAGGCGGCGCTCGATGATCCGCTCGCCCCCGACACTCGTGAGGCCCGTCATGCATGCCTCGAAGGCACCCACGCCCGGCACGAAGAGGCCGTCGGCCGCCTCCGCGACGGCGGCGTCCGAGGTCAGCACGACATCGGCCCCGGCGCGCTCGACCGCGCGCACGGCCGATCGCAGGTTGCCCGATCCGTAGTCGAGGACGGCGACGCTGGGTCGTGGCCCGGAGTCACTCATCAGAGCGCGCCCTTGGTCGACGGGATGCCCGTCTCCCGCGGGTCGAGCGCGACGGCGTCACGCAGGGCACGCGCCAGCGCCTTGAACTGCGCCTCGGCGATGTGGTGCGGGTCGCGACCGCCGACGAGCGTCACGTGCAGCGTGAGCCCGGCGTGGTGCGCGATCGACTCGAACACGTGCGAGGTGAGCGAGCCCTGGTACTGACCGCCGATCACGACCGTGATCTGGCGTTCGGGCTCGCCGGTGTGCACGAAGTACGGTCGCCCCGAGACGTCGACGACGGCCTGCGCGAGCGCTTCGTCGAGGGGCACGAGGGCGTCGCCGTAGCGCCGGATGCCGACCTTGTCGCCGAGGGCCTCGCGCAGCGCCTCGCCGATGACGATCGCGGTGTCCTCGACGCTGTGGTGGGCGTCGATGTGCAGGTCGCCCTCGGTCCTGACCGTCAGGTCGATGAGCGAGTGCCGCGCGAAGGCGGTGAGCATGTGGTCGTAGAAGCCGACACCGGTGGAGATGTCGTGGCGACCTGTGCCGTCGAGGTCGAGCTCGACGACGACGTGGGACTCCGAGGTCGTGCGCTCGATGCGGGCTGTCCTAGCCACGAGTGACCTCCTGGAGTGCACTGAAGAACCGGTCCATCTCGTCGGGGGTGCCGATCGAGACGCGCAACCATCCTAGAGGTCCGGTCTCGCGGATCAGGACGCCGCGGTCGACGAGCGCCTGCCACATGGCGTGGCGATCCTCGAACGTGCCGAACAGCACGAAGTTGGCGTCGGAGTCGGCGACGCGGAACCCGAGCTCGCGGAGCCGCTGCGCCGTGCGGTCGCGCTCGGCGCGCAGGGCGTCGACCTGCGCCAGCAGCTCGTCGGTGTGCCGCAGCGCGCCCAGCGCCGTGGCCTGGGTGACCGACGACAGGTGGTACGGCAGACGGACGATGCGCACCGCGTCGACCACGGCCGGGTGCGCCGCCAGGTAGCCCAGCCGGCCACCCGCCAGCGCGAACGCCTTGCTCATGGTGCGGGTGACGACCAGGCGCGGGAACTCCTCGAGCAGCTCCAGCGCCGTGGGGGTGCCGGCCCGGCGGAACTCGGCGTAGGCCTCGTCGACGACCACCATGCCCGGCGCGGACTCGACGACGGCGCGCGTGTGCGCCGGGTCGAGCGCGGTGCCGGTGGGGTTGTTGGGCGAGGTCAGGAGGACCACGTCGGGCTGCTCGGCCTCGATGAGCGCGATCGCGGCGTCGACGTCGATCCCGAAGTCGTCGCGTCGCTGACCCGCGACCCAGCGCGTGTGGGTGTTGCGCGCGTACTCGGGATACATCGAGTACGTCGGCGCGAACGACAGCGCCGTGCGGCCGGGACCGCCGAAGGCCTGCAGCAGCTGCTGCATGATCTCGTTCGAGCCGTTCGCCGCCCACACGCGCGAGGCGTCGAGCCCGTGCCCCAGGTAGGCCGCGAGTCTCTCGCGCAGTGCCAGGGCCTCGCGCTCGGGATAGCGGTTGAGACCCAGCGCCGCGGCGCGGACGGACTCGGCGATGTCGGCGGCGGCCGCCTCGCTGGGTCCGTAGGGGTTCTCGTTGGTGTTGAGCTGCACCGGCACGTCGATCTGCGGGGCGCCGTAGGGCTGCTCCTCGCGCAGCTCGTCCCGCAGCGGGAGCCAGTCCGGGACGCTCACCGCTCGGACTCGGGCGCGGACGGTCCCGGCAGGGGTGCCTGGCCCTGGGCGGCAAGAGGCCGCTCGAGGCGGCGCGACACGGCCGCACCGTGCGAGGGCAGGTCCTCGGCCTCGGCGAGCGTGACGACGTGACCGCCGACCTCGCGCAGCGCCTGCTCGGAGTAGGTGACGACGTGCATGTTCTTGCAGAACGCCCGCACCGACAGTCCCGAGGAGTGGCACGCGCAGCCCGCGGTGGGCAGCACGTGGTTGGAGCCGGCCGCGTAGTCGCCGAGCGACACGGGGGTCCACGACCCCACGAACACCGCACCGGCGTTGACGATGCGCGCCGCGACCGCCGCGGCGTCCGCGGTCTGGATCTCGAGGTGCTCGGCGGCGTAGGCGTTGGCGACGTCGACCGCACGATCGAGGTCGGGCACGAGCACGATCGCGGACTGGACGCCCTCGAACGAGGTCGTGATGCGCTCGGCGTGCTTGGCCGCGGGCACCTGGCGCTCGAGCTCGGTCGTCACGGCGTCGGCCAGCGCGTCGCTGGGCGTGATGAGGACGCTCGCGGCCAGCGGGTCGTGCTCGGACTGGCTGATCAGGTCGGCAGCGACGAAGGCGGGGTCGGCCGTGTCGTCGGCGATGACGGCGATCTCGGTCGGTCCGGCCTCGGAGTCGATCGCGACCGTGCCCTGCAGGTAGCGCTTGGCGGCCGTGACGTAGATGTTGCCCGGGCCGGTGATCAGGTCGACCGGTCGGACGCTGCCACCCGAGGCCTCGGTGCCGTACGCGAGCATCGCGACCGCCTGGGCACCGCCGGCGGCGTAGACCTCGTCGATGCCGAGCAGCGCGCACGCTGCCAGCACGGTCGGGTTCGGCAGCCCACCGAACTCGACCTGGGGCGGCGTGGCCAGCGCGATCGAGCCGACACCCGCGACCTGGGCCGGGACGGCGTTCATGACGACGGTGCTCACGAGCGGCGCGAGCCCACCCGGCACGTAGAGGCCGACCCGCTGCATCGGCACGATGCGACGCTCGACCGTGGCACCGGGCGAGACGGTCGTCGTCGTGGACGTGGCCTCGAGCTCGGCCTCGCACGTGGCGCGCAGGCGACGGATCGACTCCTCGAGCGCGGCACGGATCGCCGGGTCGAGCGACGCGAGCGCGTCGGCGAGCGCGTCGGCGGGGACGCGGAGGGACTCGGGGCGGACGCCGTCGAAGCGCTCCCCGAGCTCGAGCACGGCGGCCTCGCCGCGCTCGCGCACGTCCTCGCACACCGGCCCGACCACGGCGAGCGCATGCTCGACGTCCAGCTGCGCGCGGGGCAGCTCGGCAGTCGGGTCGAGACGCAGGTCGAGTCGGCGGATCACGTCTGAATTCTAGAGAAGCCCCCCACCTCCCCGCTGAGTGGGACGTTCCCGGGCGATCATCGCCGGGGAACGCCCGGGATCGTCAGGGTCAGCGGGATCCTTAGGATGTGTCGGTGAGCGTCCAGGGACTCCACCAGCCCGTCACCGCCGGCGTCGTGACGGCTCTCGTCGGTTTCACGTCGTCGTTCGCGGTCGTGCTCGCCGGGCTGCGCTCGGTCGGCGCCACCCCCGAGCAGGCGGCGAGCGGGTTGCTGGCCGTGACGGTGGGGTTCGGCGTCCTCATGTTCGCCCTGGCGACCTGGACCCGCATCCCCGTCACCCTCGCGTGGTCGACGCCCGGCGCCGCGCTGCTCGTCTCGGCCGGGACCGTCGAGGGCGGGTGGCCGGCGGCCGTCGGTGCCTTCGTCCTGACCGGGGTGCTGCTCGCGCTGACCGGGGCCGTTCCCGCGCTCGGGCGGCTGATCGCCCGCATCCCCGGCCACGTCGCCCAGGCCATGCTCGGCGGCGTGCTGCTCGGTCTCTGCCTGGAACCGGTCACGGCGACCGCGGACCACCCGTGGATCGTGCTGCCGGTCGTGGGCACCTGGCTCGTCGCCACGCGTTGGCTCCCGCGCTGGGCCGTGCCGCTCGCCCTCGTCGTGGCGCTGGTCGGGATCGGCGTGGACCTGGCACGGCGGGGTGAGTCGCTCGACTGGTCGGCGGCGGCGCCGAGCCTGTCGTGGACGACACCCAGCCTGAGCGTCGCCGCGGTCGTGGGCATCGCGCTCCCCCTGACGATCGTCACGGTCACGTCGCAGAACGTCCCCGGTGTCGCGGTCCTTCGTTCGTTCGGCTACGAGGCGCCCTGGACCAAGGCCGTCGTCGCCAGCGGTGTCGGGACGGCCGTCACGGCCCCGTTCGGCGGATTCGCCATCAACCTGGCCGCGATCTCGGCGTCGCTCTCGGCCGGCGACGAGGCGGGCCCGCGCGAACGTCGGTGGGTCGCGGCCGCCACCGCCGGCGTGGTGGCGACCGCGATCGGCGTGGCCTCCGGCGTGTTCGTCGTGCTGACCTCGGCCGCGCCCACGGGCGTGATCGCGACCGTCGCAGGACTCGCCCTCGTCCCCACCTTCGCCGCAGCGGTCTCGTCGAGCCTCACCGATCCGGTGCACCGCCTCAGCGCTGCCGTGACGTTCCTGGTGGCCGCCTCGGGGCTGACCATCGCCGGCGTCTCGGGGGCGTTCTGGGCGCTGGTCGCGGGACTGGCCGTCCACCTGCTCCTCGAGCGCAGGAGCCGGGCGTGAGCCGACGACCGGCGGCGGCCACACCGGCCTTCGCCGTGCTCGACGCCGCCGCCGTCCAGTACACGGCGCACAGCTACGAGCACGACCCGCGCGCGGACTCCTACGGGCTCGAGGCGGCCGAGGCGCTCGACGTCGATCCGGCGCGCGTGTTCAAGACGCTGCTGGTCGACCTCGGCGAGACGCTCGCCGTGGGCGTCGTGCCGGTCACGGGTCGACTCGACCTCAAGGGCGTCGCCCGGGCCCTCGGCGCGAAGAAGGCGCAGCTGGCCGATCCAGCGGTCGCCGAACGTGCGACCGGCTACGTCGTCGGCGGCATCTCGCCGCTCGGACAGCGCAGGCGCCTGCCCACCGTCGTCGACGCCTCCGCCTCGGACTGGGAGACGATCCTGGTCTCCGCAGGACGTCGCGGCCTCGAGGTGGAGCTCTCCCCCGTCGACCTGGTGAGGCTGACGGCCGCGACGCTCTCACCCGTCGCGGGCTGAGGCGCGACGGCGCCGCTCAGACCTCGGACGGATCGAGCTCGTCGTCGACCGGCAGGAACGACGTGACGACCAGCAGGGCGAGGAGCCCGGCGATCGGCCACACGAGCATCACGGCGAAGGAGTCGATGCCGAGCGGCAGCGGGATCCGGTCGCCCACGCCCAGTCCCTCGGCGGACGCCGCGTCGGGGGCGTCCGGTCCCCACCAGGTGCCGAGACGCCACGTGATGCCACCGACCAGGAGGGTCGCGGCGAGCACGAGCGGGGTGAGCAGCCAGCCCAGACGACGCAGGACGACCGCAGCCACGGCCCCGACGAGCAGGGACGACACCACCCCGATCACGACGAACGCGACCACGACACCGAACTGCTCGCTGGCAGCCTCCTCGCTCAGCACGGCGCCGCGCTGCGTCACGACGAAGGCGGCGGGCTCGGCGGCCTGCACCCACACGATGGCGCCGGCGACCCCGAGCACCACCAGGGTGGCGATCCACGTCGCCGGGCGGATCAGGCCACGCAATGAGGCCCCAGGAGCTCTTTGAGATCGGCGATGAGCGAGGAGGACGGCTTGACGCGCAGCGCGTCGTCGAGCCTCATGACCTTGGTCGAGCCGTTGCCGAGCAGTCGCAGGTGGACCTCCGTCATGCCCGGATGGGTGGCGAGCACCTGCTTGAACCGTCCGATCGTCTCGCTCGTGCACCGCGCGACCGGCAGGCTGACCACGACCGGCGCCTCGGCACCGCCGGAGCCCATCGCGGGCATCGTGACCTCGAGCGCGTTGAGGTCGAGGCCGTCGTCGGTGCGACGCACCCGGCCCTTGACCACGACGATCGTGTCGGGCACGAGCACCGGTGCGGCGAGCTGGTAGGCGCCCGGGAAGACCATGATGTCGACCGAGCCCTCGAGGTCCTCGACCGTGATCGAGGCCCAGGAGTCGCCCTTCTTGCTCATGCGGCGCTGGACGTTGGTGATGAGTCCGCAGACGCGCACGGTCGATCCGTCGGCGCGCTCGGTGTCGGCGGAGAGCTGGCCGATCGTGCAGTCGCTGCTGGCCTTGAGGACGTGCTCGAGCCCCAGCAGCGGGTGGTCGGAGACGTAGAGCCCGAGCATGTCGCGCTCGAACGCCAGCAGCTGGGCCTTCTCCCACTCCGGCATCGTCGGCACGGTGACCGTGACACCGGTGAACCCGTCCTCGAGTCCGCCGAAGAGCGAGTCCTGACCGATCGCGGCATTGCGCTTGATGTCGATGTACTGGTCGACGGCCTCGTCGGCGATCGTCGTGAGGGCGCGGCGGCCGTGCCCCATCGAGTCGAAGGCACCCGCACGGATGAGGGAGTCGAGCACGCGCTTGTTGCACACGTGGGTCGGCACCTTGTCGAGGAAGTCGGTGAAGTCGGTGTAGGCGCCCTTCTCCTCGCGCGCCGCGACGATGCCGGCCACGACGTTGTCGCCGACGTTGCGCACCGCCGACAGGCCGAAGCGGATGTCGTCGTCGACCGAGGCGAACGTGCCGATCGAGTCGTTGACGTCGGGCGGCAGCACCTGGATGCCGAGGCGGCGGCACTCGTTGAGGTAGATCGCC
>JALRCA010000200.1 GCA_023257515.1 Aeromicrobium sp.
GACGCGATGTCGGAAGGCCGTCCAACCAACCGACAAGGGACCCGCCATGGACGCCTCGGCGCTTTCATTCCTGTTCGACGATTTCCTCGGCCAGCCCGTCTGGATGTGGACCGTCTTCCTGTCTATCGTCGCGGTCGTCCTCGCGCTCGACCTCGGCGTGCTGCACAAGGACCAGAAGGAGATCGGCGTCGGCGAGAGCGTCGTGCTCTCGGCCTTCTACTTCGCGCTGGCCGTCGCCTTCGGGGGCTGGGTGTGGTGGACGATGGGGCCGCAGGCCGGCCTCGAGTACTACACGGGCTTCATGGTGGAGTGGTCGCTGTCGCTCGACAACGTCTTCGCCATCTCGATGATCTTCGGCTACTTCGCGGTGCCGCGGAAATACCAGCACCGCGTGCTGTTCTGGGGCATCCTCGGCGTGATCGTGATGCGCGGCGCGATGATCGCGATGGGCGCGGCGCTGGTGAGCCAGTTCAGCTGGGTGCTCTACCTCTTCGGCGCCTTCCTTCTCTTCACCGGCCTGAAGATTCTCTGGATGGCCGACAAGGAAGGCGGCGTCGCGGACAACCCGCTCCTCGGCCTCCTGCGCCGCCGCCTGCGCGTCACCGAGGGCTTCCATGGCGAGCGCTTCTGGGTGCGCGAGCGCGATCCCGCGACGGGCAGGCTCGCCTGGGCGGCGACCCCGCTCTTCCTGTGCCTCGTGCTGGTCGAGGCGGTGGACCTCGTCTTCGCCGTCGACTCCGTGCCCGCGATCCTCGGCATCACGACCGACACCTACGTCGTGTTCGCCGCCAACGCCTTCGCCCTGCTGGGTCTGCGGCCGCTGTTCTTCCTGATGGCCGAGCTGGTCGCCCGCCTGCGTCACCTCAAGGCCGCCCTGGCGGCGCTGCTGGTGTTCATCGCGGCGAAGATGGTCTACGGCGAGGTCCTCGACACCAAGGTCGGGGTCGAGTGGTCGCTCGGTGGCGTGCTGCTCATCCTGGGTGCCGGTGTCGTGGCCTCGCTGCCCGCGTACCGACGGGAGAAGAAGGCCGAGGACGCCGAGCAGCAGGCCTGACGGGACGAAGGATTCTGCCTTCCGCACGACCGGTCGTGCGGAAGGCAGAATCGTCGGTCCACCCCGCGCGGGCCTACACCGCCACGAGTCGGTTCGCGTCCTGCAGGAGCGAGCGCACCGTCTCGCGGGCACACGCCTTGTTGGTGCCGATGAAGCCGGTCGCGCCGCGCTTGGCCCAGCCCACGCAGTAGAGGCCTTCGAGGGGGACGCGCGTGACGGGGTCGACGACTGCCCCCCGCTCGTGCGCGAGCGCGCCCGTGGCGGGGTCGACCGGCAGCGGCACGCCGTCGGGCAGGCGGTGACCGATCGCCGAGACCACCAGCCCGGCGTCGCCGACGTGGCGCGCCGAGTCGTTCAGGGCGAGCGTGATCGAGCGGTCGCTGCGCTCGACCGGGGCCTCGGCCAGCCGGGCCAGCACACTCGCTCGGTGCGCGGCCAGTCCGTGCTCGACGCCCCTCAGCGGCTCGAGACCGGTGACGCGGACGGCGCGGTCGCGCAGCGCGGCCAGGCCGATCAGCTCCGACGTCGTGCACGCGGCCGCCATGCCGGGCCCGCGCGCGGCGACGGTGACGTGGCGGTGCGCCGTCGCCGCAAGACGCTCCCGCACCCGGGGCGTCAGCTCGGCGCGCGCGAGCACCTCGGGCGGCGCCGTCAGCATGCGCGCGACGTCGAGCGCGACATTGCCCGCGCCGACGACCACCACGTCCACGGCGTCGATCCCGGGCGGGGGCTCGACGTGCTCGGGGTGGCCGTTCCACCACGAGACGAGGTCGACGGCGGCCACGGTTCCGGGCAGGGTCGCCGAGCGCGGGGCGGACGCGCCGCCGGCCCACACGACGGCGTCGTGTCCGGCACGGAGCTCGTCGAGGGAGACGTCGTGACCCACGTCGACCCCGGTCCGCAGGGTCACCCGCGGGTTCGCGAGGATCCGTGACAGCTCGGAACGCACCGCCCGCGTCCGCCGGTGGTCCGGCGAGACGCCCCAGCGGGCCAGGCCGAACGGCTCGGCCAGGCGCTCGAGGACCGTGACCCGGACGGCGTCGTTCTTGAGCAGCTCCTCGACGGCGTACATCGCCGCGGGACCGGAGCCCACGACGGCGACGTCGAACCGTCCGCCTCGTGAGACCAGCCGCGGCGTCCGGGGTACCGCCGCCTGCAGCGCACGCGGACGCTCGACCTGGTGGTAGGCGGCGGCCAGGTCGACGAACGGCAGCTCGTCCTCGCCCAGCCTCGTGTGCGGCTTGATGGCCCCGACCGGGCACGCGCCGACGCACGCGCCGCAGTCGACGCACACCGACGGATCGACGTACAGCATCTCCGTCGTGCCGAAGTCCGGCTCGTCGGGCGTCGGGTGGATGCAGTTGACGGGGCAGGCGTGGACGCAGGCGGCGTCGGTGCAGCAGCTGCGCGTGACGACGTGTGTCACCGGCTGCTCAGCTCGCCTCGTCGAAGGCGACGGCCGGCTCGCCGCGGTAGCGCGCCGAGCGGCCGTCGATCTTGAGCAGGCGCCACACGCGGCGCGAGAGCCGCGTCATCAGACCGGCCTCCTCGGCCAGCATCCGCACGTCGCTGAAGAGCTCGGAGAGCCGCACGCGCGACTCCGGCGCACGCCAGTACAGGTCCTTCATGACGTCCTCGGGGATGTCGAAGGTCTCGCGGAACTCCTTGGGCGGCACCATGATCAGGTCGCACGCGAGCCGCATGATGACGGGGAACATCACGGCCGTGAACTGGCGGCTCAGGCCGGTCATCCGCGGGCCGCGGCGCTTGAGGTACTCGTGGGCGAAGGAGATGTGGCGCGCCTCCTCCGCGATGTGGATCTGCATGATGCGCGCGATGACCGGCGGCATCTCCTTCGCGTCGCGCAGCACGGCCTTCTGCGTGTGGTCGATCGGCTCCTCGCCGGCGAGCACCGCGATGAAGAAGCCGACCGGGGCGAACGAGGCGAACCACGGGATGACGGGCGCCACGACCTTCATGTAGCGCGGCATGCCCGGCACGTCGACGCCGATCCGGTTCACCGTCTCCTGGAACATCTGCGTGTGGTGGCACTCCTCCGTCGCCTCGTGGGTGAGGTAGCGGAACTCCGGCGAGCCGTTGCGCAGGCTGAAGACGTACTGCATGATCCCGCGGATCAGCAGGTTCTCGAACTGCAGGCCGACCTTCAGGATGTTGGCCTGGCGCCACATGCCGATCTCGATCTGCCGCTCGAGCGACTGGGCCTGGTACCAGGGGTGGGCGCCCAGCGGGTCGGCCGTCGCCGGGAGCACCCAGCGCGCGTCCGTCGGGTCGATGCGGAAGTCCGGGTCGTCCCACGGCACGTCGACGAAGGCGTCGAAGTGCCGGTCGACCGAGGCCTGCGAGAGCATCCGCAGCGTCTCGGCGTACTCCTGGCGCGTCAGCTCCTCGGGCAGCCCGCCCTCGGCCCAGTCGACGGTGCTGTCGGTCGTGGTGCTCATGGCGGGGCTCCTCGCGAGGTCATCTGACACGATCCATGTGACATCGGCTGATGTCACATCAGGACGCGTACAGTTTCCGCATGCAGCCGAGCCGGTGTCAACCCCCGCGGGCCCAGCGATGAGGGAGTACCGCATCGACGAGCTGGCGCGTGCAGCCGGCACGACGGTGCGCAACATCCGCGCCTACCAGGACCGCGGCCTGCTGCACCCACCACGCGTCCTCGGCCGCGTCGGCGTCTACTCCGACACGCACCTGCGTCGACTGCGCCGCGTGCTGTCCCTGCTGCGCCGCGGCTACGCCTCCGCACAGATCCAGGAGCTGCTCGGGGCGTGGGACAGCGGCAGCGGGCTGGCCGGCGTGATCGACGTCGAGGAGGCGGCGACCGGGGCGTGGACCGAGGAGTCGCCGGTCGAGCTGACGCGCGACGAGCTCGTCGAGCGCGTCGGTGGCGAGGCTCAGCTCGAGCGCCTGGTCGCCACCGGCTGGGCGCAGGTCGACGGGGAACGGGCGACGTTCCGCAGTCCCGCGCTGCTCGACGCGTTCGCCGAGGCGATCGAGCTCGGCTGGCCGCCCGAGGACCTCACCGACCTGCACGAACGGCTCGGCCCCGCGCTCGACGCCGTCGCCGGGCTGTTCGTCGACACCGCCGTCGACCACCTCGTCGCCGAGCACGGCGACACCTGGGTCCCGCGCGGCGAGGAGGCCGCCCGCACCGTCGAGCTGTTCGGACGCCTGCGTGGGCTCACCGCCGCGACCGTCCGCGTGCACCTGGCGCGGGCCCTCGAGGAGCGCGCCGTCCAGGCCGTCGAGCAGCACCGCAGCCGCATCGAGGCCGCACGCGACTGACACCGGCGACCCGTCGCCCCGACCCCCCAGGTCGGCATTGACGCCTCGCGCCAACTGTGACTACGGTGGTATCTGTAATCTCCGTAGTCACAGTCAGGGGGCAGATCGTGCGGACGATCGTGGTGCAGGGCGGCACCGACGGCATCGGACGAGCCGTCGCCGAGGCGAGTCTCGATCGCGGTGACCGCGTGGTCGTCCTCGGCCGGGACGTCGAGAAGGCCGCGCGGATGCGCGACCACGCCCGCTCGGTCGACGCCGAGGAGAGACTGCAGGTCGTCGTCGACGACCTCAGCAGCATCGCAGCGAACCGCAGGGCCGTCGAGCAGATCAGTCACCTCACGCAGCGGGTCGACGCCCTCGTGCTGTGCGCGCGCCACTACTCGACGTGGCGACGCGAGTCCGTCGACGGGCTGGAGAGCACCTTCGCGCTGTTCTACCTCAGTCGCTACCTGCTGCTCCACGGCCTCACGCCCCTGCTGCGCCGCTCCGCAGCACCGGTGGTCGTCGACGTCGCCGGCTCGCCCGGCACGCTCGCGGCCATCTCCTGGGACGACCTGCAGCTGCGCCACGGCTACGACGGACAGCGTGCCCTCATGCAGGGGGGCGCGGCCAACGACCTGCTCGTGACCGCGTTCGCCGCCGACCACGACCGACACGGCGTCGCCGCGGTGCTCGTCGATCCGGGCATGGTCTCGTCGAGCTTCTCGGGCGAGTACGACGACGTCACCGCGGCACAGATCCGCACGATGCAGCGCCTGGGACGCCCGACCGCCGAGGCCGCAACCCCGGTGCTGGACCTGCTGGAGCGGCCACCGACCGCGCCGATCTCGGCGCTCGCGAGGGGCACGGCGGTGCCCACCACGAGGCTCGCCACCATCGATCCCCCGTCGGCCGCGCGCCTCGCGGCCGTGACGGAGCGACTCCTCGACACCGCCGGCCGGGAGTCAGCATGGGTGTGAGCAGCCGGACCGCGGCCGCCGTGCACGCCCTGACCTTCCTGGCCCACCGGCACGACGAGGGGCTGCAGTCGTCGGCGACCATCGCCGAGAGCCTGGAGAGCAACCCGGTCGTCGTCCGGCGGGTGCTGGGGCTCCTGCGCGAGGCAGGCATCGTGACGGCGACCGAGGGAGCCGGCGGCGGCTGGCGTCTGGCCCGGCCGGCCGACAGCATCACGTTGCTCGACGTGTTCACGTCGGTCGAGGACGACACTCCCGTCCTGCCCACCCACGCCCATCCGCCGAGCCGCTCGTGCGTCATCGGGCGACACATGGAGTCGTACCTCGCGGAGGAGTTCGCCGCGGCCCAGCGGGCCCTCGCGGACCGGCTCGCCACGAGGACCATCGCCGACACCCTTCGCGAGGTGCGACGTCGCGAAGCCGCGTCATGATCGAGGGGGCACCGCACCAGGTCCCGATGCGCTCGCTGCTCCTCGTACTCGTCCCCGCGATGCTGCTGATCCCGATCGCGAGCGACATGGTCTCGCTCGTCCTGCCGCAGGTCGCCCGTCAGTTCGACGCGACGACCGCGCAGGTCACCTGGGTGGTCACGGGGTTCCTGCTCACGTGCGCCATCGGCATCCCGGTCTTCGGTCGGGTGGCCGATCGCTTCAGCCTCCGCACGCTGTTCACCGTCGCGCTCACGGTCTTCGGCGCCGGCAGCCTGCTGTGCGCCCTCGCCCCGTCGCTGCTCGTGCTCGTCGTCGGACGCCTCGTCATGGGTTCAGGCGGCGCGGCGATCCCGGTGCTCGCCATCGTGGCGGCGACTCGTCTGCTCCCTGGCGACCGCCGTGCCGTCGGTGTCGGCTCCATCGCCTCGGCCGGCGGTCTCGGGGCAGCAGCAGGACCAGCTGTCGGCGGAGTCCTCGGCCAGGCCTGGGGCTGGACCTCGTTGTTCTGGATCATGGCGGCGGCCTCCCTGGCCCTCGTTCCCGCGATCCGGTCGGTGATCCCCGGGACCCGACCGACCGACTCCGGCTCGTTCGACCTGCTCGGTGGCCTGCTGCTCGGCGGCGCGGCCGGGCTGCTTCTCCTGGGCGTCACGCGCGCGGACGGGCCAGCGGGCTTCACCACCGTCGGGTCGTGGCTGCCCCTGGTCGTCGGCGCAGCAGCCCTGGCGATCTTCGTCCTGCACATGCGTCGGGCCACCGATCCGTTCGTCCCGCCGGCGCTGTTCGCCCATCGGGGCTATGCCGCGGCGCTCGGGGTCATCTTCGTCGCGATGGTGGTGAACCTCGCCATCCTGGTCCTGGTCCCGGTCCTCGTGGTCGACGTCAACGGCCTGACGCCGGCCGCCGGTGCTCTCGTCATGATTCCCGGTGGTCTCGCGCTCGCCCTGGTCTCGCCGCTCGCCGGTCGGGCGGTGGCCCGTGGCGTCGACCCCGGGTCGGCGGTCATCGTCGGTCTGGGGCTGCTCACCGTCGCCGCTCTCGTCCTCGCGGTCGGCGGCGCCGGCTCCCGCCCGCTCGTGCCTGCGCTCGCGGTCCTCGTGGTGGGCGCGGGATTCGCCGTGGTCGTCACCGTCACCACCACCGCGGCGACCAGCGTCCTGCCCCCGGACCAGGCGGGGATCGGCGTCGGCATCTTCCAGGCCGCGCAGTTCCTCGGTGCAGGCGCCGGACCCGCGCTCGTCGGTGCCCTCGTCTCGGCGAGGCAGCGTTCCGGCGGCGACGCCGTCCTCCCGTTCTACGACGGCGGAGCGCCGGCGTTCTCCGACGGCTTCGCCGCCCTGGTGCTGGTGGGTCTGGTCGGCGTCGTGGTCGGCGTGCGTCTCCGGGCGGCGACCGGCGTCAGAGTCCCATCGTCCGGCCGATGATCTCCTTCATGATCTCGGTCGTGCCGCCGTAGATCGTCTGGATGCGGGTGTCGAGGTACGCCTTCGAGATGGGGTACTCGGCCATGTAGCCGTAGCCGCCGTGGAGCTGCAGGCACTTGTCGACCGTCTTCTTCTGCAGCTCGGTCGTCCACCACTTGCCCATCGCGGCGTCGGAGACGGTCAGGTCGCCCCGGTTGTGCTGCGTGATCGACTCGTCGACGAACACCTGCGCGATCCTGGCCTCGGTCTCGAGCTCGGCGAGCACGAAGCGCGAGTTCTGGAACGAGCCGACCGGCTTGCCGAACGCCTTGCGTTCCTTGACGTAGTCGACCGTCATGTCGATCGCGGCCCGGCACGCGGCAGCGGCGACGACCGAGATCGACAGCCGCTCCTGCGGCAGCTTCTCCATCAGGTAGACGAAGCCCTTGCCCTCCTCGCCGACCAGGTTGTCCTTCGGCACGCGCACGTCGTCGAAGAACAGCTCGGCGGTGTCCTGCGCCTTCAGGCCGATCTTGTCGAGGTTGCGGCCGCGCTCGAAGCCCGGCGTGCCACGCTCGACCGCGATGAGCGAGAAGCCCATCGCGCCGGCCTCCGGGTTCGTCTGGCAGACGACGAGCACGAGGTCGGCGTTGATGCCGTTCGTGATGAACGTCTTGGAGCCGTTGATGACCCACTCGTCGCCCTCGAGCCGGGCGCTCGTCTTGATGCCCTGCAGGTCCGAGCCGGTGCCGGGCTCGGTCATGGCGATCGCGGTGATGGTCTCGCCGGTGCAGAACTTCGGGAGCCAGCGCGCCTTCTGCTCCTCGGAGGCGTACGAGAGCAGGTAGCCCGAGACGAGGTCGGTCTGGATGACGAAGCCGATGCCGCTCGCGCCGATGCGGGTGATCTCCTCGCTGAGGATCGCGTTGTAGCGGAAGTCCTGGATCCCGCCGCCGCCGTGCTCCTCGGGCATCATGAACCCGAGCAGGCCGAGGTCGCCGGCCTTCTCCCACACCTCGCGCGGGACGATGCCGGCCTTCTCCCACTCGGCGTGGTGCGGAGCGATCTCCTTCTCGCAGAAGGTGCGAACGGTGTCGCGGAACGCGTCGTGGTCGGCGTCGAAGATGGTGCGCTTCATGAGGGGGTTCCGTTCTCGTCGGGATCGGTCTGGACGGCGGTGCCGTCGCCGAGGAGGCCGTCGACGTCGTCGACGCCCCAGGCGGTCAGTGCCTCGCGTGTGTCGGCCCCGGTGCGCGAGGGCGGGGTGGTGAGCTCGGCCGGGGTGGCCGAGAAGCGCGGCGCGGGGGCCGGCTGGACGATGCCGTGGTGCTCGACGTAGGTGCCGCGCGCCACGTTGTGCGGGTGCTCGTAGGCCTCGGTGAGCGGCACGACGGGCGCGACGCACGCGTCGGTGCCCTCGAACAGCTCGGACCACTCGGCCTGCGTGCGGGAGGCGAACACCTCGCGCAGCCGGGACCGCAGGGCGTCCCAGCGCGAGGGGTCGTTCCGGTCGGGCAGGTCGCCGAAACCGGCGTCGGCGAGCAGCTTCTCGGTGGCCGCCCAGAACTGGGGCTCGAGACCGCCGACCGACATCCAACGTCCGTCCGAGGTCTCGTACACGTCGTAGAACGGCACCGCGCCACCCAGCATGTTGGTGCCGCGGCGTCCGTCCCACACGTGGTTCTGCTGCATCGTGACGGCCATCGCCAGCAGGTGCGCGACGCCGTCGGTGATGGCGGCATCGACGACCTGGCCCTCGCCGGTGGCCCGGGAGTGCGTGAGCGCGGCGAGCACGCCGGTCACCAGGTACATCGAGCCGCCACCGAAGTCACCCAGCAGGTTGAGGGGGAACGCCGGGGCGCTGGCGGGCCCCAGGGGGTCGAGCCCGCCGGCGACGGAGATGTAGTTGATGTCGTGGCCGGCGCTGTGAGCGAGCGGACCGTCCTGGCCCCAGCCGGTCATGCGGCCGTAGACGAGTCCGGGGTTGCGCTCCAGGCACACGTCCGGGCCGAGTCCGAGGCGTTCGGTGACGCCGGGACGGTAGCCCTCGATCAGCACGTCGGCCTTCTCGACGAGCTCCAGCACCAGCTCGATGCCGCGCTCGGACTTGAGGTCGATCGCGACGCTCGGCCGGCCGCGGCCCATCACGTCGCGCTCCGCCGGGGCCAGGGCGAGGCCAGGGCCCTGGGGGCGGTCGACGCGGATCACGTCGGCGCCGAGGTCGGCGAGCAGCATCGCAGCGAACGGCCCGGGACCGATGCCGGCGAGCTCGACGACGCGGACGCCGGCGAGCGGCCCGGGGCGGGCGGAGGAGGAACTGATCGTCACACCACCATTGTGACAGTGTTGCTGTCACGGTTGTCAACCATGCATACTGCCGGTATGCAGAAGCCCGACCTCGTGTACACCCGCAAGGGCTCCGGCCCGACGCTGCTCCTCCTGCACGGCATCGGCCACCGGCGCCAGATCTGGGACCCGATCATCGACGACCTGGCCACGCGCTACGACGTCATCGCGCCCGACCTGTCGGGCTTCGGCGAGTCCCCGGCGTTCGCGGGCGGCCTCTCCTACTCGATGGAGAACGCGGTCGACCACCTCACGGGTCAGCTCGAGCGGTGGGGCGTCACGAAGCCGCACGTCGTCGGCAACTCCCTCGGCGGTGCGATCGCGCTCGAGCTCGGCGCCCGGGGCGCGGTCTCGTCGGTCACCGCGCTGAGCCCGGCCGGCTTCTTCGGTCCCGTCTCGCGCTTCCAGGCCCTCGTCGCGCTGTTCTTCCTGCGCTTCCTGGCGCTCGTCTCGCCCAAGCCCGTCCTCCGCGCCCTGTCCCGCACGACGTGGGGACGCAAGGCCAGCGGGATGCTGCTCTACAGCCACCCCGAGCGTCAGGATCCCGAGGCGGCCTACGGCGACGCCCTGAGCCTCAAGCACGCGACGGCGTTCGAGCGTGTCGCGAAGCAGGCGCTCCACTACCGCTTCGCGAGCCAGGTGCCGGTCACGACCACGATCGCGTGGGCCCGCGAGGACAAGATCCTGCCGTTCTCGCAGTCGCGGGTCGCGCAGCAGCGCGTCCCGAGCGCGTTCCACGTGCCGCTGCCCGGCTGCGGCCACGTGCCGATCATCGACGATCCCGAGCTCGTCACGCGCGTCATCGACCAGACCGTCGCACGCGCCACGCCGGCGCTCAAACGTGATCGGCCGTCGGCCGGACGTCACGTCGCCTGAGGGCATAGCGCCGGTCCGGTCCGCGTTGACCACGGCGTGGCTGACCTCGACGTCCTCGACTCCGTCGTCATCGGCGCCGGGCAGGCAGGGCTGTCGAGCTCGTACCACCTGACGCGCCGCGGGATCGACCACGTCGTCCTCGACGCCGACGACGCGCCCGGCGGTGCGTGGCAGCACCGGTGGGACGCGCTCACCATGGCCGACGTGCACCGCGTCGCGGACCTGCCGGACGCGCCGGTGCCGCCGGCCGTCGGGCCCGAGCGCGCCAACGAGTTCGTGCCGGCCTACTTCGCGGCCTACGAGCGCGCGCACGACCTGCCCGTCGTGCGACCCGTCCGCGTCGAGCACGTGCGCGACGACGACGGGCTGCTCGTCGTCGAGACCGACGACCGCACCTGGCGCACGCGCACCCTGGTCAACGCCACCGGCACGTGGCGACGGCCGTTCGTGCCGCGCTACCCGGGCATGGAGGTCTTCGCGGGCGAGCAGCTGCACACCGTCGACTACCCCGGGCCCGAGCACTTCCGGGGCAAGCGCGTCCTCGTGGTCGGCGGCGGCGCGTCGGCCGTGCAGTTCCTCGGCGCGCTGCGGCCGATCACGGACACCCTGTGGGTCACGCGCCGCGAGCCCGTGTGGCGCACCGGCGAGTTCGACCCCGAGGCCGGGCGCGAGGCCGTGGCGATGGTGGCCGAGCGGGTGCGCCAGGGCCTGCCGCCGCGCAGCGTCGTGAGCGTCACCGGCTTGATGCTCCGGCCGCAGGAGGCCGAGGCCGAGCGCCTCGGCGCCTACCACCGGCTACCGATGTTCGAGCACGTCGAGCGCGACGGCGTCCGCTGGGCGGACGGTCACTTCGAGCCCGTCGACGTCATCCTGTGGGCCACCGGGTTCCGCCCCGACGTCGAGCACCTCGCGCCGCTGCACCTGCGCTCGCCCCGCGGCGGCATCCAGCTCGGCGACACCCTCGACACCTCGGTGACGGCCGTCGCCGACCCCCGCGTCCAGATGGTCGGCTACGGCCCCTCGGCCTCGACGATCGGCGCCAACCGCGCCGGCCGCGTCGCCGCCCGCGCCGTCGCCCGACGCCTCACTCAGGACCGGTAGCGACCCGAGATTTGCGTGCTCATACACCGTTTGCTCAGTGAGAACGGTGCATGAGCACGCAAATCTCGGCGGACGGCGGGCGGCGGGGTCAGTCGTCGTCGGAGGAGCGGGGGCGCTTGAGCGACCACAGCTCGACGTGCTCGAAGCCCTTGACGTTCATGCGGCGGGTGCGGCGCAGCCGGAACTCGCGGTCGTCGACGTCGTGCTCGCGCAGGCGGTCGGCGAGGGTGGCGTCGACAAGGACCCGGCTCGGCCGCGCGATCGAGGTGAGGCGCGACGCGAGATTGACGGTCGAGCCGTAGACGTCGCCGAGCCGCGCGACCACGGGCCCGTAGGCGCTGCCGACCCGGACCTCGGGGAAGCGCTCGTCGGACTCGGACCGCTCGACGAGCTCGAGCGCGAGCCGACCGGCCTCGACCGGGTCGTCGACGGTGTAGAGCACCTCGTCGCCGATCGTCTTGATGACCTGGCCACCGTGCGCGAGCACCAGGTCCGAGACGGTGCCCTCGAACCACTCGACGAGCTCGGAGAGCTCGCGGGCGCTGAGCTGCCGGCTGCGCGAGGTGTAGCCGACGATGTCGACGAACCCGACCGCCATGGTCGGCGCCCCCTCGTCGGAGACGGTCGAGCGCATCGCCATGCGGCTCGCCGCCGCCATGAGCTGGCGGCGCCAGATGTAGCCCTGGACCTGCTCGACCATCGGGATGACCTCGGTCAGGACCTCCAGCGGCGGTTCGTCGCTGTCGTTGAGCGACAGCGAGCGCAGCAGCACCCGTGTCTGCCAGTCCGCGAGTCGCGCGAAGGTGCGGCCCATGACTCGGACGAGCTCCGGCAGCACCTCCGGGTCGATGACGCGCATCTCGGTGAGACGGCGCACCGTCTCGACGGCCTCGACGTCGGCCGAGGTGAAGGCCGCCTTGTCGTCGTCGACCTGCGGGAAGCCCAGGTAGCGCCACAGCGCCCACGCGGTCTCCTCGTCGACGCCCGCGCGCTCGGCGACGTCGGCCTGGGTGAGACTCGGCTCCTCGTCGAACAGGAAGGTCGACGCGACGTCGATCAGGATCGACGGGTCGAAGGCAGGCTCGTCCGACCGGTCGTCGTCGGACCGGTCGTCGCGAGGGGCCTCGGCCACGTCAGCTCGCGTCGCGCGCTGCGCGCTCCTCGGCCGCCGTGCGCAGGGCCTCGGCGAAGGCCGGGTTGTCCTCGATGAGCTCCGCGACCGCCTCGTCGGTGAAGTGCAGCGCCTTGATGGGAGTCAGCGCGAACACCGACGCACTGCGGAGCTTGTGGTTGACGAGCGCCATCTCACCCAGGAACGAGCCCGGGCCGAGCTCAGCGATGTCCTGGTTGTCCTTGCGGATCACGACCTCACCCTCGAGCACGATGTAGGCCTTGTCGGCCGGCGTGTACTCGGCCATGAGGGACCAGCGGGCCGGCACGTTGACCACGCGACCGTGGGACGCGAGCGCCTTGGCGGTCGCCTGGTCGAAGTCGGTGACCTTCGTCAGCGCCGCGACGACCTCGGGATCGGCCTTGTGTGCCATTGCGCATTCCTCTCGCCACCGGTTCGCACCGGGATCATGGGTCCTCCCGCGGTGATCTTGTCACTGCCCGTGACACCTGTCCACCGGATCGGCCGGCGTCGAGTCGCTCATCCGGCGGCGTGGCGCGCCCCCGCCGTCACGAGTCCGCCGAGCAGGACGTCGAGACCGAACTCGAACCGGTCGTCGCCCTCTCCGGCGGCCATGGCGGCGACGTTCGCCGCGAGCACGGGGTAGCGGCCGGCCGGCAGCTGGTCGAACGCGTCGGCCACGCGGCGCACGACCGACTCCTCGCCCTCGCCGTCCTCGCGCTGCTCCCACAGCACCTCCTCGTAGGCCACTGCGGCGACGTACAGGCCCAGCAGGTCGCAGAACCACGCCGCCGGCCGAGCCGGGACCCCGCCCTGCAGCAGGATCGCGAGGAGTCCTTCCGTGGTGCGCAGGCCTCCCTCGTACACCGGCACCAGGGCCAGCGCGGCCCGCGCGGTGCCGGGGTGGGCCCGGTAGACGGCGAGCATGCCCCGCGCCACGTGGCGGACCTGCTCCTGCCACCGCTCGGCATCGGGCTCCGGGAGGTCGACGAGCCGCATGACCTGGTCCAGCACGAGCTGGTCCAGGTCGTCCCGGTTCGACACGTGCACGTAGAGCGAGGCCGGCCCGGTGTCGAGGGCACGCGCGACCGAGCGCATCGAGACTCCCTCGTACCCCTTGTCGCGCATCTGCTCCAGCGCGGCGGACACGATGCGCTGGGTCGACAGGGGCTGCTTGGGGGGAGTGGGGTCGGGCTCGAGGCCGAGTCGGCGCGCACGGCGGGGCATGAGGCGCAGCGTACAACGAACGCCGTACTTGACACGAACGTCGTTCGTTTGTAGAACAGTGTTCGTAAACGAACGGTGTTCGTAAGGAGTGCACGATGTCCGAGTCCCAGCTCACGGAGCGCGCGGAGGACGCCGGCGGCGCCGGCTACCGGTACCGCTGGCTCGTCCTCGTCCTGGTGCTCGTCGCCGACGTGATGGACATGGTCGACGCGACGGTCGCGAATCTCGCGGGTCCGTCCATCCGGGCCGACGTGGGCGGCGGCGAGTCCACCCTCCAGTGGGTGCTGGCCGGCTACACGCTCGCCTTCGCCGTGGGGCTCGTGACCTCGGCCCGGGCGGGTGACGTCGTCGGTCGCCGGACGATGTTCCTCACCGGGATGATCGGCTTCACGGTCTTCTCCGGGTGCGCGGCCCTGGCACCCACGGCGTGGTCGCTCGTGGCGGCGCGGGTCCTGCAGGGAGCCTTCGGCGCGGTGATGATCCCGCAGGGCTTCGCCTTCTTGAAGCAGGTGTTCCCCCCGCACGAGCTGCGCAAGGCGTTCATCCCGTTCGGACCCGCCATGGCCCTCTCGGCCGTCCTCGGACCGATCCTGGCCGGCGTCCTGATCGACCTCGACCTCTGGGGGCTCGGCTGGCGGCTCGTGTTCGCGATCAACCTGCCGATCGGCCTCGTGGCGACGGTGCTGGCCGTGCGCTACCTGCCGGACACGCCGCGCGACCCCGAGGCGCGGCTCGACCCCGTCGGGAGCGCGCTGCTGACGGTCTCGTCGGCCCTGCTCATCTACCCGCTCGTCCAGGGTCGAGAGCTCGGTTGGCCGTGGTGGACCTTCGTGATGCTCCTCGCAGCAGGCGCGGGCCTCGCGCTGTTCGCCGTCGGCGAGCGCCGCAGCGAGCACCCCGTCATCGAGCCCTCGCTGTTCCGGCACCGGGCCTTCGTCGCGGGGCTCGGCTTCATGGTCGCGTTCTTCGTCGCGATGAACGGCTTCATGCTCGTCGCGAACCTCTTCGTCCAGCTCGGGCTGGGTCGGGGGCCGCTGCAGGCCGGGCTCGCCATGACCCCGATGGCCGTCGGTATCGCCCTCGGCGCGACCGTGACCGGTGCCCTGCTGGCGGAGCGGCTGGGTCGGCGGCTCATCCACGCGGGAGCGCTCGGCGCGGCCGTCGGGCTCGTGGTCCTGTGGTGGACGCTGGGTCAGCAGGGTCCGGACGTGTCGGTCTGGCACCTGGCGCCCGGGCTGTTCCTCACGGGGCTCGGCTCCGGCGCGATCTTCGTGCCCCTGTTCGACTACGTCGTCGCGGGACTCGACGAGCGCCAGGTCGGCACGGGGTCGGGGGTGCTGAACGCGTGCCAGCAGTTCTCCGGCGCACTCGGCGTGGCCGTGCTGGGCACCGTGTTCTTCCACTGGCTGCCCGAGCTCGGCTGGGTCGAGGCGACCCGGCACCTGCTGTGGATCGCCGCCGCGGGCTACCTCGTGGCCTTCGCGGCCGTGTTCGCCCTCCCCACGAAGCCGCGTCAGGCCGAGTCGGCCTGAGCCTCAGGCCCAGGGCGCGCGACCGACGTACGTGGGGTCCAGGTCACGCGCGCGAGGACAGCCCAGGAGCGCGAGCGTCGTGTCGAGCTCGGCGACGACCTGGCGCAGCACGGCCTCCGCGCCGGCCGCCCCGTCGCGGGCCAGGCCCCACAGCACGGGGCGTCCGATCATGACCGCGTCGGCTCCCAGGGCGAGGGCCTTCGCGACGTCCCAGCCGCGGCGGATGCCACCGTCGACGAGCACGTCGGCCCGGCCCGCCACGGCGTCGACGACCGGCGGGAGCGCGTCGGCGCCGGACAGGGCCGTGTCGAGCTGGCGGCCACCGTGGTTGGAGACGACGATCCCGGCGGCGCCGAGCTGGACCGCGCGCTCGGCGTCGTCGGGCCGCAGGATCCCCTTGAGCAGCAGCGGCATCCCCGCTGCCTCCGCGAACTGCGCGACGTCGTCCCACGTCAGCGTCGGGTCGTGCAGGGCGAAGAGCTCCTCGGTCGTGAGGGCGGGCCCGTCCGGGTTCAGGGCGATCGGGTGCTCGACCGTGAACCCGGAGCGCTTGTCGCGCTCACGCCAGCCCGCGACCGGGAAGTCGACGGTCAGGACGAGCGCCTCGTAGCCGTTCTCACGTGCCTCGGCGACGAGGTCGAGCGAGATCTGCCGGTCCCGGAAGACGTAGAGCTGGAACCAGCGGTCGTGATCGCCCAGCTCGGCCGCCACCTCGCGGGGCGGTGTCGTCGACTGCGTCGAGAGACCGTACACGGAGCCGGTGGCCCGTGCCGCGGCCGCGGAACCCAGCTCGCCCGACGGGTGCGCGTGCTTCTGGTAGGCCATCGGCGCGACCACGACGGGGTGGGCGCGGCGCCGACCGAGCAGGTCGACGGACAGGTCCCGTTCACCGACGTCGACGAGAACCCGCGGGTGCAGCGCGTACCGCGACCAGGAGGTCTCGTTGTCGCGCAGGGTGATCTCGTCGCCCGCACCACCGGCGAAGTACCCGTGTGCCCCCTCGCCCAGCAGCGTCGTCAGGTCCGCGGGCAGGTCGGCTGGCGTCATGTCACCGACAATAGGTGGCGTGGACCTGGACCTGCGCGCCGTGCGCGACCTCGCCGTCTCGCTCGCCCGCGGCGGCGGCGAGCTCGCTCGTCGCGCGTCCGGCACCGGCCAGGGCCTCGAGCTCGACGACGCCGGCGTGCCCGAGGTGGCGCACGACGTCGTGCGCCGCATCCGGCACCGCCTGCAGGTCCGTCCCGACGACGGCACGACCTGGCGCGTCGACCCGCTCGTGGGGCTCGCCAACTTCCTGCTCGGCATCGAGCTGCACGGTGTCGCGATCGGTGTGCGCGACGAGGGCGGTCGCCTCGTCGAGGTGCTGCACGACGCGGTCTCCGGTCGCACGTCGTGGGCGGCGCGCGGGCTGGGCGCGTGGCAGGAGGAGCGCGCGCTCCGGGTCGACGGTCCGCGCGGAGCCGACGCGGTGGCGTGGGCCGCGACGCGCCGCCCGGAGCCGGCGTTCGAGGACGCGTTCGGACGGGTGCTGCGGACCGGTGCCGCGACGCTCGACTGGGTGCTCGCGGCCTCCGGGCGCGTCGCGGCGGTCGTCGACGAGGCGGACCCGGTGGCCGGCCCGCTGCTCGTGAGCGAGGCGGGCGGCCACGTGGTCCGGGTCGACGGGGTCCTGGTCGCCGGCAGGGACGCGGACCGGGTCGTCGCTCGGCTCAGCTCCTGAAGCGAGCCAGGAAGGCCTGCGTCCGCGGGTCCTGCGGCGAGCCGAACAGGTGCTCCGGCGGGCCCTGCTCGACGATCTCACCGTCGGCCAGGAACACGACGCGGTCGGCGACCTCGCGCGCGAACGCCATCTCGTGCGTCGCCATGAGGATCGTCGCACCTTCGCTCGCCAGGTCGCGCACGAGTTCCAGCACCTCGCCGACGAGCTCCGGGTCGAGGGCTGAGGTGATCTCGTCGAGCAGCAGCACCTCGGGGTCGGTCGCG
>JALRCA010000204.1 GCA_023257515.1 Aeromicrobium sp.
TCAGGAACGGCAGCTGCGAGAGGGCCAGACGGGTGTCGGTGAGCTGCAGCTTGTACTGGAAGAGGTTGGTGAACGACAGCAGCGAAGCGCCGTACGCAAGGTTGTAGACGAGGCCGATCAGCACGGCGGCGATGAAGATGGGCCACTTCAGGAGGCCGATCGGGAAGAACGCGCTGTCGCCCGCGTGGCGCTCCCGGAAGTAGAACGCCACGAGCAGGATGACCCCAACCAGCGCCGTGCCCCACGTAAGGGGCGACGAGAAGCCGGACGACGCATGCGCGATGCCGAAGAGCAACCCGATGATTCCGAGTCCCAGAAGGGCCTGGCCTGGGAGGTCCCACGGCCCGGTGTCCCGGTCGGCCTTGTCGTCGGCGGGCAGCACGAAGAAGGCCGCGAGTAGCGCCAGCAGCGACACGATCGGCACGAGGATGTATGCCACGCGCCAATCAACGCCGGCGAGCACGCCGCCGAGGAACGAGAAGATCACCGCCCCAACGCCGCTGACGGCCATGAAGATGCCGAGTGCCGCGGGCAGCCCCCCCTTGCCCTTGGCGAAGAGCTTCACATAGGCGAAGGCAGCGCCGAAGATGGCACCGCACCCGATGCCGGCGAGGATGCGGCCGAGCAGGAACATGCCGGTGTTGGCCGCCGACAGCACCACGAGATCGCCGACGATCGTGAAGATAAGCGCCGCGCTCAGCACCTTCCGACGACCGAGCTTGTCGGCCAGCATGCCGGTGGTGATCACGGTGGCGGCCAGCGCCAGCGTGCTGATGGCGGCGGCCAGCGCGGCCGTGCTCCCCATGTCGAGCGCGTTGGCGGCGCGAAGCAGCGCCGTGGAGTTGATGTTCGGGTCGGAGGTCTGGATGGCCGCCAGCACGCCCAGGAAGACCAGGCCCACCATCGGGGCCACGTGGTGCGCCTTGGCGCCGCCGCCCTTGTGCGTGATGCTCACGCGGAGCCCCGGAGGTCAGCATCGATGCGGAACGGCATGCGCACGAAGGGAATTCTCACTTCCGACCGGAGGGCGAACTCAAGGGAACGGTACGTGGCGCATCGGCGTCGCGCGATGGCGAACAGGCGTGCGTGGCGGCCGGCGGGACGGGGGCGCGGGCAGGCGAGGGGGAGTTCGGCGGATCCAGGCGGATCTAGGCGGCGTCGGCCCGGGCGTCGGCGGCGAGGCCACCCACCCGGATGACGTCGCGCATCGAGAGGATCCCCACGAGCTCGGGGCCCTCGAACACCAACACGTGGCGGATGCCGTGGCGCACCATCTGGTCGGCCGCGGTCTGCAGCGGCCACTCCGGCGCGGCGGTGATGAGTGAGCCGGTCATGTGATCGCCCACCACCTCGACGTCCATGTCCATTCCGGCGGCGAGCGCCTTGAGCAGGTCGCGCTCGGTGATGACGCAGGGGCCGGGCAGGTCGTGGTCCATCACGACGGCCGCACCGGTCTTGTGCTGCACCATCTTCTCGGACGCCTGGCGCAGCGTGTGCGTCGGTCCGACCATCGCATTCAGCGCGCTCATGGCGTCTCTCACCTGCTTCATGTGCGGATAGTGTCAATCTCGTGCTGCCGCGTCAACCGGCGCTTCCGGCGCAGGGCGCTACACTCCCGCGCTGTTCATGGGATGACCTTGGAGGGTTGATGCTCTACGGAAGCCGGCTGGATGACGCTCTCGAGCACGTCGACGGCAGCCGCTATGCGCTGGTGCACGCCGTGTCGAAGCGCGCGCGCCAGATCACGCTCTGGCTCACGGCCGACCCCGCGGAGCTGCGCTCCGAGGACGCCCCGCCGCCCGCTCCGGGTGAGCTGTCGTCCCGCGACCCCGTCGCCCTCGCCGAGGCGGAGATCCTCGCCGGCGAGGTGGCCGTGCACTGGAATCCCGACGGCAGCCCCGAGGAGCGCGAGCTCCCCGACACCACGGTGTTCGAGGCCGACCCGCTCCTCCTCGAGCTCGAGGACGAAGAGGTCATGGAGGCCGAGGACGACGCCGCCGAGGGCGTTGCCACCACGCTCGTCGAGGCGCTCGAAGCCGTGGCGTCCGGTGAGGCGGACACGGTCGAGGAGACCGCAGATGCCAGCATCGTGGATGCCGAGACGGCCGACGCGGTGGAGGACGTCGACGAGCTGCTCGACGGCGGCGCCGAGATCGATGCCGACCTTGTCCATCCACGCCGCGACCACGTCGGTGGTGCGCTCCTCGTGCCACGAGAGCTCCGGGCTCGCGTGCAGGTCACGACGCAGCTCGATCAGGTCTGGCGTGATGACCTGGATCGAGCGGGCGATGGCGTCGGCGTGGGGCACCGGGACAGGATACGCCCGCGACCGCCGACCCACGGGGCGTCCCATCGAGGTGGCGTAGGGTCGCGGACATGAGCGATCTCGAGGTACCGGCACCCGTGCAGGCCGTCGTCGACGCGATCAACGGCGCCGACACCGAGGCCTTCGTCGCCGCCTTCACGGCCGACGGCCAGGTCGACGACTGGGGCCGCGTGCTGAGCGGCCCGGACGGCGTCCGCAGCTGGGCCGAGACCGACGCGATCGGGGCGGGCGCGCAGATGACCGTCCTCGAGGCCACGACCGAGGGCGCCGTGACGACCCTGCTCTTCGACTGGCGCAGCTCGGTCTTCAACGGCCAGTCGCACGCGGTCGTGACGGTCGACGGTGACAAGGTCTCCTCGTTCCGCATCCCACCGAACGAGTGACCGGGCGATGAGCTGGGTGACCGCCGAGGGCGGGGCCCTGGACCGCAGCGTCGTCGTGGCGAGCCTGCTGCTGGCCCTGAGCTCGACGTTCATGCTCGTCGTCACGGTGAGCAGCGAGTCGTGGGGTCCGGCGGTGTTCTGGACCGTCGTGCTCGTGCTGGCCGTCTGGGCCTTCGTGCGCTTCGCGCTCAAGGTGCGGCGCGCCGCTCGCTCCTAGGCCGACTCGAGCGTCGACGTGATCTGGGCGATCGTCGTGTCGGCCAGGCGGCTCAACGGCCGGGCGAGGACGAGACCGGCGAGGACGCCCCAGGGCGCCGGGAACTCGAAGACCGCCCGGTAGTGGATGCGGGTGCGCTCGCCCGCGGGCGTGAAGGTCATGTGGTCGGTCGCCGTCGTGCGACCGTTGACCCCGCGGCACACGAAGCGCGTCGGCACGTCGTGGGCGACGGTCTCGTACTCGAGCCTGACCTTGCGACCCATGAACCGGGAGCGGTTGTCGTACGTCGTCCCGAGCCCGCCGTCGCCGGACGTCCGCCGGGTCGAGAGGGTTCCGGGATCCCACAGCTCGGTGTTCTCGAAGTCCGACAAGAAGGCGAAGACCTCCTCGATCGGGCGGTCGACCACGAAGGTCCTCTCGACGTCCACCGGACCATCGTCGCGCCTTCGGCGCGCCTCGGCACGGGAGTGGCAGAGGGGGCGGGTCAGCTGGCGAGGTCGACGTCCTCGGAGGCCTGCTGGCGCCGCAGGTGCAGGACGTCGCGCGCGAGGGGCAGCACCGGCTGGTGGCGTGCCCTGAGACCGCGGGCGGCCAGGACGACGGACACCGTGATCCCGGCTGCCGTCATGAGCCCACCGCCAATGAGCGTCCACCGGGCGCCGAAGGTCTCGCCGACCCACCCGATGAGGGGCGAGCCCAGCGGCGTACCGCCCATGAAGATCATCAGGTAGAGCGCCGCGACGCGGCCGCGCATGGCCGGTTCCGTCGTCAGCTGGATCGTGGCGTTCGCCGCCGTGACCATAGTCAGCGCGGTCAGTCCCAGCAGGGGCAGGACCACGGCGTACGAGGCGTACGTGGGCATGAGGCCCGCCGCGACCTCGACGACGCTGAACACGAGTCCGGCCAGGACCACGAGTCGCACGCGGGGGCGCTCGCGCCGCGCGGCCAGCAGCGCGCCGCCCAGGGAGCCGATCGCCATGACGGAGCCGAGCAGCCCGTACTCCCCGGCGCCCTTGTCGAACACGTCGGTCGCCATGAGGGCACTCGTCATCTGGAAGTTCATGCCGAAGGTGCCGACGAAGAACACCGTCGCGAGGATCAGCACGAGGTCCGGCCGCGAGCGCACGTACCGGGCGCCGGCCCTGACGGCGCCGCGTCCACGTGGTGCGACGGGCGCCGGGTGCAGGTGGTCCGGGTCGAGCATCTGCAACGACCCCAGCACGGCCAGGTAGCTGAGGGCGTTGGCGAGGATGACCCACCCGGTCGCGGCGACGCCCGACCCGCCTGCGGCGATCAGGACGCCCGCGAGCGCCGGCCCGACCAGACGGGCGGAGTTGAACGACGCCGAGTTGAGCCCGACGGCGTTGGCCAGGTCGTCACGACCGACCATCTCGACCACGAACGACTGTCGGGCCGGGGCGTCGAACGCCGTGCCGACGCCGAAGACGAACGCGATGACGTAGACGTGCCAGGGCTGCGCGCTGCCGGTGACCGCGAGGACGCCGAGCACGAGGGCGGGGACGGCCATCGCGACCTGGGTGAGGCGAAGGACCTGTCGCTTGGGGAACCGGTCGGCCACGACGCCCGCGAGCGGCGAGAGCAGGAGCGCCGGCAGGAACTGCAGCCCCGTCGTGATGCCGAGGGCGGTGCCGGAACCCGTGAGCTGGAGGATCAGCCAGTCCTGCGCGACACGCTGCATCCACGTGCCGACGTTCGAGACGAGGGCGCCGGCGGCGTAGACGCGGTAGTTGCGGATCCGGAGGGCCCGGAAGGTGGGGCTCACGAGTCGGACAGGCGCTCGAGCAGAGCGGAGGCCTCTCTGAGGACGGCGCGCTCACGCGCGTCGAGGTGGCGCAGGCGCTGGTGAAGCCAGGCGTCGCGACGCTGCCGCTCCTCGGCGAGGACCTTCTCCCCGAGGTCGGACAGCTCGACCACGACCTGGCGGCCGTCGTCCGGGTGGGGACTGCGCTCGACGATGCCGTCCTCGACGAGGCAGTTGAGGGTCCGGGTGACGCTGGGTGCGCTGACGCGCTCGTGCTGGGCGATGGCCGAGGGCGACGTCGGACCGAGCCGACGCAGCGTGCCGAGGACCGACATCTGCGAGGGCGTCAGGTCGGAGTGCCGCTCCTGGCGGAGCCGACGGTTGAGGCGCGCCACCGCGAGAGCGAGTCGCTGGGAGTCGGTGGGCATGTTCTTAGCGTAGATCATTAACTATGCTAACCAAGTTGCGGGGGTGCTGATTCCCCGGCGAGCCTGGGAATCCGCACGAGGCGGGTGGTGCGATCCGGGCATCGCGCGGGCAACCGGGCCTCGCGCGGCGGCCCAGCCACCGACCACGGGAATCCTCACGAACCGCGCGTCACGACCCGGGCATCGCGCGGAGAACCGGGCCCCGCGCGCTGATTCCCCGGCGAGCCTGGGAATCAGCGCCGCCCCGGCGGCGGACGCCGAGAACCGGGCCTCGCGTGGCGACCTAGCCACCGCCCACGGGAATCCTCACGAACCGCGCGTTACGACCCGGGCATCGCGACAGGGAACCGGGCCCCGCGCGCTGATTCCCCGGCGAGCCTGGGAATCAGCGCCGCCGTGGCGGCGGACGTGACGATCCCCCGCCCGCACGGCAGGGCCGGGCGGACGGGGGACGACGGGTGGGCTCAGGCCTTGCCGGCCGCCAGCGCGCCGAGCAGGTCGCGGTTGAGCCGGCTGATGACGTCGAGCGGGATGCCCTTGGGGCAGGCCGCCGTGCACTCGCCGATGTTGGTGCAGGAGCCGAAGCCCTCGGCGTCGTGCTGCTCGACCATGCCGAGGACGCGGGACTCCCGCTCCGGCTGGCCCTGCGGCAGCAGACCGAGGTGCGTCACCTTGGCGGCCGTGAACAGCATCGCCGAGCCGTTCGGGCACGCCGCGACGCACGCGCCGCAGCCGATGCACGTGGCCGCCTCGAACGCGTGGTCAGCGTCCTCCTTCGGCACGGGCAGGTTGTTGGCCTCGGGTGCCGAACCGGTGTTGACGCTGATGTAGCCGCCGGCCGCGATGATGCGGTCGAACGCGCCGCGGTCGACGATCAGGTCCTTGACGACCGGGAAGCCGCTCGCGCGCCACGGCTCGATGTCGATGACGTCGCCGTCCTTGAACGTGCGCATGTGCAGCTGGCACGTCGTGGTGACCTCGGGCCCGTGCGGGATGCCGTTGATGACGACACCGCACGTGCCGCAGATGCCCTCGCGGCAGTCGGAGTCGAACGCGACCGGCTCCTCGCCCGCGAGCGTCAGCTGCTCGTTGAGCACGTCGAGCATCTCGAGGAACGACATGTCCTCGACGACGTCGTCGAGGGCGTACGAGACCATCGAGCCCTTCGCGTCGGCGTTCTTCTGCCGCCAGACGTTGACCGTGATCCTCACTTGCAGCTCCTCACTTGTATGACCGGGCCTTCATCTCGACGTACTCGTACTCGAGCGGCTCCTTGTGCAGGACGGGCTTCTCGCCGCCGAACTCCCAGGCCGCGACGTAGGCGAACGTGTCGTCGTGACGCAGCGCCTCCCCGTCCTCGGTCTGGCTCTCGGCCCGGAAGTGGCCGCCGCAGGACTCCGCGCGGTGCAGCGCGTCGATGCACATGAGCTCGCCGAGCTCGATGAAGTCGGCCACGCGGCCGGCCCGCTCGAGCGCCTGGTTGAGCTCCTGCGCCTCGCCCGTGACCTTGACGTTGGACCAGAACTCGGCCTTGAGGTCGCGGATCAGGCCGATCGCCTTGATCAGCCCCTCCTCCGTGCGCTCCATGCCGCAGTACTCCCACATGATGTGGCCGAGCTCCTTGTGGAAGGAGTCGACCGTGCGGGAGCCGTTGATCGAGAGCAGCTTCTCGACCCGCTCCTCGACGGCCTGCCGGGCCTCGACCACGCGCGGGTGGTCGTCGGGCACGGGCTCGAACGGTCCGGCGGCCAGGTAGTCGGGCAGGGTCGACGGCAGCACGAAGTAGCCGTCGGCCAGGCCCTGCATGAGCGCCGAGGCGCCGAGGCGGTTCGCGCCCTGGTCGGAGAAGTTGGCCTCGCCGCCGACGAACAAACCCGTCAGGTTGCTCTGCAGGTCGTAGTCGACCCACAGGCCGCCCATGACGTAGTGGACGGCGGGGTAGATCCGCATCGGGCGCGTGTAGGGGTCCTCGCCCGTGATCCGGGCGTACATGTCGAAGAGGTTGCCGTACTTGGCCTCGACCGTCTTGCGACCCATGCGCTCGATCGCGTCGGCGAAGTCGAGGTAGACGCCGAGGCCACCGGGACCGACGCCCTTGCCGTCGTCGCACTGGTACTTGGCGGCACGCGAGGCGATGTCGCGCGGCACCAGGTTGCCGAACGCGGGGTAGATGCGCTCGAGGTAGTAGTCGCGCTCGTCCTCAGGGATGTCGGCCGGGTGACGGTCGTCGCCGGGCTGCTTGGGCACCCAGATGCGCCCGTCGTTGCGCAGCGACTCGCTCATGAGCGTCAGCTTGGACTGGTAGTCGCCCGAGACCGGGATGCACGTGGGGTGGATCTGCGTGTAGCAGGGGTTGCCGAAGTAGGCGCCCTTGCGGTGCGCGCGCCACGTGGCCGTGACGTTTGAGCCCATGGCGTTGGTCGACAAGAAGTACACGTTGCCGTAGCCGCCGGTGGCGAGCACGACGGCGTCGGCCGTGTGGGTCTCGATCTCGCCCGTGACCATGTCGCGGACGATGATGCCGCGGGCCCGCTCGGTACCGTCGGCGTCCGGGACCATGATCAGGTCGAGCATCTCGTGGCGCGTGTGCATCTCGACGGTGCCGGCCGCGATCTGGCGCTCGAGCGCCTGGTAGGCACCGATCAGCAGCTGCTGCCCCGTCTGGCCACGCGCGTAGAACGTGCGCGAGACCTGGACGCCGCCGAAGGAGCGGTTGTCGAGCAGGCCGCCGTACTCGCGGGCGAAGGGCACACCTTGGGCGACGCACTGGTCGATGATGTTCACCGACACCTGGGCGAGGCGGTAGGAGTTGGACTCGCGCGAGCGGAAGTCGCCGCCCTTGACCGTGTCGTAGAACAGCCGGTAGATGCTGTCGCCGTCGTTGCGGTAGTTCTTGGCCGCGTTGATGCCGCCCTGGGCGGCGATCGAGTGGGCGCGACGCGGGCTGTCCTGGTAGCAGAACGTCTTGACGTGGTAGCCGGCCTCGCCCAGCGTGGCGGCAGCGGCGCCACCGGCCAGGCCCGTGCCGACGATGATGACGCTCATCTTGCGACGGTTGGCCGGGTTGACGAGCTTGGCGCTGAACTTGCGCTCGTCCCAGCGCCGCTCGATCGGGCCCGAGGGGGCTGCGGCGTCGGCGATGTCCTCGCCGACCTCGTGGAACTCCAGGCTTGCATCGACGCTCATGTCAGCCTCCCAGTCCGAAGAAGTAGATGGAGAACGGCGGCGCGAGGAACCCGAGCGTGATGATGGCCGCGAGGCCGATCGAGACGGGGGTCGCCCTCGACGCGATGCGCGTCGAGCTGCGGTTCTGGCCGAGGGTCGTGAGCGCGCTCCAGAAGCCGTGCCACAGGTGGAAGCCGACGGCGATCATCGCGACGGTGTAGGCCAGCAGCACCCAGAAGTACTGGAAGCTGTTGTGCAGCTTCGTGAACGGCTCGTCCGACGCGCCACCGGGGTGGATGTCGTTCGTCGTGAGGTTCAGGATGTGGAAGACGATGAACAGCGCGATCGTGACGCCGCCCCAGCGCATCGTGAACGAGGCGTAGCTGCGCTGGATGCCCGTCCGGTTCTGCTTGGAGTGGTAGCGCTTGCCGCCGCTGTAGCCGGCGGCCTTCTTGTTCCGGCGCCACAGGGTGATCGCGCAGTACGCGTGCACCAGGACCGAGGCCAGGAGCACGACGCGCACGACCCAGAGCAGGCCCTCGTGCGGCAGCATCGGCTCCCCGATGGTGCGCAGGTGGTGCGCGTACTCGTTGAAGGCGTCCGGGCTGACGAAGGCCTTCAGGTTTCCGTACATGTGGACCACGAGGTACCCGACCATGATCAGGCCGCTCACGGCCATCGCGTACTTCATCGCGACGGTCGAGCGTGTGGCCGGCACTCGTTTGAGCTGGGTTGTCGACACGCTGCCACGGTAAGCCGTGTCGGCGATTCGCGCTAAGTCATGATGAGGCGCACCTGCATAGACATCGGGCATGATGGTCGGGTGCAGTTCCAACAGCTCGCGTACTTCGTCGCCGTGGCCCGGCTCCGGCACTTCACGCACGCGGCGGACCAGCTGGGCGTCGCGCAGCCGACGCTGTCCAAGCAGATCCGCGTCCTCGAGAACTCCCTGGGCACCGCGTTGTTCGTCAGGGACCGCTCCGGGATCGAGCTGACCAGCGCGGGCGAGGCCCTGCTCCCCCACGCCGAGCGCATCCTGGTCGACGTCGAGACGGCGCAGCGAGCGGTGCACGAGGTGGCCGGGCTGCGCCGGGGCCGCGTGCGACTGGGGGCCACGCCCTCGGTGTGCGACGGCCTGCTGCCCGACGTGCTCACGTACTTCCACTCCGCCCACCCCGACATCGAGCTCGAGGTGCGTGAGGCGGGATCGCCGCTGCTGACGCGTGACCTGCTGCGCGGACGGCTCGACCTGGCCCTGCTGATCGTGCCGCTGCCCTCGGACGCCGAGGACCTGGAGACGACGCCCGTCATGCGCGAGCGGCTGGTGCTCGCGGGCCCTCCGGACTCCACGCTCCCCGACGAGGTCGACGTGGCCGACCTGCGCGACGTCCCTCTCGTCATGTTCCGCGAGGGCTACGACCTGCGCGAGGTCACGATGCGCACGTGCCTGCAGGCGGGCTTCACGCCGCACCTCGCGGTCGAGGGTGGCGAGATGAGCGCGGTGCTGCGCTTCGTCGAGGCCGGACTCGGCCACGCGGTGGTGCCGGAGATGGTGCTGGCCAGCCGTCCCCGCCTGCGGGCGATCCGCCTGCGCCGTCCCTCGATGAGCCGACAGATCGCGTTGGCCCACCGGCCGGGCTCGTTGCAGCTCGCGGCCCTGGCCTTCCGCGACGACCTGCTCGCGCGCCTCGCCCCCTGATTCTGTTCCCAGGTGTGCGCCCTCATGCACCGAATCCACGCGCAGGACGGTGCATGGCCACGCAAATCTGGGGTGACGGGGGGTCAGGCGAGGGGGAAGGACTGGTCGGGGATCCAGCCGTCGGCGTCGTCGTGCCGGTAGAGCAAGAACTCGGTGACGCGGAAGTCGCACGTGAAGTCCGAGAGCTCGGCGTACGCCCGGTCCAGGGCCGCGTCGTCCAGGTGCTGCGCGACGGTCACGTGGGGGTGGAACGGGAAGTCGGCCGGCGGCGGCCCGACGGCGTCGCGCAGCCGGGAGGCGAGCACCTCGGTCTCGGAGATCCCCCGGCTCACGGCCACGAACACGACCGGGGACACCGGACGGAAGGTTCCGGTCCCCTGCAGCGTCATGTCGAACGCCCGGGTCGTCGTCGCCACGTCGGCCAGCGCCTTGCGCACCACCTCGAGACAGGCATCGCCCACCTCGTCGGGCGGCAGCAGGGTCACGTGGCTCGGCACCGTCGCAGCCTGCGGGTCGCCGAACGACGCGCGCGCCTCGCGCAGTCGGGTGCCGAAGGGCTCCGGCACCGCGATCGAGATCCCGATCCGCGTCATGCGCCCGCGGGACGAGGAGCGACGAAGCCGGAGGCCTCGTAGACGGCGGCCAGGGTCGGCACGGCGACCTCGCGGGCGCGAGCGGCGCCCTCGGCGAGGATGCGGTCGAGCTCGCCACGGTCCTCGAGCAGCTCGCGGGTGCGCGAGCCGAACTGCTGCACGAAGTCGCCCACGACCTCGCCCAGCGCGACCTTGAGGTGCCCGTACTGCTGGTCGGCGAACTCAGCGACGAGGTCGTCGACCGAGCGATCGGTGAGCACGGAGAAGATGGTCAGCAGATTCGAGATCCCGGGCTTCTGCTCCGGGTCGAAGCGGATCTCGGCGCCCGAGTCGGTGACGGCCGAGCGCACCTTCTTGGCCGCCTGCTTGGCCGTGTCGGACAGGTCGATGACGCCCGCGTGCGACGCGCTGGAGCCGCTCATCTTGCTCGTCGGGTCCTGCAGGTCGTAGATCTTCGCGGTGGCCCTGACGATGTGCGCCTCCGGCACCGTGAACGTCTCGCCGAAGCGGTGGTTGAAGCGTTGCGCCAGGTTGCGGGTCAGCTCGACGTGCTGGCGCTGGTCCTCGCCGACCGGCACCTTGTCGGCCTGGTAGACGAGGATGTCGGCCGCCATGAGGATCGGGTAGGTGAACAGCCCGACGCTCGCCGAGTCCTGGCCACCGCGCGCGCTCTTGTCCTTGAACTGCGTCATCCGGCTCGCCTCGCCGAAGCCCGTGACACCGCCGAGCACCCACGCGAGCTGGGCGTGCTCGGGCACGTGGCTCTGGACGAACAGCGCGCTGCGGGACGGGTCGACGCCGGCGGCGAGCATCTGTGCGGCGGCGACGTAGGTGCGCTCGCGCAGGAGGGCCGGGTCGTACTCGACCGTGATGGCGTGCAGGTCGGGGATGAAGTAGAACGCCTCGAACTCGTCCTGCAGCGCGACCCACTGGCGGAACGCCCCGATGTAGTTGCCGAGGTGGTACGAGTCGGCGGTCGGCTGCGCGCCGGAGAGCACACGAGGCCGACGCCCGGGGGCAGGACTGGGCATGTGTGCATTCTGCCAGTGACGCTCCGGTGCCCCTGCCCTAGGCTCGGCGCGATGACTGATGCGATGACTGGGTCGACGCGTCCGCCCGCGACGTCGGTGCGCCGCTGGCAGGTCCCGGGCCGCGTGAACCTGATCGGCGAGCACCTCGACTACAACGGCGGCCCGTCCGTGCCGTTCGCCATCGACCGGTTCGTGACGCTCAAGGCGCGCCGCCGGGACGACGACGCCGTCAACGTGTGGAGCACGCTGCCGGGCACGACGAGCGCCGAGCGCGCGAGCTTCACGACCGGCGTCACCTCCGGCGAGGTCTCCGGCTGGGCCGCCTACGTCGCCGGCACGGTGTGGTCGCTCCGCGAGGCCGGGCACGACGTGCCGGGCGTGGACCTGGTGCTCGAGTCCGACCTGCCGAGCGGCGCCGGGCTCTCGTCCTCGGCGGCCCTCACCGTCGGCACGGCGTGCGCGCTCGAGGACCTGGCCGGACTCGGTCTCGACCGCACCGCGGTCGCCCTGCTCGCCCAACGCGCCGAGAACGACTACGTGGGCGCGCCGACGGGGGTCATGGACCAGCTCGCCGTGGCGCACGGCCGTGCCGGGCACGCCGTCCGCACCGATCCGTCGACCTCGCCGCCGGGCGTCGAGGTCGTGCCGTTCGCCGTCGCCGAGTCCGGGCTCGTCGTGCTCGTCGTCGACACCGGCGTGCACCACGCCCACGCGGGCGGCGGCTACGCGGACCGGCGCCGCGAGAGCGAGCAGGCGGCCGCCGAGCTCGGGCTCGACCACCTGGCGAAGGCCGGTCCCGACGCCGTGCTGAGGCTCGAGGACGAGACCCTCAAGGCTCGCACGCGACACGTCATCACCGAGACGGCGCGGGTCCGCGCGGCCGTGCGCGCGCTGGGCGACGGCGAGTGGAAGCAGCTCGGCACGATCCTGACGGCCTCCCACGAGTCGCTGCGCGACGACTACGCCGTCAGCTGCGCGGAGCTCGACGTCACGGTCGAGGCGGCACTCGAGGCCGGTGCTCTGGGGGCCCGCATGACCGGCGGGGGCTTCGGCGGCTCGGTGATCGCCCTGGTCCCGCGCGACCGGCTCGACGCCGTCACGGCGCTCGTCCGCGAGCGCTTCGAGGCGCTCGGCTGGGAGCGCCCGGCGGCCTTCCCGGTCGTCCCCGCCGACGGCGCCCGGCTCACCGATTGATCCCGCCGCCGTGGGAGCAGGCGGGCGAGCGGTGACAGACTGTGCGGCGTGACCGCTCCACGGATCGCGTACCAGGGTGAGCCCGGCGCGAACTCCCACATCGTCATCCGCGACAACTACCCGGACGCGACGCCGATCCCGTGCGCGTCGTTCGAGGACGTGTTCGCAGCAGTCGCCCACGCGCAGGCCGACCTCGCGATGATCCCGATCGACAACTCCATCGCGGGACGCGTGGCCGACATCCACCACTTCCTGCCGACGTCGGGCCTGCACATCATCGGTGAGCACTTCCTGCGGATCCAGTTCACCGTCGCCGGTACACCCGGCACGACCCTGGACTCGATCGAGCGGGTGCACAGCCACGTGCACGCGCTCGGCCAGTGCCGCAGGATCATCGCCGAGCACGGCTGGCAGCCGCTCATCAGCGGCGACACCGCGGGCGCCGCGCGCGAGATCGCCGAGGCGCAGGACGTCACGCAGGCCGCCATCACGCCACCGCTCGCCGCCGAGATCTACGGCCTCGACATCCTGGCGCGCGACGTCGAGGACGAGAGCCACAACACGACCCGCTTCGTCGTGCTCGCGCCCGACGCGGTCAGGGCGCCGGCGGGGAACGGGCCCGTGGTCACGAGCTTCATCTTCAACGTGCGCAACCTGCCGGCGGCTCTCTACAAGGCGCTCGGGGGGTTCGCCACCAACGGCGTCAACATGACCAAGCTCGAGAGCTACATGGTCGGCGGCCACTTCACGGCGACCCAGTTCCTCGCCGAGGTCGACGGACACCCGGACGACCCCGGCCTCGCGCGCGCGCTCGAGGAGCTCACGTTCTTCACGACCGACGTCCGCATCCTGGGCGTCTACCCGGCGGACCGGTTCCGCGCGAGCGCCTGAGCATGGTCGCGCCACGGGGGAACCATCCGGCCATGCGCTGGCCGCTGTCGGTGCCGGTCCTGTCCGACGGCGTCGTCACGCTGCGCGCCCACGTGCCGGGCGACGTGGACGCCATGACCGAGATGGCGCAGGACGAGGCGATGGCGCGGTGGACCGCCGTGCCGGTGCCCTACGAGCGCAAGCACGCCGAGGACTACGCCTCGTCGATGATGGCGCGGTTGTGGGACGAGGGGACGTCGCGTGGCTGGGCGATCGAGGCCGACGGCCGGTTCGTCGGCAACATCGACCTGCGCGGCTCGGGCGTGCTGGACGTCGGTTTCGCGCTGCACCCGGCGGCGCGCGGGCAGGGATTCATGGCACGCGCCGTGCGGCTCGTCGTCGACCACGCGTTCACCGAAGGGATCGGCGAGGTCGTGCACTGGCGTGGGCACGTCGGCAACGTCGCGTCGTTGCGCGTCGCCCACGCCACGGGGTTCACGCTCCACGGCATCCAGCCGGGACTCCTGTGGGAACGAGGGCGGGCGATCGATGCCTGGACCGCCTCGATCCGCTTCGGCGACCCGCCGGTCCCGCGGACGCGATGGCTCGACGATGTGCTCGAGACCGAGCGGCTCCGTCTGCGCCCGATGACCGAGGCCGACGTCCCACGGATCGTCGAGGCCGGCACCGATCCCGTCACGCGGCAGTACATCGCCGGCCTCCCCCGCCCCTACACGCCCCAGGACGGCCGTGCCTTCGTCCACGCCACGACGTGGGAGGCCGCGCGCGGGACCCAGGCCTCGTGGACCGTCGCCGACGCCGCGACCGACGAGCTGCTCGGTCACCTGGCACTCATGCGGCTCGGACCGCCCGACCCGGGCCAGGGCGAGGTCGGGTACTGGATGCACCCGGACGCCCGCGGACGTGGCGTGATGCGCGAGGCGTTGGAGGCGGTCGTCGAGCACGCCCTCTCGCCCGAGGGCCTCGACCTGCGGCGCCTGTCGCTGTGGGCGGCCGCCGGCAACGACGCGAGCAACGCCGTCGCCCGGGCCTGCGGCTTCGTCCCGACCGGGCGGGAGACGTCCGCCGAGGCACTCGGCGACGGCACGCTGGACGACGCGAACGGCTACGAGATCCTCCGCTGACCCCTTGCCCCCGCCCCACCCACTCGCTGAGTGGGTGGGGGTGAGGCCCGGGCGCGGGGATGTGTCGGTGGCGGGCGTCACGATGAATTCCGTTGCGCGCCACAACCGGCGTGCCATATATTCCATCTGGAATATTCACGTCGGAGGAATCATGTCGCTCACGCCCCTGGCCGTCTCGGCCCTGGCCCTGCTGAACGAGCGACCCATGCATCCCTACGAGATGTACCAGCTGCTGCTCGAGCGGCACGAGGACGAGATCGTCAAGGTTCGGCCCGGCTCGCTCTACCACGCGGTCGAGCGACTGCTGGAGCAGGAGCTGGTCGTCGCGACCGGCACCGAGCGCGAGGGCAATCGGCCCGAGCGCACCACCTATGCCATCACGCCGGCCGGCTACGACGCGCTCGTCGCCCAGCTCCGTGAGTGGCTCAGCACGCCGGTCAACGAGTACCCCCGCCTCCCCCTCGCGCTCGCCGAGGCCCATAACGGCCCCGCCGACCTCGTGGTCGAGGACCTGACCGCCTACGTCACCGCGCTCGAGGCCCACCTCGAGCACATCGACTCGATCATCGCCGGCGTCCGCGACCAAGGAGTGCCGGAGGCCTACTGGATCGAGGCCGACTTCCTGCGCACCGTCCGTCGCGCCGAACGCGACTGGATCGCCACCCTCATCGACCGCATCGAGACCAAGGACCTGCCATGGCATCCGTGAACCCCACCGCGCCCCCGACGGGCAACGACCTCCCGCCCGACTACAAGCCGTGGCCGGCGCTGCTGGCCATGGTCATCGGGTTCTTCATGATCCTGCTCGACAACACGATCGTGTCCGTCGCCACGCCCGACATCATCCGCGAGCTCCGCACCGACTACACGAACGGCATCTGGGTCACGAGCGCGTACCTGCTCGCCTACGCCGTCCCCCTGCTCATCACGGGCCGCCTCGGCGACCGCTTCGGCCCCAAGAACGTCTACCTGGTCGGTCTCGTGGTCTTCACCCTCGCCTCGCTGTGGTGCGGGCTGACCGGGTCGATCGCCGGCCTCATCGTCGCCCGCGCCGTGCAGGGCGTCGGCGCCTCGCTCATGACGCCGCAGACCATGGCCGTCATCACCCGCACGTTCCCGCCCGCCAAGCGCGGTGGCGCGATGGCCCTGTGGGGCGCGACGGCCGGGGTCGCGACGCTCGTCGGTCCGATCCTCGGCGGGGTGCTCGTCGACGCGGCCGGCTGGGAGTGGATCTTCTTCATCAACGTGCCCGTCGGCGTCGTCGCCTTCGTGCTGGCGGCCCGCCTCGTGCCCACCCTGCCCACCCACTCGCACAGCTTCGACTGGCTGGGCGTCGCCCTGAGCGGCGTCGGCATGTTCCTGCTCGTGTTCGGCATCCAGGAGGGCGAGCGCTACGACTGGGACGGCCGCATCTGGGCACTCATCGCCGGCGGGCTGGTGGTCATCGCCCTCTTCCTGTTCTGGCAGAGCAGGATCAGGACCGAGCCGCTCGTGCCGCTGGGTCTGTTCCGCGACCGCAACTTCTCGGTCGGCAACCTGGGCATCGCGCTCGTCTCGATGGCGATCACCGCGATGAGCCTGCCGTTCTTCTTCTTCGCCCAGGGCGCCCGCGGATGGAGCCCGACCGAGTCGGCCCTGTTCATGACGCCCATGGCGGTCGTGCTGATCCTGCTGTCGCCGATCGTCGGCCGACTCGTCGACAGCACGCACCCGCGCAACATCACGCTGGTCGGGTTCACGACGGCCGCGATCGCCATGACGTGGAGCAGCTCCCTCATCGACCCCGACACGCCGGCGTGGCAGCTGCTGCTGCCCATGGCCCTGTTCGGCGTCTCGAACGCGTGCCTGTGGGCCCCCCTCAGCGCGACCGCCACCCGCAACCTGCCGCTGGCCTCGGCGGGCGCCGGCGCCGGTGTCTACAACACCACCCGCCAGGTCGCCGCGGCGCTCGGCAGCGCCGCGGTCGCCGCGCTGATCGGCTCGCGCCTGGCGGCGAACGGGCTCGGCGGCGACGCCGAGTCCTTCCAGTCCGGAGGCGGAGGCGGCTCCATGCCGGCGGAGATCGCCGAGAAGTTCTCGACCGCGATGTCGCAGGCCTACTGGCTCCCGATCTCGGCGTTCGTGGTGGGCATCGTCGTGGTGCTGTTCTTCGCGACGCCGACCCACGAGGGCCACGGCCGTCGTCCTCAGCCGGCGAGGCAGGACGCCTGACGCACGCCCGACGCCTCCGGTCCGCCCAGGACCGGGGGCGTCGTCGTCACTAGAATCGGCGGGTGGCCCACACCTACGTCCTGACGCTGACCTGCCCCGACCGTCCGGGGCTCGTCTACGCCGTCACGCGATGGATCGCCGAGGCCGGCGGCAACATCCTCGACAGCCAGCAGTTCACCGACACCTCGGACGGCCAGTTCTTCCTGCGGGTCCACTTCGACCACCCTCACGACCTCGAGGCACTGCGGTCCTCGTTCGCCCCGGTCGCTCAGGTGCACACGATGGACGCGCGCATCGTCGTGGCCGAGGTGCCCACGCGCACGCTCGTGCTGGTCTCGAAGGAGGGGCACTGCCTCAACGACCTGCTCTACCGCCAGAGCACCGGCGCGGTGCCGATCGAGGTACCGGCAGTCGTGTCGAACCACCGCGAGCTCGAGCGCCTGGCCGCGGCGTACGACGTGCCGTTCCACCACGTCCCGTCGGACGACAAGGCCGCATCGGAGGCGCGGGTCCTCGAGCTGGTCGACGAGCTCGAGGTCGACCTGGTCGTCCTGGCGCGCTACATGCAGATCCTGAGCGACGACCTGTGCGGCGCGCTCGAAGGTCGCGCGATCAACATCCACCACAGCTTCCTGCCGAGCTTCAAGGGGGCACGGCCCTACCACCAGGCCCATCAGCGCGGGGTCAAGCTCATCGGCGCCACGGCGCACTACGTGACGGCCGACCTCGACGAGGGACCGATCATCGAGCAGGGCGTGCTCCGCGTCGACCACCGCATGACGTCGGCCGACCTCGCCCGCGTCGGACGTGACGTCGAGGCCCAGACGCTCTCGCGGGCCGTCACCCTGCACGCGGAGTCCCGGGTCCTGCGCAACGGGCCGCGCACCGTCGTGCTCGACTGAGGGACCGACTCTCGCCTAGCCGCCCGCGAGCCGCCGACGCCTCGTCTCGCGCAGCTCGCCGAGCAGCCCGTTGGCGAAGCACGCGCCCGCGAGGAGCAGCACGAGGCCGACCCAGGCCCTGGCCGACAGGTCGTCGAGCCCGACCAGGACCGCGCCCGCGACGGCCAGGACGAGGCCGAGCAGCAGGAGAAGCAGCGTGCGGCGCGGGATGAGTGGTCCGTCCATGGGCGAGACCCTAGGCCGCCGAGACCGCCGCCGCAGACGGATCGACGAGCGTCATGTCACATCGTGGTCAAGCGTCCCGCATGATGAGACATGCGGGAAAGATGCCGCCGGGCACCTACATTCTTCGGCGACGCACCACCCCCCGCTCGTGCACCGACCTGTGAGGACTCCCCCATGACCAGCACCTTCCGCAGACGACTCACCGCGGCGATCGCGTTCGCCGCCGGCGCCGCCGTGCTGACGGCCTGTGCCCCCTCTGGCGGATCGGACGGCGACGGCACCAAGCTCTCGCTCGTCGGCTTCGCCGTGCCCAAGGCGGGCAACGACGCTGCCGAGAAGGCGTTCGCCAAGACCCCCGACGGCGAGGGCGTCACGTGGAAGCAGTCCTACGGCGCCTCGGGCGACCAGAGCCGGGCCGTCGAGGGCGGGCTCAAGGCCGACTACGTCCACTTCTCGCTGACGCCGGACGTCACGCGTCTCGTCGACGCCGGCCTGGTCGCGAAGGACTGGAACAGCGGCGCGAACAAGGGCATCGTCACCGACTCGGTGGTCGTGCTCGTGGTCCGCAAGGGCAACCCCAAGAACATCAAGGGCTGGGACGACCTCGCCAAGCCCGGCGTCGGCATCGTCACCCCCAACCCGGGCTCGTCCGGCTCGGCCCGCTGGAACATCCTCGGCGCCTGGCAGCACGTGATCGCCGGCGGCGGCAGCGAGGCGGACGCCAAGTCGTTCCTGTCCAAGGTCTTCAAGAACGTCAAGGCGCTGCCCGGCTCCGGTCGTGACGCCACGACCGCGTTCCAGGGCGGCACGGGCGACGTGCTGATCTCCTACGAGAACGAGGCGATCCTGGCCCGCCAGCAGGGTGAGGACATCGACTACGTCGTGCCCGACGACACCCTCAAGATCGAGAACCCGGCCGCCGTCACGAAGGACGCCGACCCCAAGGCCAAGAAGTTCCTCGACTTCGTGCTCTCGCCCGAGGGCCAGGAGGAGTACGTCAAGAAGGGCTTCCGCCCGCTCGACAGCGTCAAGGGCGTCGAGGTCGGCGAGGTCGAGGGGGCCAACGATCCCCAGAACCCCTTCCCCCAGCCCAAGAAGCTGTTCACGATCGATGGCGACCTGGGCGGCTGGGACGCCGTGAACAAGAAGTTCTTCGACGAGAACGACGGCATCATCACGAAGCTGCTCTCGGCCTCCGGGAAGTCATGACCTCGGAGCTCGTCGCGCCTGCTGCGGCCTCGACGCGATCGCGTCGGGGCCGCGGCAGCACCCTCACCCGGGGCTCGGGTCTCGGGCTGGGCATCGCCGTCACCTGGTTCAGCATCCTGGTGCTGATCCCTCTCGCCCTCGTGGTCGTCCAGGCCGTCGGAGGCGGCTGGTCGGTCTTCGCCGACACCCTCACGAACAGCCAGACGTGGGACGCGCTCGTCCTGACCGTGGTGGAGGCGCTGCTCGTCACTGCGGTCAACGTCGTTATGGGCACCGTGATCGCCTGGGTCCTGGTCCGCGACCGGTTCCCCGGCAAGCGCATCCTCGAGGTCGTCATCGACATCCCGTTCGCGCTGCCGACGATCGTCGCCGGGCTGGTGCTGCTGAGCCTCTACGGTCCGGACAGCCCCCTCGGCATCGACGTGAGCAACACCCGCGCGGCCGTGTTCCTCGCGCTGCTGTTCGTCACGCTCCCCTTCGTGGTGCGCACGGTCGAGCCCGTCCTGATCGAGCTGGACCCCGAGGTCGAGGAGGCCGCGGCGTCCCTCGGGGCCTCGCGCGCCACGACCCTGCGCCGCGTCGTGCTGCCGGCACTGGCCCCGGCCATCACCGCAGGCGCCGCCCTGTCGTTCGCCCGCGGCATCAGCGAGTACGGCTCGCTCGTGCTGCTGTCGGGCAACCTGCCGCACCGCACCGAGGTCGCGTCGGTGCGCATCCTGACCTACATCGAGAACGACAAGCCGGAGCAGGCCGCCGCGGTCGCCGTGCTCCTGCTCGTCGTCGCGCTCGCCGCGATCGTCTCGCTCCAGCTCGTGAGCCGGTGGGTGGCGCGACGTGGCTAGGTACTCCGCTCCCCCGGTCACGACCGGCACGTGGGTCCGCCGCGTGCTCGTGGTCGGCTACCTCTTCCTGCTCGTCGTCTGGCCCGTCGCCCTCGTCGTGTCCACGACGTTCGACAACGGCCTCGGCAACCTGAGCGACGCGTTCAGCGACCCCGACGTCGTCTACGCGCTGCAGCTCACCGTCTACGCGGCCTTCTGGGCGGTCGTCATCAACACGGTCTTCGGCGTCGGCATCTCGCTGCTGCTCGTGCGCTACGAGTTCCCGGGCCGACGCACCCTGTCGGCGCTCATCGACCTGCCGCTGTCGGTCTCGCCCGTCGTCGTCGGCCTCGCGATCCTGCTCGCCTACGGCGGCGAGAACGGGTTCTTCGGGCCGGCCCTGACCGGCATCGGCCTCCAGGTGGCCTACGCCCCGCTCGGCATCATCCTGGCGACCGCGTTCGTGAGCCTGCCGCTCGTCATCCGTGAGCTCGTCCCGGTGCTCGAGGAGATCGGCGTCGAGCAGGAGCAGGCCGCCACGAGCCTCGGCGCCAACGCCTGGCAGACGTTCCGCCGCATCACGCTGCCCTCGATCAAGTGGGCCCTGCTCTATGGCGTCGTGCTGAGCCTGGCCCGCTCGCTCGGCGAGTTCGGCGCGGTCAAGATCGTCTCCGGCAACGTCGCCAGCCAGACGCAGACCGCCACGCTCGTCGTCGAGCAGAAGTACCAGGACTTCGAGCAGGGCACCGCGTACGCGACGTCGTTCCTGCTCGCGCTCATCGCCGTCGCTGCCCTCGTGGTCGTGACGATCCTGCGACCCAAGGAGGACCACGATGGGGATTGAGATCTCCGGAGTCACCAAGACCTACGGCGACTTCGTGGCGCTGCAGGACATCGACCTGTCGATCCCGAGCGGCCAGCTCACCGCCCTGCTGGGTCCGAGCGGGGGTGGCAAGTCGACGTTGCTGCGCATCATCGCGGGGCTCGAGACCTCCGACGGCGGGCAGGTGCTGATCGAGGGCGAGGACCGCACCCACGTCCCGCCGCAGAAGCGCAACGTCGGCTTCGTGTTCCAGCACTACGCCGCCTTCAAGCACCTGAGCGTGCGTCGCAACATCGCGTTCGGGCTCGAGATCCGCAAGCGCCCGAAGGCCGAGGTCGCCGAGAAGGTCGAGGAGCTGCTCGAGCTGGTGCACCTGACGCAGTGGGGCGACCGACTGCCGTCCCAGCTGTCCGGCGGGCAGCGCCAGCGCATGGCCCTGGCCCGCGCCCTCGCGATCGAGCCGTCGGTGCTGCTGCTCGACGAGCCGTTCGGCGCGCTCGACGCCAAGGTCCGCAAGGAGCTGCGCGACTGGCTGCGCCGCCTCCACGACGAGGTCCACGTGACCACGGTGTTCGTGACGCACGACCAGGAGGAGGCCCTCGAGGTCGCCGACACCCTCGTCGTCATCAACGAGGGCCGCATCGAGCAGGTCGGCACCCCCGACGACCTGTACGACAAGCCTGCCAGCGACTTCGTGCTGTCGTTCCTCGGACCCGTCACGACGCTCGGCGACCGGCTGATCCGTCCGCACGACATCGAGATCTCTCGCTACGAGCAGGCCGCCACGGTCGTCGGCACGATCACGCGGTGGACCCGGATCGGGTTCGAGGTGCGGCTCGAGGTCACGCCGGAGGGCCCGGACGCCGGGCCGCCGGTCCTCGTGACGGTCACCCGCGCCGACGCCACGGCGCTGGGTCTCGTCGAGGGCTACCGCGTGTGGCTCAAGCCGCGCCCCGGCGCGGACCGGGTGGTCCACGCCTGAGTCATCGCTGTCGGCTCCCCGCCCACGCCGCGAAGTCCTCTGGACGCAGGGTGACGCCCTCGGAGGAGTAGCCGAAGGACATCGCGTGGGGACCCGGCACGGCCGGGCCCTGGGCGAACGGCCGCAAGAGCAGGTGGCGGTTCAGCGGCGTGACCAGCCGCTCCCCGGCCCTGCTCTGGTGGACGACGGCGGCGACGGACGTCTCGACCGGCCGGACCTCGGTCCACGTGTCGTGCCGGCGCACGTCGAAGCGGCCGACCTGCACCGTCCAGGCGACGTCGCCCGCGACGTGGGCCAGGTGGCCCGAGCGCAGCACCTCGACCACGACGTCGGCCGGCACGGCGTCGTCCGGCAGCTCCCAGGAGCGCACGTGGCTCACGGCGTCGTCGCCCATCGCGACGGACTCGCGGTCCACCCACACCGTGATCACGGGGACAGTCTGGCACTCACCGCGCCGTCCAACCTCCGTCGATCGTCCACGAGACGCCCGTGACCATCGCCGCACGGTCCGAGGCCAGGTAGGCCACGACGTCGGCGACCTCGGCCGGCTCGACGAGCCGCTTGACCGCCGCCGGCGCCAGGAGCACCTCGTCGAGCACCTGCGACTCCTCGAGACCACGCAGGCGGGCCTGGTCGGCGACCTGGTGCTCGACGAGCGGCGTGCGGACGAAGCCCGGGCTGACGCAGCTGCTCGTGACGCCGTGCGGACCGCCCTCGAGCGCGACCACCTTGCTCATCCCCTCGAGCGCGTGCTTGGCGGCGACGTAGGCCACCTTGTGCGGCGACGCCCGCAGCCCGTGCACGGACGAGACGTTGACGACGCGGCCGAAGCCCCGCTCGTACATGCCGGGCAGGGCCGCCCGCACGAGCAGGAACGGCGCCTCGACCATGACGCGCTGGATGCGGCGGAAGTCTGCCGGGGCGAGCTCCTCGACCGGCGCGACGCGCTGGAGTCCCGCGTTGTTGACCAGCACGTCGACGTCGAGCTCCAGGTCGTCGAGTGCCTCGCCCTCGGCCAGGTCGACGGCCCACGCCTCGCCGCCGACGGCCTGGGCCACCTCCTTCGCCCGACCCTCGTCGACGTCGGCCACCGTGACGTGCAGGCCGTCGGTCGCGAGCCGGCGAGCCACGGCCTCCCCGATGCCGCTCGCGCCCCCGGTGACCAGGGCGCGTCCCGTGCGGGTCACCGCTCCCCCACCCGCACCGCCGCCGCGTCCTCGCGGTCGGCCCGGTCGAGGTCGTGCAGCGAGATGCCGCGGGTCTCGCGCGAGGCGAGCACCGCGACGATCGTCACGAGCGAGGCAGCGACGAGGTAGATCGCGATCGGGACCGAGCTGTCGTAGACGTCGAGCAGCTTGGTCGCGATGATCGGCGCGAGCGAACCGGCCGCGATCGACGTCACCTGGTAGCCGAGCGAGACACCCGAGTACCGCATCCGGGTCGGGAACATCTCGGCCATGATCGCCGGCTGCCCCGCGTACATGAGGGCGTGGATCAGCAGGCCGAGGACGATCGCCGCCAGGATCACGAGGTCGTCGCCCGTGTCGAACATCGGGAAGGCGAAGAAGCCCCAGGTGGTCGCGAGGACGGCGCCCGCCAGGTAGACGGGCCGGCGTCCGACGCGGTCCCCGAGCGAACCGACCAGCGGGATCACACCGAAGTGCACGAGGTGCGCCACCAGCATGAGCTCGAGGATCTGCGTCGTGCTCGTCTCGACCACGACCGACAGGTACGTGATCGAGAAGGTCACCACGAGGTAGTACATGACGTTCTCGGCGAAGCGCAGACCCATCGCGGTCAGCACGCCGCGGGGGTAGCGGCGCACGACCTCGAGGACGCCGAACGAGGTCTCGGCGCGCTGCTCGACCTCCTGCTGCGCCTGGACGAAGATCGGGGCGTCACTCACGTGCGTGCGGATGTAGTACCCGACCAGCACGATGACGGCCGACAGCCAGAAGGCCACGCGCCAGCCCCAGGACAGGAACGCGTCCTCGGTCAGGGTGGTCGTGAGCGCCAGCAGGACGAGCGTCGCGATCATGTTGCCGGCCGGCACCCCGGCCTGGGGCCAGCTGGCCCAGAAGCCACGTCGCTCGTCCGGGCTGTGCTCCGCCACCAGCAGCACCGCGCCACCCCACTCGCCGCCCACGGCGAAGCCCTGCAGGAAGCGCAGCCCGACGAGGATCGCGGGCGCCCAGTAGCCGATCGTGTCGAAGGTCGGGATGCAGCCCATGCCGAACGTCGCGACGCCGACGAGGACCAGGCTCACCTGCAGCAGCGTCTTGCGTCCGTGCCGGTCCCCGAAGTGGCCGAAGACGAGTCCGCCCAGCGGCCGGGCCACGAACCCGACGGCGTAGGTGATGAAGGCCGCGATGATCGCGTCGAGCGGATTGTCGCTCGCCGGGAAGAAGACCTTGCTGAACACCAGGGTCGCAGCGGTCCCGTAGAGGAAGAACTCGTACCACTCGACGACCGTGCCGGCCATCGACGCGGCGACGACCTTGCGCAGACCGCTCGGCACGGCGCTCCCGGTGTGCTCCGTTGCGTGGCTCATGGAGATCTCCTCACGTGACGTGGACCACAGTGTGCCGAGTCTGACTGCGCAGCGACGCACGAGCAATGACCATTCCTGCACCGCGGACGTGCAACGATGCAGATGTGCCTGCTGACCTGCGGCCCAGCGCCGACGAGCTGCTGATGCTGCTGGCGGTCGCCCGGAGCGGCCGATTCACCGCGGCTGCGGAGTCGCTCGGCGTCAACCACACGACCGTCTCGCGCCGGCTCGGCGTCCTGGAACGCCGACTCGGCGGACGACTGCTCGCCCGCGCACCCGGCGGGTGGGAGCTGACCGCCCTCGGGCGCTCGGCCGTCCACGCCGCCGAACGGATCGAACGGGCGGTCGACGAGCTGACGGCGAGCGGCGACGAGCCCAGCCTGGTCGACGTCGTCCGTCTCTCGGCCACCGACGGCTTCAGCGCCTACGTGGCGGCCCCCGCGGCCGCCCGTCTGCGCCGACGGCACCCGGGCCTGAGCGTCGAGATCGTCGCCGCGACCCGTCGTGCCGTCCAGCAGCGAGCCGGCCTCGACCTCGAGGTCGTCGTCGGCGAGCCGCAGGTCCACCGCGCCCACGCCGAGCGGCTCGCGCCGTACGCGCTGGGACTCTACGGCTCGCACGAGCTGCTCGCCGCGCACGGCCTCCCGCGCACGGGGGCCGACCTGGAGAGGCACGGACTCGTCTACTTCATCGACTCGATGCTGCAGGTCGACGATCTCGACGTCGCCCGACGCGTCGTGCCGACCATGCACGACGCGGTCACCTCGACCAACGTGTTCGTCCACGTCGAGGCGACCCGGGCCGGAGCCGGCCTGGGTCTGCTCCCCTGCTTCATGGCCGACCGGCACGACGACCTGGTGCGCGTGCTGCCCGAGGAAGTCGAGGTCGTCCTGGACTACTGGCTCGTCACCCGCCAGGAGACGGCCCGTCGTCCTGGGGTCGCCGCGGTCGTGCAGGCGCTGCGGGACACCGCGGCCGAGATGGGAGCCGCGTTCCTCGGGCACGGATGACCCCGAGACCGGACCAGGGGCGCCTCAGGGGTCGTCCCCGAGGCGTCGCGCCGGTCGTGGCGCGCAGACTGACGCCATGACCACGATCTCGGGCGTGCCGACCGTCTCCGCGCGCCGTCGCCTCGTCAGCGTGCTGGCCGTCGCCGGCACCGTGCCCTACCTGACCCTCAAGGTCGCCTGGCTCTCCGGCAGCCGTGTCGGGCTGCTCGACCCTGATTTCGGCCGCGGCGCCACCATGCACCTCGCGAACGCGGCGACGCTGGTGATGGACGCCGTGGCGGTCCTGCTCGCGGTCGCGTTCGTCGCACGGTGGCGGCTGCGCGTCCCGTCGCCGCTCGTGCTCGCACCGATGTGGGTGGGTACCGGCCTGCTCGCGCCCATCGTGGTCATCCTGCCCCTGCAGATCATGATCGGCGTGCCCGAGTCGTCGGCGTCCGGTCCGACGGCGATCGCCGACTGGGTCTACCTCGTGGTCTACGCCGGCTTCTTCTGGCAGGGCGTCTTCCTCATGCTGGGCTTCGCCCTGTGGGCCCGCGAGCGCTGGGGCGAGGTCGCCGGGCGCCCGCTGGGGTCGACGCACGCGACAGCGACGACTCGCGCGGCGTGGGTCCTGCTCGCGTCCACGGCCGTGCTGCTGGCCCTCGGCGCGGACGACCACGGAGCCATCGCGTGGCCCAACCTGGGTGGCGACCTGGCGGCCGTCCTGGCGGCAGGACTGGGCCTCGGACTGCTCCACCTGGGCACCGGTCCCCGGTGGCGCGCCGTCGTCCTCACCTGGCTCGGCTCGGGCGCGCTGCTGACGTGGGGCGTCTACCAGCTGGTGCTGCAGACGGTGCCGAACGACCTCGTCGACGCCTCGACGGTGACGACGGTGGACGTCACGACGCAGCTGGTCCGCGTCGCGGCCGGCCTCGCCGTCCTCGCCGCGGCGCGCCAGGTGGGCCGGGCGCTGCAGCACTGAGGATTCTGCTTCCCGCACGACCGGTCGTGCGGGAAGCAGAATCCTTCGTCGGCCGGTGCCTCAGGTGCGGGACCGGCGGGCCACGACGAGACCGACCAGGAAGACGAGCAGGCCGGCGACCGCCAGGCCGGCACCGACGAGGCTCGGCGCGCGGTAGCCGAAGCCGTCGGCGATGACGATCGCGCCCAGCCAGGCGCCCAGACCGTTCGCGACGTTGAGCGCCGAGTGGTTGAGCGCGGCACCGAGCATCTGCGCGTCGCCGGCGGCGTCCATGAGTCGGATCTGCAGACCGATGGCCACGAGGCTGCCGAGGGCACCGATCGCGAAGACCCCCGCGATGGCCGGCACCACCAGGTGGGCGGTCTGGTGGAACACGAGCAGCACGAAAATGGTCGCCACGAAGCCACCGGTCACGAGGCGCGGCACGTTCCAGTCGGCCAACGGCCCGGCGAGCCACGAACCCAGCATCGAGCCCAGCCCGAAGGCCAGCAGGAACCACGGGATGGCCGAGCGCGGCAGGTCCGTGACGTCGGTGACGATCGGGTTCACGTAGCTGTACATCGCGAACAGGCCGCCGAACCCGACCATCCCGGACGAGACCGCGAACAGGACCTGCGGGCGCTTGAGGGCCGACAGCTCGCCCCGGACGCTCGCGTGCGGGTTGCCCGGGAGGTGGGGCACGAACGCGAGCATCAGCGCACCGGCGACCAACGCGATCGCCAGGACGGCCCAGTAGGCCGCGCGCCAGCCGAGCGCCTGGCCGAGCCAGGTGCTGGCGGGCACCCCGGCGACGGTGGCGGCCGACAGACCGAGCATGACCCGGCTGACCGCGCGGCCGCGCCGCTCCGGAGCGACCAGCGAGGCCGCGAGCAGGGAGGCGACACCGAAGTAGGCACCATGAGGCAGTCCGGCCACGAACCGCGCGAGCATCACCGGGACGTAGCCGTCGGCGAGGGCCGTGAACGCGTTGCCGACGCCGAGCGCCACGATCAGTCCGACCGCGAGCTCGCGCAGCGGGAGCCGCGCACCGAGCGCGACGATGACCGGCGCGCCGACGACGACGCCGAACGCATAGGCCGTGATGATGTGACCGGTCGTGGGGATCGACTCGTCGATGCCGTCGGCGATGTCCGAGAGCAGGCCCATCGTCACGAACTCCGTCGTGCCGATCGCGAACCCGCCGAGGGCGAGCGCCAGGATGGCCAACGAGGCGTGTCGCGCGCGCGGCGTCCGGTGCGGAGCGATGTCGAGAGCGGTCACAGGACCAGTGAATCGCGTCGAGCCGAAAAGTTGTGCCTCGAGACGGTCCAGTGTGCGCGATCTCATGCCGAAGCGGTGTCGCCGCACGCCGCTAGCGTGTGCCGGGTGCGGCACATCGACGACGACGAGCGACGAGCCCGACTCGGCGTGCGGCACGCACTGGCGCCCACGCAGCACGCGCAGGACGCGGTCGGCGCCGCCGACGCAGTCGTCGCGCTCCACGGCACCGATCCCGCCACGACGATGCTCTCGGCGCTCGCTCGCGCCCCGCACCTCGGCACGGTCGACCTGGAGCACGCGCTCTACGACGACCGCTCCCTGATCCGGGTCCTCGCCATGCGGCGCACGGTGTTCGCCGTCCGCCACGACCTGGCGACGACGTGCCTCGCGGCCTGCGACGGCGTCGACCGGTCCGAGCGCAACAAGCTCCTCGTCCTCCTGGGCAAGGCCGAGGTCCCCGACCCTCAGGGATTCCTGGACGCGGCCGAGACCGACGCGCTGGCCGTGCTCGACCGGCTCGACACCGTCACCACGAAGGACCTGGCCGCAGCCTCCGACCGGCTCGCCACCCGCCTGGCCATCGGCACCGGGAAGTGGGCCAACGAGGTCTCGATCGCCTCGCGGGTCCTGACGGTCCTCGCCACGCGGGGCGACGTCGTCCGCGCCCGGCCGCGCGGCGGATGGACGTCCACGCAGTTCACGTGGAGCCGCGCTCACCGGTGGCACCCGGCCCTGGCGCAGGGCCACGACCCCGAGGCCGCAGCGGCCCGGCTCGCGGCAGCATGGCTCGCCCGCTACGGCCCGGCCACTCCCGACGACCTGCAGTGGTGGACCGGGTGGACCAAGACCCGCACCCGCGCCGCCCTGGCCGCGCTCGACGTGGTCGAGGTCGGCACGAGCGCCGGACCCGCGCTCGTCCTGGCCGACGACGTCGACCCGGTCGCGCAGCCCGAGCCCTGGGTCGCGCTGCTGCCGGCACTCGACCCGACCGCGATGGGCTGGAGGCACCGCGACCACCTGCTCGGACCACACCGGGAGCAGGTCTACGACGTCAACGGCAACGCCGGCGCGACCGTCTGGGTCGACGGCCGGGTCGTCGGCGGCTGGACGCAGCGCGACGACGGCGAGGTCGTGACCGAGCTGCTCGAGGACGTCGGCCGCGACCGCTTCGACCTCGTCGCTCAGCACGCCGCCGCGCTCACCGAGCGCCTCGCCGACGTCCGCCTCAAGGCCCGCGCCCGCGGCTGGACCCCCGTCGAGAACCGCCTCCGCGCCTGACCGGGTCGTGGCCTCGATACGTCGAGCCCACTCCTTCGTCGCGGCTCTCCTCCTTGACCACCGGGGGTCGACGTGACGAGGCCCCCGGCCATGATCGGTCGGGGGCCTCGGTCGAGCAGGTCAGCGGGCGAGGGTCGCCAGCACGTCGTTGAACGTCGCCGAGGGCCGCATGACGACGTTCGCCTTCTCCGGGTCCGGACGGTAGTAGCCGCCGATGTCGGCCGGCTTGCCCTGCACCGCGAGCAGCTCGTCGACGATCGTCTGCTCCTGCGCGCGCAGGGTGCTCGCGACCTCGGCGAACGCGGCCGCCAGGTCGGCGTCCTCGGTCTGCCGCGCCAGCTCCTCGGCCCAGAAGAGCGCGAGGTAGAAGTGGCTGCCGCGGTTGTCGATCGTGCCGAGCTTGCGCCCGGGCGACTTGTTCTCGTTGAGGAACGTGCCCGTCGCACGGTCGAGCGTGTCGGCGAGGATCTGCGCCCGCGCGTTGTCGAAGCGCGTCGCCAGGTGCTCGAAGCTGGACGCCAGCGCCAGGAACTCACCCAGGCTGTCCCAGCGCAGGTAGTCCTCCTTGACGAGCTGCTGCACGTGCTTCGGGGCGGAGCCCCCGGCGCCCGTCTCGAACAGGCCGCCACCGTTGATGAGCGGGACGATCGAGAGCATCTTGGCGCTCGTGCCGAGCTCCAGGATCGGGAACAGGTCGGTGTTGTAGTCGCGCAGCACGTTGCCGGTGACGCTGATCGTGTCCTCGCCGCGACGGATCCGGTCGATCGAGTACTGCGTGGCCTCGACGGGCGACATGATCTCGATCGTCAGGCCCTCGGTGTCGTGCTCGGGCAGGTACTGCTTGACCTTCTCGATCAGCACGGCGTCGTGCGCGCGCTCGGGGTCGAGCCAGAACACGGCCGGCGTCTGCGAGGCGCGGGCGCGGGTGACGGCGAGCTTGACCCAGTCGCGGATCGGGACGTCCTTGGTCTGGCACGCGCGCCAGACGTCGCCGCGGTTCACGTCGTGCTCGAGGAGCACCGTGCCGGAGGCATCGACGACCTGGACGACGCCGTCGGCCTCGATCTCGAACGTCTTGTCGTGGCTGCCGTACTCCTCGGCGGCGCGGGCCATCAGGCCGACGTTCGGCACCGAGCCCATCGTCGTCGGGTCGTACGCGCCGTGGGCGCGGCAGTCGTCGATGACGGTCTGGTAGACGCCGGCGTAGCTGGAGTCCGGGATGACCGCGAGGGCGTCGTGCTCCTCGCCGTCGGGGCCCCACATGTGGCCGGACGTGCGGATCATGGCCGGCATCGAGGCGTCGACGATGACGTCGCTCGGCACGTGCAGGTTGGTGATGCCGCGGTCGGAGTCGACCATCGCGAGCTCGGGACCGTCGGCGATCGCCTGCTCGAACGCGGCCTTGATCTCGGCCCCGTTCGGCAGCGACTCGACGCCCGACAGGATCGAGCCGAGGCCGTCGTTGGGACTGAGGCCCGCGGCGGCGAGGTCGTCGCCGTAGGTGGCGAAGACGTCGGCGAAGAACGCCTTGACGACGTGGCCGAAGATGATCGGGTCCGAGACCTTCATCATCGTCGCCTTGAGGTGCACCGAGAACAGGACGCCCTCGTCCTTGGCGCGCTGGACCTGCTCCTTGAGAAACGCATCGAGCGCGGCGGCCCGCATGACCGTGGCGTCGACGACCTCGCCCGCGAGCACCGGCACCGACTCCTTCAGCACCGTCTCGGTGCCGTCGGCGGCGACGTGGCGGATGGTGAGCGACTGCTCGTCGTCGACGACGACGGACTTCTCGTTGTGACGGAAGTCGTCGTCGTCCATGGTGGCGACGTTCGTGCGCGAGTCGCTGCTCCAGGCGCCCATCGAGTGCGGGTGCGCCTTGGCGTAGTTCTTGACCGACGCGGGCGCGCGACGGTCGGAGTTGCCCTCGCGCAGCACCGGGTTGACGGCGCTGCCCTTGACCGAGTCGTAGCGCGCCTTGGCGTCCTTCTCCTCGTCGGTCGTCGGGTTGTCCGGGTAGGGCGGCAGGTCGACGCCCTGCTCCTGCAGCTCCTTGATCGCGGCCTTGAGCTGCGGCACCGAGGCGCTGATGTTGGGGAGCTTGATGATGTTGGCCTCGGGCGTCTTGGCCAGGGCGCCGAGCTCGGCGAGCGCATCGGCGACGGCCTGGTCGTCCGGGAGCAGGTCGCTGAACGCGGCGACGATGCGGCCCGCGAGGGAGATGTCGCGCGTCTCGACCTCGACGCCCGCCGTGGAGGCGTAGGCCTCGATGACGGGGAGGAAGGAGTACGTCGCGAGCTGCGGCGCCTCGTCGGTGAGCGTGTAGATGATCTTGGCCATGGAAAGGCGACTCCTGGGTACCGGACGGCTCTGCGCCCTTCACGGTATCGCCTGCTCCCCGGGAGCCTGGCGGCGAGGTCGGTCGCTCGAGTTTCGCGCTCGCCCGACCCGACCTACCGTCGAGGACATGACTTCCGTGCCCCAGCCGAACGACGGCTCGTCCATCGCGAACCAGCCGAGTCCCGAGGCCCAGAAGGGCTCGACGACCACGACGGGTGCTCCGGCCACCTCGGACCGCAACTCCCTCACGATCGGCCCCGACGGACCGATCCTGCTGCACGACACGCACTTCATCGAGCAGATGGCGCACTTCAACCGCGAGCGCGTGCCCGAGCGCAACGTCCACGCCAAGGGCTCCGGCGCGTTCGGCACGTTCACGACGACCGAGGACGTGAGCGCCTACACGAAGGCGGCACTGTTCCAGCCGGGCGTCACGACCGACATGCTCGCGCGGTTCTCGACGGTGGCAGGTGAGCAGGGCTCGCCCGACACGTGGCGCGATCCCCGCGGGTTCGCGCTGAAGTTCTACACGACCGAGGGCAACTACGACCTCGTCGGCAACAACACGCCCGTCTTCTTCATCCGCGACACGATGAAGTTCCCGCACTTCATCCGCAGCCAGAAGCGTCGCGGCGGCAACGGCCTGCGCGACAACCACATGCAGTGGGACTTCTGGAGCCTCAACCCGGAGTCGGCCCACCAGGTCACCTACCTGATGGGCGACCGCGGCATCCCGCGCACGTACCGGCACATGAACGGCTACGGCTCGCACACCTTCTTGTGGGTCAACGCCGCCGGCGAGAAGCACTGGGTCAAGTACCACTTCCACAGCGACCAGGGCGTCGAGGGACTGACCGGTGAGCAGGCCGACCGGATCGCCGGCCAGGACGCCGACTTCCACCGTCGCGACCTGTACGAGGCGATCGATCGCGGCGAGTTCCCGTCGTGGACGCTCTCGGTCCAGCTCATGCCGTACGAGGACGCCAGGACCTACCGGTTCAACCCGTTCGACCTGACCAAGATCTGGCCGCACGAGGACTACCCGCTCGTCAAGGTCGGGACGATGGAGCTGAACCGCAACCCCGAGAACTTCTTCGCCCAGATCGAGCAGGCGGCGTTCGAGCCGTCGGCGATCGTGCCGGGCATCGGGTTCAGCCCGGACAAGATGCTGCTCGGGCGCACGTTCGCGTACTCCGACACGCACCGCTACCGCATCGGCACCAACTACCAGCAGCTGCCGGTCAACCAGGCCAAGGCGACCCAGCACCAGAACACCTACACGTTCGACGGCGCGATGGCGTACCAGCACAGCGACGACGCCCCCGTCTACGCACCCAACAGCGAGGGTCGTGGGTACGCCGACCTGACCGGCGAGGTCGAGGACGGGTGGGAGACCGACGGCGACATGGTGCGCCAGGCGTACACCCTGCGTGAGGCCGACGACGACTTCGGCCAGGCCGGCGCCCTGGTGCGCGAGGTGTGGGACGACGCGCAGCGCGACCAGTTCGTCGAGACCGTCGCCGGGCACCTCCTCGGCGGGGTCGAGGGCGAGGTGCTGGAGCGGGCGTTCGACTACTGGCACCGCGTCGACGGCGACACGGGCAAGCGCATCGAGGAGCACGTCCGCGCCGGACAGGGTGGCGCCAACCCCGGCGGCATGCCCGAGGCGGCGGCCGCGCAGGCGTCCGACCCCGTCGTCGAGGACGACACCCACGCGGGCTGAGCCACGCCGCCTCGGCACGCTGCGGGTGCCGAGGCGATGTGGTCTGCGTTACGTTGGCGGTGACGACCCGCGCCCAGATCCCGAGGAGCACCATGACCACGTCCCCCGTCAAGGTCGCCGTCACCGGCGCCGCCGGCCAGATCGGCTACAGCCTGCTGTTCCGCCTCGCGAGCGGCGACCTGTTCGGCAAGGACGTGCCCATCCAGCTGCGGCTCCTCGAGATCACGCCGGCGCTCAAGGCGCTCGAGGGCGTCGTCATGGAGCTCGACGACTGCGCGTTCCCCACCCTCGACTCGGTCGAGATCGGTGACGACGCGCGCACCGTCTTCGACGGCGTCAACCTGGCGCTGCTCGTCGGGGCGCGACCGCGCACCAAGGGCATGGAGCGTGGCGACCTGCTCGAGGCCAACGGCGCGATCTTCACCGAGCAGGGCAAGGCGCTCAACGAGGTCGCCGCCGACGACGTCCGCATCGGCGTCACCGGCAACCCGGCCAACACCAACGCCCTCATCGCGCTGCGCAACGCGCCCGACATCCCGGCCGAGCGGTTCAGCGCCCTGACCCGCCTGGACCACAACCGCGCGATCAGCCAGCTCGCCGCCAGGACCGGTGCCAAGGTCGCCGACATCAAGCGCATGACGATCTGGGGCAACCACTCCGCGACGCAGTACCCGGACCTGTTCCACGCCGAGGTCGGCGGTCGCAACGCCGCCGAGGTCGTCGACGACCAGGCGTGGATCGAGAACGACTTCATCCCGACCGTCGCCAAGCGCGGCGCGGCGATCATCGAGGCCCGAGGCGCCTCGTCGGCCGCGTCGGCCGCGTCGGCGACGATCGATGCCGCCCGCGACTGGCTGACCGCCAGCGCCGACGACGACTGGGTCTCGATGGCGGTGCCGTCCGACGGGTCCTACGGCACCCCCGAGGGCGTCGTCTACTCCTTCCCCGTCACCACCAAGGGCGGCGACTGGGAGATCGTCCAGGGACTCGACATCGACGACTTCAGCCGTGAGCGCATCGATGCCACGGCGACCGAGCTCGTCGAGGAGCGCGACGCGGTGCAGGCCCTGGGTCTGATCTGAGCGGGTCTGATCTGAGCTGGGCCTGATCTGAGCTGAGCTGCCCCCGCCCGGTTCCTTGTCACGAGGCGGGCGTTGCGACCCGGGGTTCGTGGGGACAACCGGGCTCGGTGCGCTGGTTCCCCGGCGAGCCTGGGAATCAGCGACGCGCGAGGCGCGTCAGGACGCGGGCGGCGGGACGACGACGGCGAGGACGACGAGGCTCGCGCCGAGCAGCATCGTCCACACGACGTCGAAGGTCTTGCCGCGCACGCGGAGCATGCCGACGTGGTCCTGCGGCACGATCATGCGCAGCAGCGACGCCGCGACGAAGGTCCCGCCCAGCACGGCGAGTCCGAGGCGCCACGACCCGACGACGACCAGCCCCAGTCCGACGCCGGTGGCCAGCAGGAGGACCAGGTAGGCCTGCGATCCGCGGCTGCGCGGCATCGGGATCCCCACGTCAGGAGTCCCGGTCGAGGATCTTCTCGGCCTCGTCGACGACGTTGCTCAGCAGCATCGCGCGGGTCATCGGGCCGACGCCGCCGGGGTTCGGGGCGACCCAGTCCGCGACGTCCCAGACGCCGGGGTCGAGGTCGCCGACGATCTTGCCCTCGTCGTCGCGGCTGACGCCGACGTCGAGCAGGGCCGCTCCGGGCTTGACCATCTCGGGGGTGATGATGCCGGGCACACCCGCCGCCGCGATCACGATGTCGGCGCGCGCGACCTCGGCGGCGAGGTCCTGCGTGCCGGTGTGGCACAGGGTGACGGTGGCGTTCTCGGTGCGACGCGTGAGCAGCAGGCCCATGGGCCGACCGACCGTGATGCCGCGACCGACCACCACGACGTGCTGGCCCGCGATGGGCACCTCGTGCCGGCGCAGCAGCTCGACGATGCCACGCGGCGTGCAGGGCAGCGGAGCCTCCTCGCCGAGCACGAGCCAGCCGAGGTTGGTGGGGTGCAGGCCGTCGGCGTCCTTGGCCGGGTCGATGCGCCCGATGACCGCGTTCTCGTCGATGCCGCGCGGCAACGGCAGCTGCACGATGTAGAGCGTGCACGCCGGATCGGCGTTGAGCCGGTCGATCTCGGCCTCGATCTCGGCCTGCGTGGCGGTCGCGGGCAGCTCGACGCGGATCGACTCGATCCCCACCTGGGCACAGTCCTTGTGCTTGGCGTTGACGTACCACCGACTGCCGGGGTCGTCGCCGACGAGCACGGTGCCGAGACCCGGCACGAACCCGCGCTCCCGCAGCGCGGACACCCGCGTCGTGAGCTCGTCCTTGATCGCCGCGGCGACCGCCTTGCCGTCCAGTGTCCGTGCCGTCACGGCACCGAGTCTGTCACGCGCGGGTCGCGCCGCGGCGCTCGGTCAGCGGATGAGCGCAGCGTTCAGGATCGCCTTCGCCGCGCGACCGCGCGCCCACGAGGCGGTGACCTTCGCGCGGTACTCGATCGTGGTCGCCGTGCCGTACCTCTTGTAGTAGCGGTTGTACCAACCGGTGAGCGTCGGACTCACCTTGTTGCTGGGCGTGCCGACGCCCACGGTGCGCAACGGCATGTTGAGGCCGCGCGCGAGGCGACGCTCGAACGGGCGGTAGCGACCGTTCTTGACCACGACGCCGAACGGCTGGTGCAGCGAGGCGATGTAGTCCGGCTTGTGCTTGGCCAGGAACGACTTGATGATCCGCGTCTCCCGCTCGCTCGCTCGTGACGGGCCACCCCACGTGCCGGAACCTCGGTTCTTGCCAGTCCAGCCGCTCGTCGGCCAGTTGCGGTTCAGGTCGACGCCACGGGCGTTGCGCCGGGTGCCTCGCGCGTTGCCGTCGGGATTCATCGTCGGGACGATCCACAACGCGTTGCCGAGCGTGGGCTTGGCGTGCTGACGCAGCCACGCGATGGTGTGCAGGCCGCCCTTCTCGTTGCCGTGCATCTGGCCGAGCACGACGAGGACACGCTTGGTCCTGATGTTCTTCCAGCCGCGGTAGTGCGCCATGATCTTGCGACCTGTGACCGTCTTGCCCAGCACGTAGCTCTTGCTGACCCGAGCCGGTTTCGGCTTCGGGGGCGTGGGCGTGGGCGACGGGGTGGTCGCCGAGGGCGTCGGCGTCGGGCTCGGTGTCGTCTCGGTGGGGCTCGGCGTCGTGACCGTCGGCTCCGGCGTCGTGACGCTCGGCTCCGGCGTGGTCGCCGACGGCACCGATCCGCCCGGATCGTCCGCGAACGCCGGGCCGGCCACCACCAGCCCGCCCCACGACACGAGCCCGGTCAGCACGACGGCGGTGACGATCCGCGTTGATCTCCCCATCCGTGGAGCCTACGTCTCCTCAGGGCTGCACGGGCAGACTCAGCACACTCGGCGTCACGGACGTGGTCTGGATGTCGTAGATGCCGCCGAGCAGCTGCAGCAGCCGTGTGGGCGGCGGCAGCAGGTGCGGGGTGTCCGCGGTCTGCACGAGCAGGCGCAGCTTGTGCCCCTTCTTGACCGTCGTGTACGCCGGGCGCAGCTCGACGTCGAAGCGTGTGACCGTGTCGGTCGGCACGTCCTGCTGGGTCTCCCGCGTGTGCGGGTGGTACGGCAACGAGTAGGCGCCGCCGGCCCCGCGCCAGCTCTTGGAGGCATCGATGGCCCGGGCGGAGCCGAGCAGCGCGCCCGCGGTGATGTCGGTGACCTTGCCGTCGGGCGCGACGTCCTGGAGCGTCGTGACGAACATCGACTCGGGCCGGTTCGACCTCGCCTGCAGCGTCAGACCGATGGGGCCGGACAGCGTCAGGTCCTTGGCCAGGGTGGCGGTGTCGAAGTGCGCGTCGCCCGGCTGCGGGCCGGTGAGCGGAGCAGTGTCCTTGCAGCTCTCGTAGATCTCGCGGAACGCGCCGGCGGCCCACTGGTTGAACGACCGCTGGCACCTGAGCGACAGCGGCGCCCACGTGACGCTCGTCGAGGCCGTGGTCGACGTGGGCCTGCTGCGCGTCAGGCCCTGGCCCGGCTGCAGGTACCAGGACTGCTGCGGCGCGGTGCTGGTCGGGTAGTGCGACACGTCGCGACGCTGCTGCGTCGCGGAGTCGACGACGTGGAGCGGCGTCCTGGTGTCGAGCACACCGGTGTCGCGCCCCTTGAGCCACTGGTCGAACCAGCTCAGCTGCAGCCGGTCGAGGTCCTGACCGCTCGCGGGGTTGCTGTGGCCCCACGGACCGAACATGAGCTGGTAGCGCGGCGTGGCCGTCTGGCTCGCGGACATGGGCGCCCACACCGAGCGTCCGGAGAACGCGTTCTGGAGCCCGCTGTAGAGCAACGGCTCACCGCGCTGGAACACGTCGTACTGACCGCCGACGAGGTAGGCCGGAACCTTGTTCTTGACGATCTTGTCGAGCACGCGCTGCGGTGCGCGCTCCTGCCAGTAGGCGCTGTCGTACGTGCGGTCGCCGCCCAGCAGCGCGTCGAGGCCGATCTTGAGCTCGAACGGGATGCCGGCGAGGGCGTGCTCGACGACGAGCCGCAGGGCGTCGAGCGGGTTGTACGGGCCACGGTCGGCGAGCGGCGTCAGGGTGCGCAGGCCGAAGTAGGCCGCGATGAGCCCGAGCCCGGACTCCATGTTGACGATGCCGCCCGCCGTGAACAGGTCGCGGTACGGGTCGGACGAGGACACGATCGGGAAGATCGCCTTGAGCGGCGAGTTCGGGCCGACCTCCGCCGCGGTGAACAGCTGGTCGATGCCGAGGTAGGAGCCGCCGAGCGTGCCGACCTTGCCGTTGCTGCCCTCGACCTTCGAGGCCCACCGCACGAGCTCCGCACCGTCCTTGGCCTCCTGCTTGCCGAACAGCTGCGACTGGCCCTCGGAGCCGCCGGTGCCGGCGACGTCGACGACGACGCCGATGTAGCCGCGCTTGACGAGGTAGGGGTTCACGGCGCCGACGCCCACGTTGCCGACGGTCTTGCTGTAGGGCGTCTGCACGAGAATGACGGGGAACGGCCCCGTGGCCGGGGTCTTCGTGCCCTTGACGACCGGACGATGGATGGCGGCACGCAGCACCCGACCGTCGGGCATGCGCACCGGGACGTCGGTGGTGACCGCGATGTCGTAGCGTTCCGGCCCGGGCGTCCACCCGGGCGCCGCGCTCGCCGGCACCGGTGGGACGAGCGTCAGCGCCACGAGCATGCCGACCAGTGGGACCAGAAGACGACGCATAGACTCTCCTCACGCCCGACGGCGTCCAGGGGTTTCGACCAAAGCAGTACGAATGTCCAACTAGCGTGTCAACGTACGTAGACCTCAAGGATGTGTCAATGGCCACACGAGCCCAGCTCTCCCAGGAGCGCAGCAGGCAGCGTCGCGAAGAGCTTCTCTCGGCCGCGATCGAGCTGTTCGCCGAAGGAGGGTCTCGTGCGGTGACGCACCGTGCGGTGGCTAAGCGCGCCGGGCTGCCGCCGGCCACGACCACCTACTACTTCGAGTCGATCGACGACCTGCTGCGCGAGGCGCTCGCCGACCACATCACGAGCTGGCGCAACGAGCTCGACCTGCTGTCGGGCATGGACCAGCTGCCTCGCATGGGCGGCAGGATCACCGACGCCACCCAGGTCATCGCCACCGTCTGGGCCGCCCGTCCGCCGGAGGTCGCGGCGCTCGAGCTGTCGATCTTCCTGGCCGCCACGCGCGACGCCGCGCTCCGGGAATCGGCCCGCGAGGCCCTCGTCGGCTTCGAGGAACTCGCCAGCCGCTGGCTCGGGCTGCTCGGCATCCCCGACGCGGACCGCCTCGCCCCCGCGCTGCTGGCGGTCATCGCAGGCACCGCGTTGCGGCGCCAGACCGGTCAGTACAGCGAGGACGACGAGGCACGTCTCATGAGCGAGGCCATCCGCGACCTCGTCGGCGCCCACCTGCTGGGCCGCGAGAAGGTCGACGAGATCATCGCCGACACGACCGGCGCCGAGACGGACTGACCGCCCACCATCGGACTCAGGGCCCGGGCCGGCTCAGGGCCCAGGTCGGCTGAGGGCCCAGGTCGGCTCAGTGGAAGAAGTGGCGGGTGCCGGTCAGGTAGAGGGTGACGCCGGCGGCGCGGGCGGCCTCGATGGTCTCGTCGTCGCGCACCGAGCCACCGGGCTGCACGATCGCCTTGACGCCGGCGTCGAGCAGGATCTGCGGGCCGTCGGCGAACGGGAAGAACGCGTCCGAGGCGGCGACCGAACCGGCCGCGCGCTCCGCACCCGCACGCTCGACCGCGAGGCGGCACGAGTCGACGCGGTTGACCTGGCCCATGCCGATGCCGACCGAGGCGCCGTCCTTGGCCAGCAGGATCGCGTTGGACTTGACCGCGCGCACCGCGGTCCACGCGAACGCCAGGTCGGCGAGGGTCGCCTCGTCGGCCGGCTCCCCCACCGCGAGCGTCCAGGTGCTCGGGTCGTCGCCACCGCCGTCGACGACGGCATCGACCTTGTCGCGCGCCTGCACCAGCAGACCGCCGCTGACCTGGCGGGCCTCGGTGTCGGCGCCCGTGCCGAGGTCGTCGGCGACGAGGATGCGGATGTTCTTCTTGCCCTGGAGCACCTCGACGGCGCCGTCCTCGTAGCCCGGGGCGACGATGACCTCGGTGAAGATCTCGGCGACCTGCTGCGCCATGGCGACGCTGACCGGACGGTTGACGGCGATGACGCCGCCGAACGCCGAGACGGGGTCGCACTCGTGGGCACGGCGGTGCGCCTCGGCGACGTCGGCGCCGATCGCGATGCCGCAGGGGTTGGCGTGCTTGATGATCGCGACCGCGGGCTCGTCGAGGTCGTAGGCGGCGCGCACCGCGGCGTCGGTGTCGACGGAGTTGTTGTAGCTCATCTCCTTGCCGTGCAGCTGACGAGCGGCCGCGAGGCCGCCCGTGCCGTCGGAGTAGAGCGCGGCCGACTGGTGCGGGTTCTCGCCGTAGCGCAGGGTCGTCGACAGGTCCCAGGTCTGCGCGCGGAACTCCGGCCACGCCTGGTCGTTCGACGCGTCGTAGGTCTCGGCGAACCACGAGGCGACGGCGGCGTCGTAGGCAGCGGTGTGGGCGAACGCCTGCGCGGCGAGGTGACGGCGCTGCTCGAACGTGAACCCGCCCGCGCCCAGCGCCTCGCGGACCTGGCCGTAGGCCGACGGCGACGTGACGACGGCGACGCTCGGGTGGTTCTTGGCGGCGGCGCGCACCATCGACGGCCCGCCGATGTCGATCTGCTCGACGACCTCGTCAGGGGCGGCACCCGACGCGACGGTCTCGCGGAACGGGTAGAGGTTCACGACGACCAGGTCGAACGGCTCGACGCCCAGCTCGGCGAGCTGTGCGCGGTGGTCGTCGAGGCGCAGATCGGCCAGGATGCCGGCGTGGACCCGCGGGTGGAGCGTCTTGACGCGACCGTCGAGGCACTCGGGGAACCCGGTCAGCTCCTCGACCGGCGTGACGGGCACGCCGGCGGCCTCGATCGTCCTGGCCGTCGACCCGGTCGAGACGATCGAGACGCCGGCCGTGTGCAGGTCGCGCGCCAGCTCGTCGAGGCCGGTCTTGTCGTACACCGAGACGAGCGCTCGCTGGATCGGTCGCTGGGACATGAGGGGTCCTCCCAAGGGGGGTCGGGGCTGCAGGTCAGGTGGTCGGGGCCGGGTGCGCGCCGCCGAGGACGATCGCGCGGTCGTGGATCGTGAAGGACTCCCGGGCGAGCCGGCCGACCCACTCGACCAGCATCGCGCGCTCGGAGACCTTGATGCGCTCGTGCAGGGTCGTCTCGTCGTCGCCGCCGAGCACGGGCACGGCGACCTGGGCGACGATCGGGCCGGTGTCCACGCCCTCGTCGACCACGAACAGCGTCGCCCCGGTGATCTTGACGCCGTACGCGAGCGCGTCACGCGGCCCGTGCATGCCCGGGAACGCGGGCGAGAGCGCGGGGTGGGTGTTGAGGACGCGTCCGCCGAAGCGGGCCAGGAACCGCGGACCGGTGAGCTTCATGAAGCCGGCCAGGACCACCAGGTCGGGGTCGTGCACCGCGACGGCGTCGGTCAGGGCCTGGTCCCAGGCCGCGCGGTCCGGGTGGTCGCCGAGGCGCTCGACGAACGTGGCGATGCCCGCACGCTCGGCGCGGGCGAGACCCTCGATGCCCGGACGGTCGGAGCCGACGGCCACGACCTCGGCCCCGAAGTCAGGCTGCGCCGTCGCCTCGACCAGCGCCTGGAGGTTGCTTCCGCCACCGGAGACGAGGACCACGAGACGCGCGGGCCTTCGTGGCGTCGTCGCTGGTGCTGGCACGCGCCCCACGATAGTGGGCCAGCGCCGCCCCGATCGCACCGCCCGCGGCCAGGACGGGCACCGCGACGAGCAGCGGGGAGAGCACCGGTGGACCCGCGTCGGCGAGCCGTCCCGGACCGACCGCGCCACCCGACAGGCCCACGAGGACGCCGACCACGAGACCGGCCAGCGCACCGGCCCCCGCACCGAGGCCGACGCGGCGCCAGGGATCGGCCGAGCGTGCCTCGACGGCCCAACCCGCGATCGCCCCGGCGACCGGGGGCAGCAGGGCGAGCACCACGACCCAGTCGTCGAACCTGCCGGGCCCCGGCAGCGCGGCGAGGACGGGGAGTCCGGGGACGGGACCCAGGTGCGCGCCGGTCAGGTCGACCGACGTCGAGCTCCCGAGCGCGAAGCCCGGACCGATCAGCACCGAGACCGACCACAGGGCGAGCGTGGGCACGGCCGCGAGGCACAGGATCCCCAGTGCGAGACCGCCTCCGAGGCCCGGGTCGAGCAGGGCCCACAGGTCCCCGGCCCGGTCGAGCCGGAACGCGAGCATCGCCAGGACCAGGACGAATCCCCCGGCCAGCATCACCGCCACCCCGCGGACAGCGGCGCGCACGACCGACCTGATCTCGCCATCCTCGGTGAACCAGAGCGCGTCGCGTCGACCAAGTCGCGTCGCGGCCCCGACCGCAGCCCCGGCTCCGGTGATCGCGAACGCGCCGAACGCGGCTCGCACGGGGCTCGTCGAGACCTCGTCGGTGCTCGTGAGCACCGATCCCAGGGCCGCCAGGACGCCCGCGGCGCCCGCAGCGGTCGCCGCGAACCCTCCGAGCTCGAGCTCCTCACCGGGCTCCACCGAACGTGCTGCGACCCACGCCGTGAGCAGCCCGACGGCCACGACACCACCCCACGGGACGAGGCCGACGGTCGTGCCCTGCACGTCGATGCCACTGCCGACGGAGACCAGCCAGCCGCGCACGGTGGTGCGCAGGACGGGGGCGACACCGCTCGCGCCGGACACGAGCGAGAGCACGAGGGAGATCGTGAGACAGGCTCCCACCGCGACGAGAGCGGTCACCGCTCCGCGGCGGACGTAGGGGACGGTCTCGGCCTCAGGCACCCTCCCATCCAACCGGTAAGGTCGTGGTGTTTCATCCAGGCACGCCGAACCCCCTACCCCCGAGGAGGCCGGAGCGATGACTCGCGTCGACGAGTTCAGCAGCTTCTACACCTCCACCGCCGCTGACGCGCTGCGCGTCACGTACGCCGTGAGCGGCGACCGGCAGGTGGCGCTCGACGCCACGATCGACGCGTACCGGCGGGCCTGGCGCGACTGGTCCAAGATCCGTGAGCGCGAGCCCCTGGCCTACGTGCGGAACGAGGCCTGGAAGGCCACCGTCCTCAGCCGCGGCACGCACCCGCTGCGCCGCCGCCACGAGGAGGACGCCGACACCGAGCTCCTCGAGGCGCTGCACGAGCTGCCCACCGACGACCGCCGCCTCATCGTGCTGCTCACGCTCGGCGACACCGACCTGGAGCACGCGTGCCACGAGGTCGGGGTCGGCGCCGAGGACGGCATCGAGATCGTCACCAACTCCCTCGACCGGCTCGAGACGTCGCTCGGCGTCCCCCTCGACGAGCTCGAGTCCCGCCTGCGGGCCCTCGGCAGCATCACCGGCCAGCTCGCGATGCCGCCGGTCGCCAGGCTACGACAGCGCGCCGACCGCGGCCGCCGGCTGAACACCGTCCTCCTGGTGGCGGTCGCGATCGTCGCCGTGCTGGGGGGCGCCGCGGCCGCCGTCGACGAGGGCGAGCTGACCGCCACGGCCGGTGTCCCCCACCGCGAGAAGATCGGCGACGAGAGTGCCGACGTCGTGCTCGAGGCCCGCAAGCTCAGCTCCGAGAACCTGCTCAGCGCCCGTCAGGTCGGTGGTCTCGACACCGGGCGCACCTGGCGGACGACCCAGACCGACGAGGACCGCGAGGAGCGCTCCCCCTACGCCACGTGCCCCACGCGCCGCTTCGCCGATCCCGACCCGCTGCGCGTGTTCGTGCGCACCTTCGCCGCCAAGGGCCAGGGCACGCCGCGCGCCGCACAGGCCATCGAGGTCAGCCGCAACGAGCAGGACGCCACCAAGGCCTATCGCACGACCGTGGGCTGGTACGCGAACTGTCAGCAGCCGCGCGTCCAGCTCGTCGGGTCCTACGTGCTCAAACGACCCTTCGGCGACTTCAAGATCCTGCAGCTGCGCTCGAACCGCAGCCCCGAGCGCACCATCTCGGTCGGACTCGCTCACTCCGGCCGCGTCACCTCGACGCTCGTCCACGAGGTCGCCGCCGACAAGGGTCCCGACGTGCGCAAGTTCGCCCGCGCGCTCAACGCGTCGGTGGCCAAGATCTGCCGCGACAGCGGTGGTCGCTGCAGCAACGACACCGAGGTCGAGGCCGCACCACCGCCGCGCACCTCGACGGCCCCGGAGTTCCTCGGCATCGTCGACCTGCCGCCCATCGGCGACATCGACCGCGTGTGGGCCGGTGTCGACCCGTTCACGCCGCAACCGAAGCAGAACCCGGCTGCCACCGTGTGCGAGGCCGCCGACTTCTCCGGCAAGGACGTCCGCACGGCGAGCTCGCGCCTGTTCGTGATCCCCGGCGCCAAGCAGCTGCCTCGCGAGTTCGGCGTCGCCGAGACCGTCGCGCGCTTCGACAGCGGGCGGGCCGCCAAGAAGTTCGTGGGCGGCGTCGTGGACAACATCGCCGCGTGCCCCGACGTCAACCTCTCGGCGAAGGTCACCGACAAGAAGTCGTTCTCCGGCCCCGGCTACACCGGCACGTCGTGGCGCATCGGGTTCGAGATCCGCAAGGGTGAGTGGGTCTACTACCGGATGGCCATGATCCGTCGTGGCTCCGTCGTCGCGCAGACGACGTTCACCCCGGCCGGCGACCACGACATCGGCCGGGCCACGTTCGTCGACCTGGCCTCCCGCGCCGGCACCCGCCTCGTCTACGCCGACTGACCCACCCGCGGACCCTGAGCCGGTTCCCGACGTGACGAGGCCCCCGGACCCACGGGTCCGGGGGCCTCGCGTCAGGCGCTCAGAGCGACTGCAGGATCTCGCGCATGAGGGCGGCGGTCTCGGACGGCGTCTTGCCGACCTTGACCCCGGCGGCCTCGAGGGCCTCCTTCTTGCCCTGCGCGGTGCCCGCACCGTCGGAGACGATGGCGCCGGCGTGGCCCATCGTCTTGCCCTCGGGAGCGGTGAAGCCCGCCACGTAGCCGACGACCGGCTTGGTGACGTTCTCCTTGATGTAGGCCGCGGCCTTCTCCTCGGCGTCGCCACCGATCTCGCCGATCATGACGATGGCCTTCGTCTCGGGATCGGCCTCGAACGCCTCGAGGGCGTCGATGTGCGTCGTGCCGATGATCGGGTCGCCACCGATGCCGATGGCGGTCGAGAAGCCGAAGTCACGCAGCTCGAACATCATCTGGTAGGTCAGCGTGCCCGACTTGGAGACGAGACCGACCGGGCCCTTGCCCGCGATGTTGGCGGGCGTGATGCCGGCCAGCGCCTCGCCCGGCGTGATGATGCCGGGGCAGTTCGGGCCGATGATGCGCGTCTTCTTGCCCTGTGCTGCTCGGGACTGGGCGTAGGCCCAGAACTCGGCCGAGTCCTGGACAGGGACGCCCTCGGTGATGATGACGAGCAGGCCGATCTCGGCGTCGATGGCCTCGACGACGGCGTCCTTGGTGAACGCCGGCGGGACGAACGCGACGGAGACGTCGGCGCCCGTCTTCTCGATGGCCTCGGAGACCGAGCCGAAGACCGGCAGCTCCACCTCGGCGCCGGAGGCGTCGGTGTGGGTGACGGTCGTGCCGGCCTTGCGGGCGTTGACGCCGCCGACGACGTTCGTGCCGGCCGCGAGCATGCGGGCGGTGTGCTTGGAGCCCTCGCCGCCGGTGATGCCCTGGACGATGACCTTGGAGTCCTTGGTCAGGAAGATCGACATGTCAGCCCCTTCAGCCGTTCGCCAGCTCGGCGGCCTTGTCGGCCGCACCGTCCATCGTGTCCACCTGCGTCACGAGCGGGTGGTTCAGCTCGTCGAGGATCGCGCGACCCTCGTCGACGTTGTTGCCGTCGAGCCGGACCACGAGCGGCTTGGTGGCGTCGTCGCCGAGCAGCTCCAGCGCACCCTTGATGCCGTTGGCGACCGCGTCGCACGACGTGATGCCGCCGAAGACGTTGACGAAGACCGACTTGACCTGCTCGTCGCCGAGGATCACGTCGAGGCCGTCGGCCATGACCTGCGCCGAGGCGCCACCGCCGATGTCGAGGAAGTTGGCGGGCTTGACGCTGCCGTGCTTCTCGCCGGCGTAGGCGACGACGTCGAGGGTGCTCATGACGAGTCCCGCGCCGTTGCCGATGATGCCGACCTCGCCGTCGAGCTTGACGTAGTTGAGTCCCTTGGCCTTCGCCTTGGCCTCGAGCGGGTCCGCCTCCTCGTGGATGACGAACTCCTCGTGCTCGGGGTGGCGCACCTCGGAGGCGTTGTCGTCGAGCGACACCTTGCCGTCGAGGGCCTCGAGCTTGTCGCCCTCGAGACGCGCGAGCGGGTTGACCTCGACGAGGGTGGCGTCCTCCTCGGTGAAGACCGTCCAGAGACCCTGGATCAGGGTGACGGCCTGCTCGACGAGCTCGGCCGGGAAGCCGGCCTCGTTCACGATGGCGCGCGCCTTGGCCTCGTCGACGCCCTCGCCGGCGTCGACCGCGATCTGCTTGACCGCGTCGGGGTTGGTCTTGGCGACCTCCTCGATCTCGACGCCGCCCTCGACGCTCGCGATCGTGAGGTAGCTGCGGTTCGAGCGGTCGAGCAGGAACGAGAAGTAGTACTCCTCGATCGGCGGCGTCGCGGGCGTGACGAGGACGCGGTTGACCGTCAGTCCCTTGATGTCCATGCCCAGGATGTTCGACGCGTGCTCGTAGGCCTCGTCAGCGGTCTTGGCGATCTTGACGCCGCCGGCCTTGCCGCGACCTCCGGCCTTGACCTGCGCCTTGATGACGGTCACGCCGCCGATCTCCTCGGCAGCGGCCTTGGCCTCGTCGGCGGTCGTGACGACCTTGCCGAGCGTCGTGGCGACGCCATGCTTGGCGAAGAGCTCCTTCGCCTGGTACTCCATCAGATCCACGGTGATGTCCGTCCTTGGTTGTCCGTTCGCTGCGCCTCGCGCGAGGACCGCGCGCAGGCGCCGAAACCACCGGCGACTCTAGCCCTCGCACGCCGATGAGGGCTCGTCGGGTCGGTCACACCGGGCCCTCGTCGGCGCAGCCCGTGCTCAGTCGCCGGGGCGGTCGGCGACCGGCGTGACGTGGGCCACGGCGGCCTGCAACGACGCGAGGAGCGCCTCGACCCGCGCCGCTCCGGCAGCCGGTCCCGCCAGGTGGACCTCGACGACGTCCTCGGCCACGGCGGCGTGGGCGACCTGCTCGGCCGTGGCCCCGGTCCCGAGGTAGACGACCTCGAGGCCGTCGTCACGGAGGCGGCGCGCGGTCGCGAGGACGGGCACGACGTCCTCGCCCGTCGAGGCCACCAGCACGCGTCTCACCACGTCGGACATGGTCCCAGATCATGTGAATCGGCTCACGAGCGGCGCCCGATTCTCGCGGGGATCCCCGCACGGGAGCGTCGGACGTGTGAACTTCGGTTGGAGCCGGACCCGACGTCCTCTAGACTCGACGGGTCCTGCCCACCACCCGGAGGTTCCTGCGTGAGTTCGTCCGCGCCCCGACGCCGTCTCGACGTGCGTCAGGCGACCCCACGGGGTGGCCGCCGAGCGAGTGCCCGGCCAGGACGACGTCGTCGCAGCTTCCGCCCGACCCCGGCGATGGTCGGTGCGCTGGCGCTGGTGGTCGCGGGTATCGGCACGGCAGCGTTCTCGTCGCACTCCGATCGCGACACGCTCCGCGCGAGCTACCAGACGATCTCGGCCAGCTACTCCGGTGACGGCAACGAGGTCCAGACGACCCGCAGCTTCGATCGCGGCCAGCTCGAGCAGCAGGCCAAGCAGCAGGCCGAGCAGAAGCTCGCCGCGCAGGCACAGACCAAGCAGAAGGTCGAGGCCGCGGCCCGGCAGCTCGAGAAGAACCAGTGGGTCCTCCCCGTCACCGGCTACCACCTGACGGCGCGCTTCGGCCAGAGCAGCGGCCTCTGGGCCCGCACCCACACGGGGCTCGACTTCGCCGGTCCGTCCGGATCGACGATCGTCTCGGTCGCTGCGGGCACGGTCAAGGAGACCGGCTACGAGGGCGCCTACGGCAACCGCACGATCATCACGCTCGAGGACGGCACAGACATCTGGTACTGCCACCAGAGCCGCATCACGGTCCAGGCGGGCGAGCGCGTCGGCCCCGGTGACGTCATCGGCTACACCGGCTCGACCGGCAACGTGACCGGCCCCCACCTCCACCTCGAAGTGCACCCCGGCGGCGGCGACCCCGTCGATCCCGAGCCCGTGCTCCGCGACCACAAGGTCAACCCCTGACCCTCCCCTCCCCGGGCCCAACTCCCCGCGATTTGTCGAGTTCGATCGCAATAGGGAGTGCTTTTCGAGCGCAAACTCGTCAGATCGCCATCCACAGGCTCGGCTGGCGGCACGCTGGTGTCCACAGGCGTGCCGCCGGCCTCTGTCCGGCCGGCTGCACGACGGCTGGGCTGGGTGCATGCCCGCCACCCGCGCCGTCCCGCCGCAGCTCTGCGGGCGCCCCGTCACCCGCGAGGAGCTGCTCACCGCCGGCCTGTCCTGGGCCTACGTCCGCGCGCACTTCACGGCACTCTTCCGTGGCGTGTGGTGGCACGGACCGCCGCCCGAGAGTCTGGTTCCCTGGCTGCACGCCGCGCTGAGGATCCTTCCGCCAGGATCGCTCGTCAGCCACGTGAGCGCACTCCAGCTGCGAGGCATCGACCTCGGCGGCCGGTTCCCGGTGCACTTCTCGACCCGATCGAGTCACCACACGGTCCGCGACGGGCTCGTCCTGCACCGGCGGATCGGGACGATCTGGCTCGACGAGGTGCGCGGCCTCGCCACCACGACGCCGGAACGGGCCTTCGTCGACAGCGCGACGCTCCTGGGTCTGCGGGACCTGGTCCGGGCGGGTGACGCGCTCGTGCACGCCGGGCTCGTGACCCTGGACCAGCTGCGCGACTTCTGCGTCCAGAGCCATCTCGACGGCGTGGTCCGCGCCCGCCGGGCCGTCGCGCTCGTGCGCGAGGGCGTCGAGTCGTTCCTCGAGACGGACGTGCGACTCATCCTGGTCTTCGCCCGTCTACCGGTCGACGGGTGCAACGTCGACATCCTCGACGACGCCGGGCGCTTCGTCGCGCGCGGCGACATCCTGTTCAGCCGCTTCAAGGTCTTGGTCGAGTACGACGGGTGGCACCACGAGCGCGACGCCCGCCAACGCCAGAAGGACCACCTGCGCCGTGAACGACTCGAAGCCGCCGGCTGGATCGTCGTCGTCGTCACGATCCAGGACATGAAGGACCCGCTCGGCATCGTCCGGCGCGTCGCCGCAGCACTGGACCGCCGCGGCTACCGCGGCCCGCGCCCCGTCATGAGCGTGACGTGGGGGTCGTGGTTCGGCGCGAAATGACGAGTTCGCGCTCGAAGAACACTCCCTATCGCGATCGAACTCGACAAATCGCGGGGAGTTGGACTCGAGGTGGGGGTCAGAGCTTGGTGACGGGGGCGTAGCGCAGGAGGAGGCGCTTGACGCCGGCGGAGCCGAAGTCGACGCTCGCGACCGCGTTGTCGCCGCCGCTCTCGAGAGCGACGACGGTGCCGAGGCCGAAGGAGTCGTGGGTGACGCGGTCGCCGGGCTCGAGCGAGGGGACCTCGCGCTTGGACTTCGAGCGCGCCGCGACCGCCTGGGAGCGGAACGCCGGGGCCGACGACGAGCGCGACGTGGCCGTCATCGACCGGCTCCACGACGTGGGGGCCTGGGCCTCGCGGCGCCAGTCGACGAGGTGCTCGGGCAGCTCGTCGAGGAAGCGGGACGCCGGGTTGTAGCTGGGCGCACCCCACGCCGAACGACTCGCGGCGCGCGTGACGTACAGCCGTGACCTGGCGCGCGTGATACCGACGTAGGCCAGGCGGCGCTCCTCCTCGAGCTCGGAGGAGTCGCCCAGCGAGCGCATGTGCGGGAACACCCCCTCCTCGAGGCCCGTCAGGAAGACGACCGGGAACTCCAGGCCCTTGGCGGTGTGCAGCGTCATGAGCGTGACGACGCCGTCGCCCTCGTCGGGCACCTGGTCGGCGTCGGCCACGAGCGCGACCTGCTCGAGGAACGCCTCGAGCGAGCCCGGCGTCAGGTCCTCGGCCTCGACCTGGACCGCGGGCAGATCGCCCTCGGGCTCGTCGACCGTGGCCGCATTGACGACGAACTCGCGCGCCACCGCGACGAGCTCGGCGAGGTTCTCGACGCGCGTCTCGTCCTGCGGGTCACGGCTCTGCTCGATCGTGGACAGGTAGCCCGACTGCGTGAGCGCGGCCTCGAGCACGGCGTCGGCCGGCTCGCCCGAGGCGGCGAGGTCCATGAGGCCCTGGACGACCGTGGCGAACTCCGCGATCGCGTTGCGCGAGCGCGTGGCCAGGTCGTCGACCTCGTCGACCCGCTGCATGGCCTGCCAGAAGGTGATCCCCTCGCGCGAGGCGAACCGCTCGAGCGCCGCCTGCGCGCGGTCGCCGATGCCGCGCTTGGGCTCGTTGACGATGCGGCGCAGCGAGACCGTGTCGGCCGGGTTGACGAGGATGCGCAGGTAGGCGAGCGCGTCCTTGATCTCCTTGCGCTCGTAGAAGCGGACGCCCCCGACGACGCGATAGGGCAGGCCGACGCGGATGAACACCTCCTCGAACACCCGGGACTGGGCGTTGGTGCGGTAGAAGACCGCGACGTCGGCGGGCCTGGCCCGCCCCTCGTCGGTCAGCGTGTCGACCTCGTCGGCCACGAACTGGGCCTCGTCGCGCTCGTCGTCGCCGACGTAGCCGACGATCTTCTCGCCGTCGCCCTCGGCGGACCACAGCTTCTTGTCCTTGCGCCCCTCGTTGCGGCTGATGACGGCGTTGGCCGCGGTCAGGATCGTCTGCGTGGACCGGTAGTTCTGCTCCAGCAGCACGGTGGAGGCTTCGGAGCTGGACACCGCGCCCTTGATCTGGTCTTTCATGGTGGCCAAGGCGTCGATGAATTTGTTCACCGTCGAGCCCGTGCCCACGCCGACGATCTCGCCAGGGACAACGTATTTCAGGGCGGCTTGGCCCACCAGGGCTTTGAGTTCGTCTTGGGTCATGAAAGGGGCTCGGTTTGGGAGTGAAAAAAGACAGGCCGGGGTTTGCGACAATCAGGGCAACCGATTCAAACGCCGCAGACCTCTGCGCCAGCCCGGAATTATCCAATGTCCCTGATCCCTTACGCCCTCGCCCGCTCGTTTTTGTTCAAGATGGACCCTGAAGAG
>JALRCA010000269.1 GCA_023257515.1 Aeromicrobium sp.
TGGAGAACATCGTGGCCCGGGCCAAGAAGTCCGCCATCAAGGACTTCCTGGCCACCGGCCAGAAAGGCATCCGGGTATCGCACCTGTTGGCTGCCTGCGTGGACGAGTTCCGTGAGAACGAAGACCTACCCAACACCACCAACCCCGATGACTGGGCACGTATCTCGGGCAAGAAGGGTGAGCGCATCGTGTTCATCCGCACCCTCATCTCCGGCAAGAGCGGCAACGAGCCCGGGCGGTCGATCGACACGGTCGCCAACACGGGCCAGTACCTGTGAGGAGACGAGTCCTCTGAACGGACGAGTCCTCTGAGCGAGTCGTCACCCGCGCCCGTCCTGCGACGGGCGCGGGCCGACACGCGCGTCGTCGCGGAGCTCACCGACGAGGTGCAGGCGCACTACACCGCCATCTACGGAGGTCCCGACACCTCCCCGATGGAGGCCGACGACTTCGCCCCACCGCGCGGTGACTTCGTGGTGCTCGAGGTCGGCGAGGTCGCCGTCGCGATGGGCGGGTGGCGTCGGGGAGGCCCCGAGCCGGGCGACGCCGAGATCAAGCGCATGTTCGTGCGCGAGAGCCACCGGGGCCGGGGCCATGCGCGCGCCGTGCTGACGTGGATCGAGGACTCGGCCCGCGAGGCCGGAGTCACCCGGCTCGTCCTGGAGACCGGCGAGGCGCAACCGGAGGCGATCGCGCTCTACGGCTCCAGCGGCTACACGCGTATCCCCGCGTTCGGCTACTACGGGAACGAGGAGCGCAGCGCGCACCTGGCCAAGCACCTCACCTGACCCCAGATCTGCGCCGTGTTGCACCGATTCTGCCCTGGCATTCGGTGCACCACGGCACACATCTGGTCAGCGGCGGGAGAGGCGGCGGGTGCGCCAGTGCACCAGGCCGACGTCGACGGGCTCGAGGTCGTGGTGCTCCTCGACGGCCCGCGCGTAGTGGCCGACGAGCTCGGAGCAGATCGCGCGCCAGCCACGCAGCACGACGGACCGCCGCGCGTCGCGCCCGAACGCCTGGCGCTTGGCCTCGTCGCCCACCAGGTCGCGCACGTGCCCGGCCATCGCGTCGAGGTCGCCCGGCGCGTAGAGCCAACCGGTGCGGCTGTGGTCGACCAGGTCGAGAGGGCCGCCGACGCCGCTCGCCACGACGGGGACGCCGCTCGCGAGGGCCTCCTGGACGACCTGGCAGAAGGTCTCCGTCTCGCTCGTGCTCACGAGCACGTCGAGGGCCGCCATGGTCGCGGCCAGCTCCTCGCCGTGCAGCATGCCGGTGAAGTGCGCGTCGGGGAGCAGCTGCTCCAGCCGCGCGCGCTCGGGGCCGTCGCCGACGATCACGAGCTTGACGCCGGGCTCGTCCTTCAGCCGGACCAGGTCCTGGACCTGTTTCTCGGGCGCGAGCCGGCCGACGAACCCGACCAGCTTGCGACCGTCGGGGCAGATGCGCGCGCGGCGCGCATGGCTGCGACGGCTCGGGTCGAACAGGTCGCAGTCCACGCCGCGCTGCCACAGACGCACCCGGTCGACGCCGTGCTCGCGCAGCTCGCGGATCGAGGCGACCGACGGCGCGAGGTTGACGGTCGCGCGCGAGTGGATGTCCTGCACGCGACGCCACAGACGCCGCTTGGTCCACGGCAGCCCGTAGCGCTCGGCGTAGCGCGGCACGTCGGTCTGGTAGATCGCCACGACCGGCAGGTCGAGCGCCTGGGCGGCGAGCGTCGCGCGCCAGCCGAGCACGAACGGCGAGGCCAGGTGGACGACGTCCGGCGCGAACTGCCGCAGCACCGCCTCGACCGGCGCGGAGCGACCGGTGGCGACGCGGACGTCCGGGTAGCCGGGCAGGGACCACGACGGCAGGGCGACGACCTGGGCGCCCAGCACCTCGGTCGGCACCTCCTCGCGGGCGTCGGGGCAGATCACCAGCACCTGGTCGCCACGCGACACGAGGTGCTCGACGACACGGAGGACGGAGTTGACCACGCCGTTGGTCTGGGGCAGGAAGGACTCGGTGACGATGGCGACCTTCATGTCGTCCAGGCTCGGGACGCCGAGGAGCGGGACGGTGGACACCGCCGGTCGTGTCGGTGACGTTTGGCCGACGTCGCGGTGACGGCGGATGACGAGCAGGTGACGCGCCGTCCGGCACGTAGGGTGGGCGCATGATCCCCACGACCACGCCAGGACCTCGGCGGTGACCGTCCACCGTGTGCAGGGCAGCGAGGTCGAGTACGGCATCTCCGTGCAGGGCCAGCCGCACGCCAATCCGATGGTGGCCTCGACGCACGTCGTCAACTCCTACGCCTCGGCCCACGGGTTGACGCGCCGGGCTCGCTGGGACTTCGAGGAGGAGAGTCCGCTGCGCGACGCGCGCGGCTTCGACCTGAGCCGCGAGGTCGCCGACCCGAGCCAGCTCACCGACGAGGACCTCGGCCTCGCCAACATCATCCTGACCAACGGGGCCCGTCTGTACGTCGACCACGCGCACCCCGAGTACTCCTCGCCCGAGGTCACGACACCGCGCGACGTCGTCCGGTGGGAGAAGGCGGGGGAGCACGTCATGCTCCGAGGGGCCGAGCTGGCCGCCCAGATCCCCGGGAACCAGCCGATCGTGCTGTACAAGAACAACATCGACAACAAGGGCGCGTCGTACGGCTCGCACGAGAACTACCTCGTCCGACGCGACGTGCCGTTCGAGTCGATCGTCGCGCAGCTGACGCCGTTCTTCGTGTCCCGTCAGATCTTCTGCGGCGCCGGCCGGGTCGGTCAGCAGCAGGACGGCAGCGTGCACGCGTTCCAGGTCTCGCAGCGCGCCGACTACATGGAGGTCGGCGTCGGCCTCGAGACGACCCTCAAGCGCCCCATCATCAACACGCGCGACGAGCCGCACGCCGATCCGCGCCAGTGGCGGCGTCTGCACGTCATCATCGGCGACGCCAACCTGTCCGAGGTCGCGATCCTGCTCAAGCACGGGACCACCTCGATCGTCCTGGCGATGCTCGAGGACGGGTTCCTGCCACCGGCACCACCGCTGGCGCGTCCGGTCGAGGCGCTGCACGACGTGTCGCACGACCCCACCTGCACGGTGCTCGTGGAGCTCGAGGACGGCACCACCACGACCGCGATCGCCCTGCAGCGCCACTACCTCGACGCGGCGCGCCGCTACGTCGTCGAGCACGGCAGCGACCCCGAGACGGACGAGGTGCTGGAGCGCTGGCAGAGCGTGCTCGACCGGCTCGAGCGGGACCCCATGGAGTGCGCCCGCGAGCTCGACTGGGTCGCCAAGCTCTCGCTCCTGGAGTCGTACCGCTCCCGCGACGGCCTGGACTGGGACCACGCGAAGCTCCATCTCGTCGACCTGCAGTATCACGACGTGCGGCCGGAGAAGGGACTGTTCCACAGCCTGCTGCGGCGCGGACGGATCGAGCGGCTCGTGCCCGACGACGCGGTGCTGGCGGCGGTCCACGAGCCGCCCCGCGACACCCGTGCGTACTTCCGCGGCATGTGCCTCACGCGGTTCTCGACCGACATCGCGGCAGCGTCGTGGGACTCGGTCATCTTCGACCTGCCGGGCTACGAGTCGTTGCAGCGGGTGCCGACGATGGACCCGCTGCGCGGGACCGCCGAGCACGTCGGGCACCTGTTCGAGGACTCGGCCACGGCCACCGACCTGTTCCGGACCATCACGCAACGCTGAACACACGCTGCAGACGACCGCTGGGGGACTAGGGTGAGGTCATGGCCGAACAGCAGCACCGCAGCCGGGGCAGGAGCTCCGAGGAGACCGAGCAGGTTGCCACCCCCGAGGTCGACTCCGATCGCAAGGAGAAGCTCGACGACGACGTCGACGCGATCCTCGACGACATCGACGACGTGCTCGAGGAGAACGCCGAGGAGTTCGTGCGCAGCTTCGTGCAGAAGGGCGGCCAGTGAGCGGCGCAGGGATGCTGCCGGAGAGCTATCTCTCCACCGGCGGCACCTCGTTCGCCGACTTCCTCGCCGACACCGCGCCGCACCTGCTGCCGTCCGCGGCCGCCGGCGGTGACGCCCACGGTCTCGCCGGGGTGACGCACGGCACCACGATCGTCGCGGCGACCTTCGACGGCGGTGTCGTCATGGCCGGTGACCGGCGCGCCACGATGGGCAACGTCATCGCGCAGCGCGACATCCAGAAGGTCTTCCCGACCATTGGAACGATTCAGCCCCATCAGTAACCCCATCTGTTTCATTGTCGGTAATGCACGTGAGCGCCATGTCATCCGACAACGCGAGTTCACTGTCTAGCCCGTTGTAGCCGGTCACTACCATGTAACCTGGGCTGGGC
>JALRCA010000088.1 GCA_023257515.1 Aeromicrobium sp.
CGCCTGGGGCAAGACCGCCGAGGCCGGCATGGCCGCGCGCGTCGTCGAGGCCTGCCAGAACCTCCGCTCCGCCGGCACCAAGCTCTGACCCCGCCTGGGAGTCGGGGAGACGCAATCTGAGGGATCGCGGTCGCGCCAGCGACCGCGATCCCTCAGTCTTCGTCCCCGCCGGGCCAGGACTGAGGGTTGGTGGTCACCATGGTGACCACCAACCCTCAGATTGCGTCCCGCGCTGGCTTGACCTCAACCAATGTTCAACTTCTAGCGTCGGCGTCATGGACACCATCACTGTGACCCTGATCGTCGGGAGCGCGCGCCGCGAGCGCTTCGCTGACGCCCTCGTCCCGTGGCTGAGCCGGGCGGTGGCCCGGCACGAGAGGGTGCGGCTCGAGGTCGTCGACGTGACCTCGGCAGGACTCGACGGGCGCGACATGAGACCGGGCGGGACGCCGACCCGCGCGGCTGCCACGCTGCGCGAGGCGGACGCCTTCGTGGTGCTGACTCCCGAGTACAACCACAGCTTCCCCGGCGCGTTGAAGGACGCGATCGACCTGCACTTCGGCGAGTGGCGGCGCAAGCCCGTCGGCTTCGTCTCCTACGGCGCCCGCACGGGCGGCGCGCAGGCGGTGGAGCAGCTGCGCCAGGTGTTCGCCGAGCTCGGTGCCGCCACGGTGCGCGAGGCCGTGCTGCTCATGCACCCGTGGAACCACCTGGGTGACGACGGGTTCGAGCCGCCGGCCGACGTCGATGCCGCAGCGGACGCGATGATGGCCGAGCTGCACTGGTGGGCGACGGCGCTCCGTGCGGCCCGGGTGCGCGACCAGGTGCCGGCATGACCGCCGCCGAGCGGCGCCTCGCGCTGGCGCTCGCCGTGGGCGGGCTCGTCGTCGTGCTCGACACGACGATCGCGGTCGTGGCGACGCCGGCCCTCGTGCGCATCTTCGACAGCTCGCTCGCGACGATGCAGTGGACGACCACGGGCTACGTGCTCGCGCTCGTCTCGACCATGACGATCGCCCCCTGGCTCGGCCGGCGCGTCGGTCAGGCTCGTCTCTACGGCGCGGCGCTGCTCGCGTTCGCCGTCGCCTCGCTCGCCGCGGCCGCCGCCGTCGGGCCCGTCTCGCTCGTCGCGGCGCGCGTGCTGCAGGGCCTGGCCGGAGGACTCGTCGTGCCCTTCACCATGTCCCTCGGTCTGCGTGGGGTGCCGGCGGGCCGTCGCGGCCGTGTCGCGGCGGTGCTGGGCCTGCCCGTGCTCGTCGGACCCCTCGTGGGACCGGTGCTCGCCGGCGCACTCGTCGACCAGGTGTCGTGGCGCGCGCTGTTCCTCGTGGTCGTGCCGCCGGCGCTGCTCGCCGCGCTGCTGGTGCCGCGCCTCGCCGGTCCCGACGAGGAGCAGGCCGGCGCCCCGCTCGACGTCGCGGGCGTGCTGCTCGCGGTGCCCGGCGTCGTGCTCCTGGTGCTGGGGCTCGCGGGTGAGGGCCTCTCCGACGTCCTGCGCCTCGCCGGTCTGCTGCTCGGGCTGACGCTCCTCGGCGCCTTCGCCCGGTACGCATGGCGTACGCCGGCGCCGCTGCTCCGGGTGCGACTGCTCGCCCGCCGGGACGTGGGCACCGCGGCCCTGGTGCTCGTCATGTTCGCGGCCGTCTACTTCGGGTCGGCGATGCTGGTGCCGAGCTACGTCCAGCTCGCGCGCGGTGACGGGGCCATGACGGCGGGGCTGCTGGCGGTGCCCGCCGCCCTCGCGACCGGGATCAGCCTGCAGGTCTGCACCCGTCTCGTCGACCGCCTCGACCCCGCCCGCATCGTGCTCGTCGGCCTGCTCGTGTTCGCGACGGCAGGGGTGCTCAGCGTGCTCGTGCTGCGCATCGACACGCCGTACGCGGTGATCGCCGCACTCGCAGCGCTGCAGGGTGCCGGCTGCGGGGCCGTGCTCATGCCGACCCAGACCGCCGCGGTCCGCCGGCTCGAGGGCGACGACCTGGCGTCCACCTCGTCGATGCTGCAGCTCCTGAGCCAGACGTCGGTTGCAGCCGGCACGGCGGCGGTGACGATCGCCTACGTCGCGCTGGGTCGGGTCACCGGGGACGCCGTCACCGGACAGCGTCTCACCCAGGCCTCGACCGTCGTGGTCGTGCTGCTCGCGGCGCTCGTGGTCGCCCGCCTCTGGCCCAGGACGGCGGCGACGCTCGAGGGAGCCGGTCGATGACCGCACCCGTTCGCGTCACGAAGGACGAGAGCGTGTTCACGATGACCGTGCGCGACGTCGCCGACCAGTCGGGTGTCGCCGAGTCCGCCGTCCGCTTCTACGAGCGCCACGGACTCGTCGAGGCCGCGCGCACCCGCGGCAACCAGCGTCGCTTCGCACCCGACGCGCCGTGCCGCATCAAGGTCGCGAGGGTGGCGCAGCGCGTGGGGTTGACGGTCCGCGAGATCGGCGCGGTGCTGAGCGAGGTCACGCCGGACTCCACTCCCGACGTGTGGGCCCGCGTCGGCGACCGTCTCGTCGCCGAGGCGCGGGAGCGGATCCGCCGGCTCCAGGAGACGCTGGACGACCTGGGCTCGGGCCAGCGGCTCTGCGAGATCGACGACTGACCCGTCCTGCCGTCAGGGACGGGGGAGCAGCAGGCCCTCGGCGGCGCTCGTGCACTCGGCTGACTCCTCGCGCAGGATCGCGCGTTGTGTGGGCACGGCCTCCGCGTAGCGCGCGGCGCCCTCGGGCGTCAGGCAGACCCGCACGGAGCGGCGGTCGCTGGTGCACATCGAGCGGCTCACGAGGCCGGCGTTCTCGAGACGGGCGACGAGGCGGGAGAGTGCGCTCTGCGACAGGTGGGTGTGGTCACCGAGCTCGTTCATGGCGACCGAGTCGCCCGTGCGCGACAGCTGCTGCAGCGCCTCGAACTCGCTCGACGTGAGGCCATGGGCGCTCTGCAGATCGCGATCGAGCCGGCACACGAGGCGGTTGTAGCGCGTCATCAGCTCGTGCCAGGACTCCGCGAGCGCGTCGTCGGCCTGCTTTCCCACGCGGTCAGGATAGCACCGGATCGGATGGAGCGTGTTCACGCAATATTTTCTTGTACATTGAATGCGCATGCATATAACGTGGCGGACATGACCTCCCTCCTCACCCGACCGGCCACGCAGCCGGTCCACATCACCGAGCGGTCCGGGTGGACGACGTCGACCTGGATCCTGCTCGTGGTCCTGTGCGGCGCGCTGTTCCTCGACGGCCTCGACATCTCGATGGTCGGCGTCGCCCTTCCCTCGATCGGCGCCGAGCTCGCGATGGAGCCGTCGTCGCTGCAGTGGATCGTGAGCGGCTACGTGCTCGGTTACGGCGGGCTGCTGCTCCTCGGCGGACGCGTCTCCGACCTGCTCGGGCGGCGCCAGGTGTTCCTGGCCGCCGCTGCCGTGTTCGGCATCGCGTCGGTCGTCAGCGCGACCGTGAGCGATCCCAGCACCTTGATCGCTCTGCGCTTCGTCAAGGGCGTCGCGGCAGCGTTCACCGTGCCGTCCGGGCTCTCGATCATCACCACGACGTTCGCCGAGGGCCCGGCCCGGAGCCGCGCGCTCAGCATCTACACCGTGTGCGGGGCCAGCGGCTTCTCGATGGGTCTCGTCTTCGGTGGCGTCCTGACCGAGGTCGGGTGGCGCGCGACGATGTTGCTCCCCGGCCCCCTGGCGCTGCTCGTCTTCGCCGTCGGGTGGCTCGTGATCCCGCGCGCCGAGCGGGCACCGTTCCGGTTCGCCCACTTCGACCTGACCGGGGCGATCACGAGCACGGGCGCCCTCCTGCTGCTGGTGTGGGCCGTGGTGCAGGCACCCGAGGTCGGATGGACGAGCTATCGCACCCTGTCGGCGCTCGCGGCGAGCGTCCTGCTCGCGGCGGCGTTCCTGGTCACCGAGCGTCGGCATGCCCACCCGCTGGTCCGGCTCGGCATCGTGCGCTCGCTGCACATCGCCCACGCGAACGTCATCGGGTTCGTCATGTTCGGCAGCTACGCGGCGTTCCAGTTCGTCGTGACGCTCTACCTTCAGGACGTGCTCGGCTGGTCGCCCCTCGCGATGGCCCTGGGGTTCCTGCCTGCGGGTCTGCTCGTGGTGGCGAGCGCGACGATGATGGACTCCGTCATGGAGCGCATCGGCACGCCGCGTCTCATCGCGGTCGGCATGGCGGCGTTCGTCGGTGGCTACCTGCTGTTCCTGCGCGCCGAGGCCGGCATGGCCTATGCCGCGTTCCTGCTGCCGACGATCCTCCTGCTCGGCGTCGGGTTCGCCCTGTGCTTCCCCTCGATCAACTCGCAGGCGACGTCCGGCGTCCACGACGACGAGCAGGGGCTGGCCTCGGGACTCGTCAACACGAGCGTGCAGATCGGCGGCGCCGTGACCCTCGCCGTCGTGACCGCCATCCTGGGGTCCGCCCACGGCGGCGACCCCTCGACGACCCTGCCGGGCATGGGCTCGGCGGTGACCCTGGTGAGCGTCCTGACGGGCGTGGGCCTCGCGCTGACGATCGTGTTCGTCGCGCTGCAGGCACGGCGACGTCCGGTCGGCGAGCGGGGGGTGGACGTCGAGCAGCCGGACCGTAGGGTCGAGGCATGACGAACCTCCTGGGTGAGCCGCCCGAGACCTTGCTGCCCGCCGACACGGGCGCGGACGCGATCGCCGCGGGGGACGACCCCCGGGCGGTCGCGGCCGCGCACCCGGAGTCCACGCTGGCCTGGGCGCTGCTGGCGGAGTCCGCCCTCGCGGCCGGTGACGACCTCGAGGGCTACGCGTTCGCCCGCACGTCGTACCACCGCTCGCTCGACGCCCTGCGTCGCAACGGCTGGAAGGGACACGGCCCGGTGCCGTGGTCGCACGAGGCGAACCGTGGCTTCCTGCGCTCGCTCGCCGCCCTGGCGACCGGTTCGGAGCGTCTCGGCGACGAGGCCGAGGCGCACCGCTGCCGCGAGTTCCTGCGCGAGTCGAGCCTGGAAGCCTACGCCGAGCTCGTCGGCTGACCCCCTGACCCCGCTGGCAGTGACGTTCCTACCGCGACACGCCGGCGTGTCGCGTCAGAACGTCACTGCCAGCGGGGTCAGTCGGCCGCGGGCGCCCGCAGGAGCAGGCGGCCGGGCTCGACGGCCCAGGTGTGGCGACGCTGTTCGCCGCACACCTCGCCGTCGACGTTGACGGGGATCGGCTCACCGGCGACCTCGACCCGCTCGGCCTTGCGGTAGATGACGTCGTCGCGCATCGGATGGCGTCCCTTGCGCAGGCGCCAGGCGTAGGCCAGGCGGCGCAGCCGTGGCTCCGACCACGAGATCGCGACGTCGAGGCGACCGTCGAACGGGTCGGCGTCGGGCAGCAACGGGGCGCCGCCACCGACGTAGCGGCCGTTGCCGACGGCGACCTGGAGCAAGCGGTGCGGCAGCTCCACCTCGACGCCGTCGACGCGCACCCCGGCGTGGAAGCCCTTGCCGGTGACGCCGGAGACGATCGCGCCGATCGCGTAGCCCACCGGCCCGAGCGCCTTCTTCCACGGCTCGGCACGCAGGTTGGCCTCGGCGCCGATCCCGACGTGGGCGGCGTTGACCACGATGCGTCCCGTGTCGTCGCGCACGACGTCGGCGGGGCGCGCGGGGGTCGCCACCGCCTGCCGGGCGGCCTCGACGGGATCGGCGACGAGGCCGAGCGTGCGGACGAAGTCGTTGCCCGTGCCCAGCGGGACGATCGCGATCTCCACGTCGTCGAGGCGGCCGGCCCGGTCCGCCGCGTTCACCACGGCGTGGATGCTGCCGTCACCGCCGACGACGGCCAGCACACCGCCGATCGAGGCCTCGACCGCCTTCGTCAGGTCGTCGACGTCCGACGTCCGGTGCACGTCGAGCGAACCGTCGGAGCGCAGGACCTCGAGCGCCTCGTCGAGGGCCGGGTCGTCGCTGCCACCGGCTTTCGCGTTCACGACCGCCACCCAGTGGGTCATGCGCGCCTCCCTCGTCTCGACGTGGTGAGCATAGGCCCGGACCGGTTACGATGCGGCGGTAAGAGCCCCGCCCGCGGGGCTTGTCGTTCGTTCGAGGGTGGTGCGCTCCCATGCCCGCAGTCGTCATCGTCGGAGCCCAGTGGGGTGACGAGGGCAAGGGCAAGGCCACCGACCTGCTCGGCAGCCGCGTCGACAAGGTCGTCAAGTTCAACGGCGGCAACAACGCCGGCCACACCGTCGTGATCCCGAACCCGGACGGCACGTCGGAGAAGTACGCGCTCCACCTGCTGCCCAGCGGCATCCTGACCCCCGGCTGCACGCCGGTGATCGGCAACGGAGTCGTCGTCGACCTCGACGTCCTGTTCGAGGAGATCGACGGTCTCGAGGCCCGTGGCATCGACACGAGCAGCCTCGTCGTCAGCGCGAACGCCCACGTCATCGCCGACTACAACCGCACGCTCGACAAGGTGACCGAGCGCTTCCTCGGCAGTCGCAAGATCGGTACGACGGGCCGAGGGATCGGCCCGACGTACGCCGACAAGATGAACCGCCAGGGCGTGCGCATCCAGGACCTCTTCGACGAGAAGATCCTGCGCGAGAAGGTCGAGGCGGCCCTCGAGCTCAAGAACCAGATCCTGACCAAGGTCTACAACCGGCGTTCGGTCGAGGTCGACGAGATCGTCGAGCAGCTGCTGACGCACGCCGAGCGACTGCGCCCGATGGTCGCCGACACCCCTCTGCTGCTGCACGAGGCGCTGCAGGCCGGTGAGACCGTGCTCCTCGAGGCCGGCCAGGCCACCCTGCTCGACGTCGACCACGGCACCTACCCGTTCGTGACGTCGTCTTCGGCGACGACGGGTGGTGCCTGCACCGGCTCGGGCATCGCGCCGACCCAGATCACGCGCGTGATCGGCATCGTCAAGGCCTACGCGACGCGTGTCGGCGAGGGACCGTTCCCCACCGAGCTGTTCGACGAGGACGGCGAGCGGCTGCGCCGCAACGGCGGGGAGTTCGGGACCACGACCGGCCGTCCGCGTCGCTGCGGCTGGTACGACGCGCCCATCGCCCGTTACGCCGCCCGCATCAACGGCGTCACCGACTTCGTGCTCACCAAGCTCGACGTGCTGACCGGCTGGGACCGCATCCCCGTGTGCGTCGCCTACGAGATCGACGGCGAGCGCGTCGACGAGATGCCCATGACCCAGACCGACTTCCACCACGCGAAGCCGATCCTCGAGTACTTCGAGGGCTGGACCGAGGACCTGTCCGACTGCCGCACGTTCGACGACCTGCCGGTCGCCGCGCAGGAGTACGTCCGGGCGCTCGAGCGCATCAGCGGCTCGCGGATCTCGGCGATCGGCGTCGGGCCGGGCCGCGAGCAGACGGTCGTCCTCCACGACCTGCTGTAGGCCCCGGGGGCACCGATAGGCTCGGGCACCGTGAAGACCCTCGTCATCGGTCCCGGCGGACGTGAGCACGCGCTCGCCCTCGCCCTGTCCCGCGACCCGCAGGTCACCGAGGTCCACGTGGCCCCGGGGAACCCGGGCGTCGAGCCGTTCGCCACGCGGCACGAGGTCGACGCGCTCGACGGCGACGCGGTGACCTCCCTCGCGACGTCGCTCGGCGTCGACCTGGTGGTCATCGGTCCCGAGGCGCCGCTCGTGGCGGGTGTCGCCGACGCCGTGCGCGCCGCGGGCGTCGCGGTGTTCGGTCCGTCGCGCGAGGCCGCGCAGCTCGAGGGCTCGAAGGCCTTCGCGAAGCAGGTCATGGCCTCGGCCGAGGTGCCGACGGCCCTGGCGCACGTGTGCGAGACGGCCGAGCAGGTCGAGGCGGCGCTCGATGCGTTCGGTCCGCCCTATGTCGTCAAGGACGACGCGCTCGCCGCCGGCAAGGGCGTCGTCGTGACCGAGGACCGCCAGGTCGCGATCGACCACGCCGCCGGCTGCGACCGGGTCGTGATCGAGGAGTTCCTCGACGGTCCCGAGGTCTCGCTGTTCGCGATCACCGACGGCGAGACGGTGCTGCCGCTGCAGCCGGCCCAGGACTTCAAGCGGATCTTCGACGGCGACGAGGGTCCGAACACCGGTGGCATGGGTGCCTACACGCCGTTGGACTGGGCACCCGAGGGACTCGTCGCCGAGGTGACACGTCGCGTGCTGGTGCCGACCGTCCAGGAGATGGCACGCCGCGGCGCCCCCTTCCAGGGGCTGCTGTACGCCGGCCTCGCCCTCACCTCGCGGGGAGTGCGCGTCGTGGAGTTCAACGCCCGCTTCGGCGATCCCGAGACGCAGGCGCTGCTGGCCGTCCTGCGCACGCCGATCTCCGCGCTGCTGCACGGTGCCGCGACCGGGGAGCTCGCCTCCGTCGGCCTCCCGCAGTGGAGCGACGGCATCGGCGTCACCGTCGTCATGGCGTCGGCCGGCTACCCCGAGTCCTCCAGCAGCGGCGACGTGATCCTCGGCGTCGACGCGGCCAACGCGATCGAGGGTGTCGACGTGATCCACGCCGGCACCGCGCGAGACGCGGACGGCCGGCTCGTGACGGCGGGCGGACGCGTGCTGGCGGTCACCGCGGTCGGCGAGACCCTCGAGCACGCCCGCGACCGCGCCTACGCCGGTGTCGACGCGATCTCGTTCGAGGGTGCCCAGCACCGCGCCGACATCGCGCTCGCCGCGCAGCTCGGCGACGTCACCGTCCCCTAGCAGGGAGCGCCCGGGGTCCGGGGGTCGGAGGCGACTGGAACAATGTGCGCCGTGAGCACCCCCAACGTCCTCGCCGCCCGCTACGCCTCGCCCGAGATCGCGCGGATCTGGTCGCCCGAGCACAAGATCGTGCTGGAGCGGCGGCTCTGGATCGCGGTCCTGAAGGCACAGCGCGACCTGGGGGTCGAGACCCCCGAGGGCGCCGTCGAGGCCTACGAGGCCGTGGTCGACCAGGTCGACCTCGCCTCGATCGCCGAAGTTTTGAGCATGTGGACTGGCATTCCAGTTTTCAAATTGACCGAAGAAGAAACCGCCAAGTTGCTGAACATGGAATGCGAACTTCACAAGCGCATCATTGGTCAAGAAGACGC
>JALRCA010000109.1 GCA_023257515.1 Aeromicrobium sp.
CCCCTCACCCCCTGCGTGCGGAACGGCGGAGCCGCTACCGCTGCACCGACGGCATCGCCAGACGTGGTGGAGCCTAGGGGACTCGAACCCCTAACCCCCTGCTTGCAAAGCAGGTGCGCTACCAATTGCGCCACAGCCCCGTGTCGTGCTCCGCTACACCTCGTCGGTGGTGCCGGACCACGGGTCGGCCGGCTTGCCCCGTCGACCGAGCGCCCAGACGAGCGCGGCGGCGGTGGCGGCCAAGCCGATCAGGCGCTTCATGGCGACCTCCGAGGGGTGCGGGAGTGGGCCTAGCTGGACTTGAACCAGCGACCTCTTCCTTATCAGGGAAGCGCTCTAACCGAGCTGAGCTATAGGCCCGCAACAGCGATGAACTCTATCTCACGACCGCCTACCCCGACGAATCGGGGGGACGGTCGGGCGGGGACGATCAGTCCTCGCCGAAGGTGAGCTCGACGCCGCCCAGCAGCTGTGCTGCCAGGTTGTACAGGTGTGCGCCGATCGTGGCGAGCGCGGTCATGACCACGACGTTGATCGCCGACAGGACGAGCGTCAGGCCGACGAGACGACCGAGACCCAGGTAGTCGGTGACGTCGAAGTTGCCACTGTCGTCGCTCAGGACGTTGGTGACGCTGCCGTTGAGCTGGTCCCACACGCCGGTGAGGTCGAGGACGATCCAGAAGATCGTGACTGCGACGACCGCGACGATCATGAGCGCCACGGACACCACGAACGCCAGACGCGTGACCGACCACGGCTCGATGTGCTTGAGACGAAGACGGGCACTGCGACTCGAGCCGGCGGCGGCCGCCGGGGCGGAGGCGCTCGGCTCGTCGCGGATCGCGGGCATGACCGACGTGCTGGCCGCCGAGCCGCGGGTGGTGGTGGCGTAGTCGGCCGCGGTGAGCGGTCGTCCGGCACCAGCCGCGGGCTGCGCGGCGTTGGGACGCGCAGCTGCTTGCACGGCGGTGTCCTGCTCCGGCGTGGGCGTCGCCGGGGCCGCCTTCTTGGCCGGAGTCTTCTTGGCCGGAGCCTTCGGTGTCGACTTCTGGGCCGACTTCTGGGCAGGCGCCTTCTTGCCGGCCGCGGGCGGCGGAGGCGGCGGGGTGGCCGCCTTCTGCTGCGCGGTCTTCACGCCGGGCGTCGAGGACCCCTGCGACGTCGCCTCTGCGTCCGGCGAGGCACCCGGTGCCTGTCCGGTCGTGTCGTCGTGGCTGTCGCTCACTCGTCCTGCTCCTCCGTCGTGGCACCTGTCTCGTCCGCCGTGCCGGTCTCGGTGTCCTCGGCCGGTGCCTCGGTCTCCTCGTCCGTCGTGATCTCCGCGTTGCGTGCGATGGTCACGACCCGGTCGTCACCCTTGAACTTCACGAAGCTCACCCCCATCGTGCCACGTCCCTTGGCGGGTACACCCGCGACGAGGCTGCGAGTGATCTGTCCGCTCGCCGTGACGGAGATGACGTCGTCGCTGTCCTTGAGCACCAGACCCCCCACGAGCTCGCCGCGGTTCTCGGTGATCTGCATGGCCTTGATGCCCAGACCGCCGCGTCCCTGGAGCCGGTACTCGTCGATCGAGGTCTTCTTGGCGTAGCCGCCGTCCGTGACGGTGAACACGTAGAGCTTGTCGTCGTCGGGCACGTCCGCCCACTCGACGTCGGCGTGCTCGCGCCGGATCGCCGTCATCGACAGCAGCGAGTCGTCGTCGCGGAACTTCATGCCCGTGACGCCGGAGGTCGCGCGGCCCATGGGACGCAGCTGCTCGTCGTCGGCGCGGAAACGGATCGCCTGCGCCTTGCGGCTGATGAGCAGCAGGTCGTCCTCGGGGCCCGCGAGCTCGGCGCCGATCAGCTCGTCGTCCTCGTCACGGAAGTTGATCGCGATGACGCCGGCCTGGCGCGGGCTGTTGTAGTCGGCCAGGCGGGTCTTCTTGACCAGACCCTTCCGGGTCGCGAGCACGAGGTAGGGCGCCTGCTCGTAGTCGCGGATCGCCAGCACCTGGGCGATCTCCTCGTCCGGCTGGAACGACAGGAGTCCGGCGACGTGACCGCCCTTGGCGTCGCGCGCCGCCTCGGGCAGCGAGTACGCCTTGGTGCGGTAGACGCGCCCGGCCGTGGTGAAGAACAGGATCCAGTGGTGCGACGTCGTCGGGAACAGGTGGTCGACGAAGTCGCCGTCGCGCAGCGCGGCCCCACGCACGCCCTTGCCGCCGCGGTTCTGCACCCGGTAGAGGTCGGTGCGCGTGCGCTTGGCGTAGCCGCCGCGCGTGATCGTGACCACGACCTCCTCGTCGGGGATCAGGTCCTCCATCGACAGGTCGCCGTCGGCCGGGATGATCGGCGTGCGGCGGTCGTCGCCGTACTTGTCGACGATCTCCGCGAGCTCCTCGGACACGATCTGGCGCTGGCGGTCCTCGCTCGCGAGGATCGCCTTGAACTCCGCGATCTCGGCCTCGAGCTTCGCCAGCTCGTCCATGATCTTCTGGCGCTCGAGGGCCGCCAGGCGGCGCAGCTGCATCTCGAGGATGGCGTTGGCCTGGATCTCGTCGATCGCGAGCAGGCTGATGAGTCCCTCGCGGGCCTCCTCGACCGTGGGGCTGCGGCGGATCAGGGCGATGACCTCGTCGAGCGCGTCGAGGGCCTTGGCCAGGCCGCGGAAGATGTGGGCGCGCTCCTCGGCACGGCGCAGGCGGTACTCGGTGCGCCGACGGATGACCTCGATCTGGTGCGTGATCCAGTGCGTGATGAAGCCGTCGAGGCTCAACGTGCGCGGCACGTCGTCGACGAGGGCCAGCATGTTGGCGCTGAAGTTCGTCTGCAGGTCGGTGTGCTTGTAGAGATTGTTGAGCACGACGCGGGCGACGGCGTCGCGGCGCAGCTCGATCACGATGCGCATGCCGGCGCGGTCGCTCGACTCGTTGCGCAGGTCGGAGATGCCCTGGACGCGGTTGGTGTTGACCAGGTCGGCGATCTTGCGCATGAGCGCGTCGGGGTTGACCTGGTAGGGCAGCTCGGCGACGACGAGCTGGATGCGGCCCTTCGCGTCCTCCTCGATGTTGACGACGGCCCGCATCGGGACGGAGCCGCGGCCGGTGCGGTACATCTCCTCGATGCCCTTGGTGCCGACGATCGTCGCGTGCGTCGGGAAGTCGGGACCCTTGATGCGCTCCATGAGCGCCGTGAGCAGCTCCTCGCGCGGGGCGCCCGGGTGGGCCAGCGCCCACTGCACGCCATCGGCGACCTCACGCAGGTTGTGCGGAGGGATGTTCGTCGCCATGCCGACCGCGATGCCGGCCGAGCCGTTGACCAGCAGGTTGGGGATGCGCGCCGGCAGGACGGTGGGCTCGAGCGAACGACCGTCGTAGTTGGGCTTGAAGTCGACGGTCTCCTCGTCGATGTCGCGCACCATCTCCATCGCGATGGGCGCGAGCTTGCACTCGGTGTAGCGCATGGCCGCAGCCGGGTCGTCGCCGACCGAGCCGAAGTTGCCCTGGCCGAGGATCATCGGGGCGCGCATGACCCACGGCTGCGCGAGCCGCACGAGGGTGTCGTAGATCGCGCTGTCGCCGTGCGGGTGGTACTGACCCATCACGTCACCGACGATGCGGCTGCACTTGCTGAAGCCACGATCGGGCCGGTAGCCACCGTCGTACATCGCGTACAGGACCCGCCGGTGCACCGGCTTGAGGCCGTCGCGCACGTCCGGGAGAGCTCGCGCCACGATGACGCTCATGGCGTAGTCGATGTACGAGCGCTGCATCTCGTCCTGCAGCTCGACCGGCTCGATCCTGTCCCGCTCGATCGGGGTGTCGCTCACGTCGTCGTCAGTCCTTCGGTGGGTGGGTCGTCGGGCGGATCAGATATCGAGGAAGCGGACGTCCTTGGCGTTGCGCTGGATGAACGAACGTCGCTGCTCCACGTCCTCGCCCATGAGGATCGTGAAGATCTCGTCGGCCATCGCGGCGTCCTCGAGCGTGACCTGACGCAGCACACGGGCGTCGGGGTCCATCGTGGTCTCCCACAGCTCCGAGGCGTTCATCTCGCCCAGACCCTTGAACCGCTGCACCGGCGCCTCCTTGGGGAGGCGGTAGCCGGCCTCCTCGCCGGCCGCGAGCAGCGCGTCGCGCTCACGGTCGGAGTAGGCGAGCTCGTGGGCGTGGTTGGTCCACTTGATCTTGTACAGCGGCGGCTGCGCGAGGTAGACGTGACCGTTGTCGATCAGCGGCTTCATGAAGCGGAACAGCAGCGTGAGCAGCAGGGTGGAGATGTGCTGGCCGTCGACGTCGGCGTCGGCCATCAGCACGATCTTGTGGTACCGGAGCTTGGCGATGTCGAAGTCGTCGTGGACGCCGGTGCCGAGGGCGCTGATGATCGCCTGGACCTCGGCGTTCTGCAGGATCTTGTCGATCCGCGCCTTCTCGACGTTCAGGATCTTGCCGCGCAGCGGCAGGATCGCC
>JALRCA010000133.1 GCA_023257515.1 Aeromicrobium sp.
CTCCATGGTCAAGAAGCACGGACTGCGCAAGGGCGATGCCGTCACCGGAGCCGTCCGCCAGCCTCGCGACGGCGAGCGTCGCGAGAAGTTCAACCCGCTCGTGCGCATTGACACGGTCAACGGCACCGACCCCGAGACGGCTCGTCAGCGTCCGGACTTCTCCAAGCTGACGCCGCTGTACCCGCAGGAGCGCCTGCGCCTGGAGACAGAGCCGACCAACCTCACGACGCGCGTCATCGACCTGGTGGCGCCGATCGGCAAGGGCCAGCGAGGCCTCATCGTCAGCCCGCCGAAGGCCGGCAAGACGATGGTGCTGCAGTCGATCGCCAACGCGATCTCGGCCAATAACCCCGAGTGCCATCTCATGGTCGTCCTCGTCGACGAGCGACCCGAAGAGGTCACCGACATGCAGCGCTCTGTCAAGGGCGAGGTGATTGCCTCGACCTTCGACCGGCCTGCCGAGGACCACACCATCGTCGCGGAGCTCGCCATCGAGCGAGCGAAGCGCCTCGTCGAGCTCGGGCATGACGTCGTCGTGCTGCTCGACTCGATGACACGTCTTGGCCGCGCGTACAACCTGGCGGCACCCGCGTCGGGCCGCATCCTGTCCGGTGGCGTCGACTCGACAGCGCTCTACCCGCCCAAGAAGTTCTTCGGAGCCGCCCGCAATATCGAGAACGGCGGCTCGCTGACGATCCTCGCGACAGCTCTCGTCGAGACCGGCTCGCGCATGGACGAGGTGATCTTCGAGGAGTTCAAGGGCACCGGCAACATGGAGCTGCGCCTGCGCCGGGAGTTCGCCGACAAGCGCATCTTCCCCGCGATCGACGTGCTCGCCTCGAGCACGCGCCGCGAGGAGCTGCTGATGTCGCAGGAGGAGCTGGCGATCGTCTGGAAGCTGCGTCGCCTGCTCTCCGGTCTCGAGGGACAGCAGGGCCTGGAGCTCGTGCTCAACAAGCTCCGCAAGACGCAGAACAACGCCGAGTTCCTGCTCGAGATCTCCAAGACGATCCCGAACAACGCGTCCGGCAGCGACGACTGACGCTGCCCCGTCGACGGCACCGGTCCTGCTGGGCCGGTGCCGTCGACGTGTCGTGGCGCGCATTCGCCGGTCGGTCCTTCTGCGCGGCGTCGACCCGGTCCCTAGGATCGATGGCATGACGACCGCCCATGACTTCTCGGCCACGACGATCGACGGCGCCGAGCGTGCCCTCGCCGACTACCGCGGCAAGGTGCTGCTCGTGGTGAACACCGCCACCCAGTGCGGCTTCACCCCGCAGCTGCGTGGACTCGAGGAGCTCTACCAGTCCTACGTCGACCGCGGCCTCGTCGTGCTCGGCTTCCCGTGCGACCAGTTCGGCCACCAGAACCCCGACGGCGACGAGGAGACGGCCGCGTTCTGCGAGAAGAACTACGGCGTGACCTTCCCGCTGTTCTCCGAGGTCGAGGTCAACGGGTCCGACGCGCACCCGCTCTACCAGTGGCTCAAGTCCGAGAAGAAGGGCGTGCTGGGGGGTCGGATCAAGTGGAACTTCACCAAGTTCCTGGTCGATGCCGACGGCAACGTCGTCAAGCGCTACGGCTCGACGACCAAGCCCGAGGACATCGCCTCCGACATCGAGAAGCTGCTGCCCGCCGCCTGACGCGGCGGGAATGGGTCGGGGCTCGATTTCGTTGTGACGAGTGCCGACTGGCACAATCATCCTTCGGTTCTGGTTCACGGTCCGCGCCGCGGCCGACCCAGCGACCCACGAGAGGACTCACCATGAAGAGCAACATCCACCCCGAGTACGTCGAGACCCAGGTCACCTGCACCTGTGGCAACACGTTCACGACCCGCAGCACGGCCACCGAGGGCGTCCTGCGCGCCGACGTGTGCTCGGCCTGCCACCCGTTCTACACCGGCAAGCAGAAGATCCTCGACACCGGCGGTCGCGTCGCCCGGTTCGAGAAGCGCTACGGCACCAAGAAGTAGCCGATCCACGGACGCCGGTCCACCCCGCCGAGGGGTGGGCCGGCGTCCTTGTCGTGGTACCCGTGACGAGGAGGTGAGTGCATGTTCGAGGCCGTCGACACCCTGATCGCCGAGCACGCGGAGCTCGAGGCCCAGCTGTCCGACCCGGCCGTGCACGCCGACCCCGCGCGCGCCAGGCGGGTCGGCCGGCGCTACGCCGAGCTCGGCGCCGTCGTGCGCGCCTACCGGGAGTGGCAGCAGGTGAGCGACGACCTCGAGGCCGCCCGTGAGCTCGAGCTGACCGACGAGCTCGCCGAGCTGGAGGCGCAGGTCCCCGTCCTCACCGAGCGCCTGCAGCACCTGCTGGTGCCGCGCGACCCCGCTGACGGCAAGGACGTGATCCTCGAGATCAAGGGCGGTGAGGGCGGTGAGGAGTCCGCGCTGTTCGCCGGCGACCTGCTGCGCATGTACACGCGCTTCGCCGACCGTCACGACTGGCGCACCGAGGTGCTCGACGCCACCGAGTCGGCGCTCGGCGGCTACAAGTCGGTCACGGTCGCCGTCGCCGCCAAGGGCACGCCGGAGCCGGGCCAGGCGCCGTTCGCGCTGCTCAAGTTCGAGGGTGGGGTGCACCGCGTGCAGCGGGTGCCCGTCACCGAGTCGCAGGGACGCATCCACACCTCGGCAGCCGGGGTGCTCGTCCTGCCCGAGGCCGAGGAGGTCGACGTCGAGATCCACGACAACGACCTGCGCATCGACGTGTTCCGGTCCTCCGGACCCGGCGGGCAGAGCGTCAACACGACCGACTCAGCGGTGCGCATCACCCACCTGCCGACCGGCATCGTCGTGAGCTGCCAGAACGAGAAGAGCCAGCTGCAGAACAAGGACCAGGCGCTGCGCATCCTTCGCTCGCGGCTGCTCGAGGCAGCCCAGGAGGCCGCCGACGCCGAGGCCTCGCAGGCCCGGCGCTCGCAGGTCCGCACGGTCGACCGGTCCGAGCGGGTCCGCACCTACAACTTCCCGGAGAACCGCATCTCCGACCACCGCACCGGGTTCAAG
>JALRCA010000137.1 GCA_023257515.1 Aeromicrobium sp.
CCTGCAGTGCGCCGTAGTGACGCTCGTTGAGGCGCCAGGAGCGGCGGACCGGGATCCAGTGCCGGTCGATGCCGTCCAGCACGATCTGCGCCGTCCGGATCGCGCGGCGCAGGAGCGACGTGTGCAGCACGTCGGGGTAGACGCCCGCGTCGGCGAGCAGCTGTGCGCCGCGACCGGCCTCCTCGACCCCCTGCTCGTTGAGGTCGACGTCGACCCAGCCGGTGAACAGGTTCTTGGCGTTCCACTCGCTGTGCCCGTGGCGCAGCAGGACGAGGGTGTAGGTCATGGCGCGAGCCTACTCACCGCCGGCGGTCTCCTCGTGCCAGGCGCTGTAGGTCCGGTGCAGGGCCTGGACGTAGTCGTCCTGCGACTGCACGCCGGCCAGGGTCCACCGCGACTCGACCACGACGTGGGGCAGCTCGGTGATCTCGAGCGACGCCGCGGTCTCGCGCTGCAGCGCGACCTCGTCGCGGTACTCCTCGCTCGCCAGCAGCCCGTCGGCCGTCTCGAGGTCGAGCCCGACGAGGGCGGCGCGGGTGGCGAGCACGAGGGGGTCGGAGACGTCGGCGCCCTCGAGCAGGTGGGCGCGCCACAGCTGGTGCAGCAGGTCGCGCTGCACGGGTCCGCCGGACTCCGCCGCCCACGTGAGCAGGCGCCAGGCGTCGGTCGAGTCCGCGGGCACGACGTCGTCGACGTTGAGCTCGATGCCGGTGATGCGCGCCGCGGCGGCGACCTCGCCGGCCTCGGCGAGCCGCGACGGCACGGCGGCACGGTAGGACAGCTCGAGCGGCTCGCCGGTCAGGATCGTGAGCGTCGCCGCGGCCCGTTCGAGGCGCACGACGCCCACGTAGGACCACGGATCCGTCACGTCGCAGAAGACGATCGCCTGCATGCCGCCCACGCTACCGGGGTGCCTGGCGGTATCACGGCTCGGTGACCGGTCGGCGTCCTGTTCACCATCTGACCAGGACCCGACGAGCGGCTCGACGCGCCTACGTTCGGCCGTGCCGACTCCCTGAAAGGACATCAGCCATGACCCGTCCCACCGACCCGCTCAAGTTCGCGTACTGGGTGCCCAACGTCTCCGGCGGCCTCGTGACCAGCACGATCGAGCAGCGCACCGACTGGACCTACGACTTCAACGTCGAGGTCGCGCAGCTGGCCGAGAAGGTCGGCTTCGAGTACGCGCTCAGCCAGGTCCGCTACACCGCCTCCTACGGCGCGGACCAGCAGCACGAGTCCACGAGCTTCAGCCTCGGCCTGCTGACGCAGACCGAGAAGCTCAAGGTCATCGCCGCCGTCCACCCGGGCCTGTGGCACCCCGCGGTGCTCGCCAAGTGGATCATCACGGCCGACCACATCTCCGGCGGTCGCGCCGCCGTCAACGTCGTCTCGGGCTGGTTCAAGGACGAGTTCACGGGACTGGGCGAGCCGTGGCTCGAGCACGACGAGCGCTACCGCCGCACCGAGGAGTTCATCAAGGTGCTGCGCGGCCTCTGGACCGAGGAGGGCTTCACGCACCTCGGCGACTTCTACCGGATCCACGACTTCACGCTCAAGCCCGGCCCGGTCGACGTGCCCGGACGCCCGCACCCCGAGATCTTCCAGGGCGGCAACTCGTCCGCCGCCCGCGAGAACGGCGGCCGCCACGCCGACTGGTACTTCAGCAACGGCAAGGACTTCGACGGCGTCACCGAGCAGGTCCAGGACCTGCGCCGGATCGCC
>JALRCA010000202.1 GCA_023257515.1 Aeromicrobium sp.
TCGACCGACGCGGCCGGACCCGCCTGCGCGCCGCTGAGCACCGCGGCGCGGATCGCGGCGGGGTCCTCCGAGCGCGGGTTGTCGTCGGTGACGATCACCAGGTCCGCGGCACGCGCTGCGGCCTCCCCCATGAGCGGTCGCTTGCCGTGGTCGCGGTCGCCGCCGGCGCCGATGACGACGACGAGCCGCCCGGGCGTCACCGGACGGAGGGCGTCGAGCACGGCCGTGACGGCGTCGGGCTTGTGCGCGTAGTCCACGATCGCCGTGAACGGCTGCCCGGCCTCGACGCGCTCCATGCGACCGGGCACGCCCGGGCTGAGCGCGATCCCCTCGGCGAGCGCCGACGGGTCGCGTCCCTCGCCGGTGAGCGAGGCGATGACGGCGAGCGCGTTCGAGACGTTGAAGGCCCCGGGCAGCGGCACGCTGAGCTCGATCTCCTCGCCCTCCGGCCCGAGGACGACGAGGTCGGTCCCGAGTCGGTGGGGGCGGACGTTCGCGGCGCGCCAGTCGGCGACGGCACCCTGCGTCGAGAAGGTCGTGACCGGCAGCGGGGTGAGCGCGGCGAGGCGTCGGCCGTGCGCGTCGTCGACGTTGACGACGGCCCGGCGCGCGTGGTCGGGCGTGAACAGCGACGCCTTCGCGAGGAAGTAGTCCTCGAGGTCGGTGTGGAAGTCCAGGTGGTCGCGGCCGAGGTTGAGGAACGCCGCGACGTCGAACGCGAACCCGTCGACGCGGCCCTGCACGAGCGCATGGCTCGAGACCTCCATGGCGCACGCCTCGACGTGTTCCTCGCGCATGACGGCGAACAGGGCCTGCAACGCCGGGGCCTCGGGGGTCGTGAGGCTCGAGGCGGCCGGCACGCCGTTGACCCGCGTCCCGATCGTGCCGACGACCGCGGCGTGGTCCAGACCCAGGGCCGACTCCGCGAGGTAGGTCGTCGTGGTCTTGCCCTGCGTGCCCGTGACGCCGAACGTCGTGAACTCCCGGCTGGGGTGGTCGTAGAACCAGGCGCTGAGTCCGGCGAGCACGGCGCGGGGCGCGTCGACCACGACCGTCGGGACGTCGGCGGGCACGCGGCCCCGGCCGGCGACGTCGGTCAGCACGGCGACCGCGCCGCCGCGCAGAGCCGCGTCGACGTAGTCGGCACCGTGGACGCGGGCGCCCGGCAGGGCCGCGTACAGGTCCCCGGGTCGGACGTCGGCCGTGCTCAGGCTGATGCCCGTGACCTCGACCGCGGTCCCTGAGCCCGCCGAAGGGCCGGCACCCACGACGGAGCCTCGCTCGCCGAGCTCGTGGACGACCTCGGCGAGGGTGCGTCGGGGCGGTCGGTCGGGTCTCGTCCTCATCGCCTCGGTCACCGGTCCAACCTACCGAGACGTGCGCGTGACCGGGCGAGTGCCACTCACCACTGCTGCGGCACCTTGGGCGAGCGCGAGCCCGTCGGCGCGACGCCGAACCGCTCGAGCGCCATCGACATGACGTCGTGGAACACCGGGGCCGCCGTGGAGCCGCCGCCGGCGTTCGCGAACGGCTTGTCGAGCACCACGTAGGTGACGAAGCGAGGCTTGTCCGCCGGGGCGAACCCGATGAACGAGACGGTGTTCTGACCGCGCACGTAGCGACCGGTCACCGGGTTGACGCGCCACGCGGTACCGGTCTTGCCGGCGACCCGGTAGCCCGGGATCTGCGCCGCCGGCGCGGTGCCGTCGTCGGCCGTGACGGCCTCCATCATGCGCGTCACCATCTTGGCCGCCTTGGCCGACACGACGCGCCGCGTCGACGTCGCCTCGGGACTCGTCCGCTTGCCGTCGGCGTCGACGTACTCATCGACCACCGAGGGATCGACCATCACGCCGTTGTTGGCGATCGCGCCGACCGCGCGGACCACCTGCAGGGCCGTCACCGAGATGCCCTGGCCGAAGGAGATCGTCGCGTGGTTCGCCTTCGTCCACTGCTTCGCCGGCGTCAGGATGCCGCGCGACTCACCCGGCAGCTGGACCCCGCTGAGCGAGCCGAACCCGAACTTGCGCAGGTAGGAGTGCATCGTGCCGTCGCTCAGCTGCTGCGCCGCCACGATCGTGCCGAGGTTCGACGACTTGGCGATGACACCCGCGGCCGTCAGGTGGATCGTGCCGTGCTGCCAGTAGTCACCGATCGGGAACTTGTCGATCATGACCCGTCCCGGCACGACGAGCCTCGTCTCCGGCGTGATCTTGCCCTGGTCGGCGAGGGCCGCCATCGTGACCGTCTTGAGGACCGAGCCCGGCTCGTACACCGTCTGGGCGAAGCGCGAGACCGTGTTGTAGTCGCGCAGCGTCGACTTCTCCTCGGCGTCGAACGTCGGGGCCTGGGACATCTGCACGATCTGGCCGGTACGGACGTCCATCGTGACCGCGAGACCCCAGTCCGAGCTCGACGAGCGCACGGCGTCGGCCAGGCGCTGGTCGGCGTACCACTGCAGGTCGCGGTCGATCGTCGTCTCGACGTCGGTGCCCGGCACCATCTCCTTGACGGTGCTGTCGGCCATCGGGATGCGCTGACCAGTGGGCGAGACCTCGTAGGTCGCCGAGCCATCGGTGCCCCTGAGCAGCGAGTCGTACTGGCGCTCGATCCCCTGGACGCCCTTGCCGCTGCCGTCGACGTAGCCCACGAGGTTCGCGGCGAGCTTGCCGCCGGGGTAGGTGCGCATCGTCTCCTGCTGCGTGAAGACGCCCGTGAGGCCGGCCTTGCGCACCGCCTTCACGGCCTTCGTCGCGGTCCACGCCGGCACCTGCTTGACGAGGTAGACGAACCGCGACTTGGGCGTGCGGAGCTTGTCGATCACGTCGAAGTAGTCGATGCGGTCCTTGCCGAGGTGCTTGAGCAGGATGCGCGCGATGCGCGGCGCGTCCGTCGACGTCATGCTCGGGTCGGCCGTCAACGTCATGGCATCGACGCTCGACGCGAGCGCCTTGCCGTTGCGGTCGAGGATCTCGCCACGCGGCGCCGGGATCGTCGTGGTCGACTGCCCGGCCTGCTTCGACATCGAGGCGTAGGCCTGGGCGTCGAGTCCCTGGATCCAGAACAACCGCACGCCGAACACGAGGAAGACGACGATCGCGAGGCCGAGGCACACGCGGAGCCGGCGTGCGGCCACCCGGTGCCCGTGTCCCGTGCCGGTGGACAAGCGGCTGGTCATGGATCGACCCTCCTGACGTTGCTGCGGGGCTCGGCGGGGGCCGGCTTGCCGACGACCGCGCCGTCGGCGAGCCGCAGGAAGGCCGGGTTGGCGTTGGGGACCATGCCGAGCAGCAGGGCCTGGCGGGCCACGTGGGCCGGTGCCTGCAGTCGCTCCACCTCCCGGTCGAGCTGCTGCTGCTGGGTCTGCAGCTGCGCGGTGTCCTGCTGCAGCTGGGAGATCTCGAACGACTGCGCCTGCAGCACCGTGCTCATGACGATGAGCCCGACGAGTCCGCACGTCAGGACCGTGAGGACGACGACCACGAACGGGGCGCGGCGTGCCCGGCTGCGCACCGGTGCGACGAGACGCAGCGGCAGGCTCAGCGGCTCCTGACGAGGAGGGCGGGCCCGCCCGACCACCTGGTGCTGACTCATGCGGCGACCCTCTCGACGGCCCGCAGACGCACCGACTTCGCGCGCGGGTTCTCCTCGACCTCGGCCGGCGAGGCCTGCTCGGCACCACGCGTGAGCAGCTGGAACCTGGGCCGCATGTCCTCGGGCACGAACGGCAGGCCGGGCGGCACGTCGAGCGTCGTGACCCGCGCGAGCTCGCGCTTGGTGATGCGGTCCTCGAGCGAGTGGTACGACAGGACCACCAGGCGACCCGACACGGCGAGCACGTCGAGGGCTGCCGGCAGCGCGCGCTCCCACACGCGCAGCTCGTCGTTGACCTCGATGCGCAGGGCCTGGAAGGTGCGCTTGGCGGGGTGTCCCCCGGTGCGCCGCGCCGCTGCCGGGATCGCGTCACGCAGCAGGTCGACGAGCCGGGCGCTCGTCGTGAACGGCTCCTCGGCGCGGGCCCGCACCACGAAGTCGGCGATGCGCCGGGCGAACTTCTCCTCGCCGTACACGCGCAGCACCCGGGCCAGGTCCGGCGCGGCGTACGTGTTGAGCACGTCGGCCGCCGTCAGCTCGGCCTGGGGGTCCATCCGCATGTCCAGGGGCGCGTCCTGGGCGTAGGCGAAGCCCCGGTCGGCCAGGTCGAGCTGCATCGAGGAGACGCCGAGGTCGAAGAGCGCGCCGTGGACCTCGTCGAAGCCGGCGCTCCGCACCGCCTCGGCGACCTCGTCGTAGACCGCGTGCACGAAGGTGACCCGGTCGGCGTACTCGGCCAGGCGGTCGCGGGACCGGGCCAGCGCCTCGGGGTCGCGATCGATCCCCACGACGTGGACGTCGTCCCACCGCCGCAGCGCGGCGAGCGCGTGACCGCCCAGACCGAGCGTGCCGTCGACGAACACAGGCCGCTCGGCCGCCTCGACGGCGGGGGCGACCAGGTCGAGCACGCGGTCCTGGAGCACCGGGACGTGACGGGCGCTCATGATCGGACCTCGGGCAGGGCGACGTGGCACGGGGCGAAGAGCACGCCGGCGACGACGTCGCGTCGCACCGGTCGTGTCGTCATCGTGGCTCCTGCCAACTCGGTTCGGGGGGGGATGGTGAGTCGGGTCGTTCGTGGGGGCGGTGCGAGGTGGGCCGTGCCACCGGACCCCCGTCCGCTGGGTTCTGGCACCGGGGAAGTGATGTCAGAACCAGACGGGCGGAGATCGAGCGTCACGGACGCGGTCAGAAGATGCCGGGCATCACCTCGTCGGACATGTCCGAGAAGGACTCCTCGTGCTCGGCCTGGAAGCTCGACCAGCGGCCGGCGTCCCAGATCTCGATGCGGTCCATCGCGCCGACGACGGCGACGTCGCGATCGAGCTGCGCCCACTCGCGCAGCACGGGCGGGATCGAGACCCTGCCCTGCTTGTCCGGGACCTCCGAGGACGCGCCGGAGTAGAGCATGCGGACGAAGTTGCGCGCCTCGCGGTTCGTGAAGGGCGTCTCACGGATCCGGTCGGTGAAGGAGGCGAACGACTCGGGCGTCCAGCCGAAGATGCACTTCTCCTGGCCCCGGGTCAGCACGATGCCGCCCTCCAGACGCGGACGGAACTTGGCCGGCAGGAACAGGCGCGCCTTGTCGTCGAGGCGCGGCGTGTAGGTGCCGAAGAAGTTCTGGACATCGACGCTCACCTCGCTCCTCCTGTTCGGCTCGGCCAGGGCCCTGGTGCCCCGTTCCCCGAGTGTCCTCCATTTCGCTCCATAGTACCCCACGATCCCCCACCGTCAAGCCGAGACGGCCGTGTCGCGGGCGGGTTCCGGGGCCCGCCTCGACAGCGCTCAGGACCGCCGCAGGCCTGCGAGCACAACGAAAAGGACCGCCTCGGTCGAGGCGGTCCTGCGAGGTGGGGCGGAGTGGAGCGTCAGGGACGCCCCACGACCCTCACGGGGTGGCGGGGGGAGGGATCAGCGGTCGTCGCCGTCCTGGCGACGCTGCCAGCGCTCCTCCATGCGGTCGACGAACGAGCCGCCGGACGACGGCTTGGACGACTTGGGCCTGGACGTCGCGGGCTCGTCGGAGCCGCTCAGGCCCTTGCGCCACGCCGTCACGAAGAAGTAGGCGCTGACCAGCATGGCCAGGAATCCGGCCACTCCGACGAGCGTCTGGGCGTACACCGCGCCGGCGAACAGCACGGCCAGTCCGGCGACGAGACCGAGCACCGCGACCGCCGCGACGCGTCGATTACGAGCTCGCTGCTTCGAGCCGCGCAGCGTGGAGGCGAACTCGGGGTCCTCCGCGGCGAGGGACTGCTCGAGCTGCTGGAGCAGTCGTGCCTCTTCGTCGGACAGTGGCACGGTGGCCTCCTGGGGTCGGTCGATCTAGATCAAGTCTAGGCGGGCCACGGTCTGCAGACCACCCGATACCGCGATGAGGCCAGGATCGGCTCGGACGAGACGCTCCAGGGCGAACAGTCGCTCGCGTGCGCCGGCCTCGGTGTCGACCACCGCACTGGGCACGAGATCGCTGAAGACGCGCAGTCCCTGGACCAGACGCGGCGTCAGTCCGTGCCGTCCGAGCAGGGCCGCGACCTCGTCCGGTGCGAACCGCCGCGGCCCGTGCCGGCGGCGGTCCCACCCGTCCGCGGGAACGGTCGCGAGGGACTGCGCGGCGTCGAAGTCGCCCGCCAGCGCTCGCGCGATCGCCGCTGCGTGACGGCCGGCGACCACGACGCTGACGAGGGCGTCCGGCCGACACGTCGTCACGATGGCCGCCAGCGCGGCGTCGAGGTCGTCGACGTGCTCGAGCACGCCGTGGCACAGCACGAGGTCCGCCGAGGCCTGCAGGGAGGCCAGGTCGCTCGTGTCGCCGAGGACGCCGGTGACGGCCTCGCGCGGCAGTCCCGCCTCGGCCCCGCGGCGCGCGAGTGCGGCCAGGGCGTCGGGACTCGGGTCGACGACCGTGACCCGGTGCCCCAGCGCGGCCAGCCTCACCGCGTCGCCCCCGGTGCCACCGCCCACGTCGAGGACGTCGAGCGGCTCCTCGCGCGAGACGCCGGCTACCTCGACGGCGTCGAGGACCGCCTGCCACATGATCTCGCTGCGCACCGGGCCCATGACGTCACTGTCGCACAGGGGCGTCGTCCCGGCGGAAGGGCGTCCCCGGGCGCCGGTACGCTGCGCGCATGGCGCGGATCGTGGTGACCGGCGGAGGCGTCGCCGGTCTCTCCGCGGCGGCGCGCCTGGCCAAGCTGCGCCACGAGGTCGTGCTCGTCGAGGCCGCCGACGTCCTCGGGGGTCGGCTGCGGCCCCACGCCGTCGGCGACGGGACCTGGCACCTGACGCCGCCCACCTTCACGATGCCCGGCACCGTCCGCGACCTCTTCCGCAAGTCGGGGCGGCCGCTCGAGCGCGTCCTCGAGATCACGCCCGTCGGGCCGCGCCGTCACGTGTTCGACGACCGTTCCGTCCTCGACCTGCCGCACGCTCCACGTTCGGCGCAGCACGACGCGCTGGTCGCGGCCCTCGGCGCGGACGACTGGTCGGCCTGGGTCGACGGGTGGGCCGACGTCTGGGACGTCGTACGGCGCCGGACGCTCGACGTGCTGCCCGACCCCGACGCCCTCGACCGCGGTGACCGCCGCGCGCTCGGCGGCCGCCGGGACCTGGCCCGGCAGGTGCGGCGCGGGCTGCGGGACAGGCGACTCCGCGCGCTCGTGCTCGATCCCGTCCGGCTCGGCGGCGAGGACCCGCGGTGGGTTCCCGTGGCCGAGGCCATGTGGCCGTACGTCGAGCGCTCCTTCGACCGCTGGATCCCGGCGGGCGGCACCGAGGCGCTCGCGGACGCCCTCGCCGCACGGCTGCAGGAGCGCCGGGTCGACGTCCGCACCGGCGTGCGCGCGCTCGACGTCACGGGGTCGGCGGGCGCGTTCGAGGTCGCGACCGACCACGGCCCGCTCGGGGCGGACGTCGTCGTGTGGTGCCACGGCCCGGTCCCCGACGTCCCGGGCGGGGGGCTCCTTCCCCGCATCCCCGCCCACCGCACGCTCGTGCGACTCGGGCCGGACGCACCGGACCTGCCGCGAGAGGTCCTCGCCCACTCGGACCCGCCCATGCAGCTGTGGCGCGACGACGACCGGCTCACGATCGCGCACCAGAACCCCGAGGACCCGCTCGTGGCGCTCGTGCGCGTGGGCATCGACCTGCGGCCGCACGTCGTGGAGCGTCACGACCTGTCGCCCGCGCAGCTCGTGTCCCTCGGCCACTGGGGCTGGCAGTGGATGGGACGGGGCACCCGCTTCGATCGTCCGTCGCGACTGCGCGAGGGGCTCTACGTCGCCGGCGCCCACGCCCATCCGGGACCGACGATCGAGCTCATCCTGTCGGCGACCGCCGCGATCGCCGACGACGTGGGGCCGGCGCCTCGCTAGAGCAGTCCCTCGTCGCGGAGCGTCTCGAAGATCTCGCGGGTCGCCTTGGAGCGGTTGAGGGTGATGAAGTGCAGTCCGGGGGCCCCCGCGCCGAGCAGGTCGCGGCACAGCTGGGTGGCGAGCTCGATGCCCCGGGCCCGGACCGCCGCCTTGTCGTCCTTGACCGGCTCGACGACCTCGAGCACCTCCGGCGGGATCTCCGCGCCGGACAGCTCGGCCATCCGGGCCACCTGCGGGAAGTTCAGGATCGGCATGATGCCGGGGATGATCGGCAGGTCGCTGCCGCGGGCCCGCACCCGCTCGACGAGCTCGACGTAGTCACTCGCGCGGAAGAACAGCTGCGTGATGGCGAACTCGGCGCCGGCCTCGGCCTTGGCGACGAGCACGTCGGCGTCGGCGTCGCGGTCGGCGGCATCGGGGTGCGCCTCCGGGAACGCGGCGACGCCGATCGTGAACCCGCCGAGGCCCCGCGCGAGCTCGACAAGCTCGATCGCGTGGTCCATGCCGCCGGGGTGCGTCTCCCACGGCGCGCGCGGACCGCCCTTCGGGTCGCCGCGCAGCGCGAGGACGTGGTCGATCCCCGAGGCCGCGTACTGCTTGAGGACGCCCTCGATCTCGTCGCGGGACTGACCCACGAGCGTCAGGTGCCCGATCGCCGGGATCTTGGACTGCTCCGCGATGCGCGAGGTCACGCGCACCGTGCGCTCCTGGCTCGTGCCTCCGGCTCCGTACGTCACCGACACGAAGGTCGGGCGCAGCGGCTCGAGCTCGGCGATGGTGCGCCAGAGCACCTCCTCGCCCTCGTCGTCCTTGGGCGGGAAGAACTCGAACGAGCAGGTGGGACGCTGGTCGGCGAGCGCTCTGCTGAGGGATCCGTGCTGGTCGGCCACGGGACCAAAGGTATCGTCCGGACCGTGGCCGACGGATCCGAACTGCCGTTTCGAGACGCGGTCGACGCCGCCCTGGCGCAATTCCTCGCGCAACGTCGCGCGGAGCTCGCCGCACTGGGCCCGGAGCTCGACGGGTTCCTCGACGCCGCGGGCGAGTTCGTGCGCGGCGGCAAGCGGCTGCGCCCGCGCTTCTGCCGGGCCGGGTGGCTCGCGGCCGGCGGTGACCCGGACGACCCAGGCCTGCCCGTCGCCGCCGCCGCGTGGGAGTGGCTGCAGGCCAGCGCCCTGGTGCACGACGACCTCATGGACGCCTCCGACACCCGGCGGGGGCGACCCAGCGTGCACCGCGCGGCCGAGGCGGCCCACCGCGACGCGGGCCTGACGGGCTCCGCCAGCGAGCACGGCGCGTCCTACGCGATCCTGCTGGGCGACCTGATGCTGTCGTGGGCCGACGAGCAGCTGCGCGCCAGCGGACTCGACACCGTCTGGCGGGCGCTGCCGTTCCTGGACCGTTGCCGTGCCGAGGTCGTGGCCGGCCAGTACCTGGACGTCGTGGCGCAGACCCGCGAGCTGGTGACACCCGAGCAGGCGATGCAGGTGGTCCGCTACAAGACCGCCAAGTACACCGTCGAGCGCCCGCTGCACGTCGGTGCCGCCCTGGCCGGCGGCGACGAGGCGCTGACCGAGGCACTGACGGCCGTCGCGCTGCCGCTCGGGGCCGCGTTCCAGCTGCGCGACGACGTGCTCGGCGTGTTCGGCGACCCGGTCCGGACGGGCAAGCCGGCGGGCGACGACCTGCGCGAGGGGAAGCGCACCCTGCTGGTCGCCCGCACCCACGAGCTCGCCGACGACGCGGGACGCACCCTGCTGCACCGCCTGCTCGGCAGCCAGGACGGCATCGACACCCTGCGCGACCTGATCGTCTCGTGCGGCGCCCTCTCCTCCGTCGAGGAGGACATCGTCCGGCTCCAGGGCGAGGCCGAGGCCGCCGTCGACCGGCTGCCGCGGGCCGGCCGGGAGGCCCTGCACCGCCTCGTCGACGACGCCGTTCACCGCTCACGCTGAGCGTGACGACACTCGCACAGGTCGAGGTCACGTCCGATCCTCCTCACCGGTCCCTAGAATCGGGCCGGGGCCGTCCGGCCTCGTGACGATGGTGGGTCGAGGGAGGTCGGCGTGGCGACGATGGGCGACGAAGCCCTGATCGGGCGCGTCCTCGACGGTCGCTACCGCGTCGGCGACCGCATCGCCCGCGGCGGGATGGCGAGCGTCTTCCACGGCACCGACGAGCGGCTCGACCGCGACGTCGCCATCAAGGTCATGCACCAGGGCATGGGCGACGACGAGCAGTTCACCCAGCGCTTCGAGCGCGAGGCCCGGTCCGCCGCCAAGCTCAACCACCGCAACGTCGTGTCGGTCTTCGACCAGGGTCGCGACGGCGACGTCACGTACCTGGTCATGGAGTACGTGCCCGGTCGCACGCTGCGCGACATCATGCGCGACGAGGCACCCATGGCCCCGGCCCGCGCCCTCGAGCTCGTCGCCGAGGTGCTCACCGCGCTGTCCGCGGCCCACCGCGCGCACCTCGTGCACCGCGACATCAAGCCCGAGAACGTCCTCATCACGCCCGACGGCGACGTCAAGGTCGCCGACTTCGGCCTGGCCCGGGCGGTCAGCGCCGCCACCACCGCGACGGGCGGCACGCTCATCGGCACGGTCTCCTACATGGCCCCCGAGATCGTGCTGAACGACGGCACCGACGCACGCTCCGACGTCTACGCGTGCGGCGCCATGCTGTTCGAGATGCTCACCGGCGCCAAGCCGCACACGGGCGACTCCCCCATCCAGGTCGCCTACAAGCACGTGCACAGCGACGTCCCGGCGCCGTCGAGCATCGAGCCCGACGTGCCCGACTACGTCGACGCCCTGGTCGCGCGCGCCACCTCACGCGACCGGGACCAGCGCGCGAGCGACGCCCGGGTGCTGCTGCAGCTCGTGCGACGCGTCCAGGGTGCCGTCGCGGCGGGCCTCACGACCGACCCCGAGCTCGTCCAGGACCTGCTGCCGCGCGAGCGACCCACCGAACCCGTCGACGCCGACGACGAGGTCACCCAGGCGGTCACCGCCTCGCCCGACGACCCGACGGTCACGGTGCGCCGCCCCGTCCCCGGTGCGGAGCCGACGATGCAGTGGAGCTCCACGGAGTGGCAGGGCGCTCCGGCGTCCGCCGCCGGAGCCACCCACCCGACCGGCCTGCACCCGGCCATGACGCGCGAGCAGTACGGCGAGTCCAGCGCTGCGGGCTCCTCGCGTCGGGGGAGGCTCCTGCTGGTCCTCGCCCTCGCGGCGGCACTCGTCGTGGGACTCCTGGCCTACTGGGTCGGGATCGGGCGCTACACCGACGCCCCCCAGCTCGTGGGGCGCAGCGAGAAGCAGGCCGTCGCCGAGGCGGAGAAGGCAGGATTCACGCTCGAGGTCTCGGGACGGAAGTTCTCCGAGACGGCACCCCTCGGCACCGTCATCTCGACCGACCCCGGGCCGGGTGACCGCATCCTGCCGGGCGGGACGATCGACGCGGTCATCTCTCGCGGCAAGGAGCGCTACGCCGTCCCGGCCCTCAAGGGCAAGACGCTCGAGGAGGCGAAGGAGACGCTCGAGGGCGCCAACCTGCGACTCGGCGACGCGGTCGAGCGCTACGACGAGGACATCCCGAAGGGACGCATCGTGCGGCCCGTCGACGTCTCGCGTGGCGACCGCGTCAAGCGCGACACCGTCGTCGACGTCGTCGTCAGCCAGGGCAAGCGACCCATCCCCGTGCAGGACTACACGGGCAAGAAGGGCTCCGACGCGCGTGCCGCGCTCGAGGAGGCCGGTTTCACCGTCGTGGTCGAGCAGGAGTTCTCCGACGACGTCGACAAGGGCGACGTGATCGGGCAGTCGCCCAAGGAGGGCACCCGGTTCCGCGGCGACCGCATCACGCTCACGGTGTCGCGGGGGCCCGAGGAGATCGAGGTGCCGGACGTCGTGGGACAGAGCGCCTCGAAGGCTCGCAAGACCCTCGAGGACGCCGGGTTCAAGGTGCGGGTCATCCGTCCGCTGCCGGGGAACACGGTCCGCATCCAGAGTCCCGGGGCGGGCAACAAGGCCAAGGTCGGCAGCACCGTCAGCATCGTCACGGGCGGTTGACCCCGGCCTGGAGCAAGATCTGGGCATTCGTACCGAATAGGGTGGGTCCATGAGCACTCCTCGCATCGCGCCCGGTGGGCTGCGCGAGCTCGGCCTCGTCAACCACCTCATCGCCTCGGTCGCAGGACGGGTGATCGGGGGGACACGGCCCCACGTCTTCACGACGCTCGGGCGTCAGCGAGGGCTGTTCCGCGCGTGGCTCTGGTACAGCAGCCGGATGATGCCGGGCGGGCGACTCCCCCGGACCGAGACCGAGCTCGTCATCGTGCACATCGCGACGCTGCGCGCGTGCGAGTACGAGCTGCGCCACCACCGGCGCATCGGCCGCAGCGTCGGCCTGCGACCCGAGCAGCTCGAGCACGCGGGCCAGGACGACTGGGACGGGTACACCGACCGCGAGCAGGCGCTCCTCGCCGCCGCCACCCAGTACGTGCAGGACCGCGGCATCGACGACCCCACGTGGGACCGGCTGCGCGGACACCTCGACGAGGCCGAGGCGATCGAGCTGCTGCTCCTGTGCGGACAGTACGACTCGCTCGCCACGACGTTGCTCACGCTGCGGGTGCAGCCCGAGGACTGAGTGGAGGGCCCGAGGGCCACGTCAGTGCTCCCGGAGCATCTCCGCGACGAGGAACGCGAGCTCGAGCGACTGCTCCCGGTTCAGGCGGGGGTCGCACAGCGTCTCGTAGCGCGAGGACAGGTCCTCGGCCGAGACCCGCTGACCGCCGCCCAGGCACTCCGTGACGTCGTCGCCCGTCAGCTCGACGTGCAGGCCACCCGGCCAGGTGCCGAGCGAGCGGTGCACCTCGAAGAAGCCGCGGACCTCGTCGATCACGTCGTCGAACTCACGGGTCTTGAAGCCCGTCGACGCCTCGAAGGTGTTGCCGTGCATCGGGTCGCAGACCCAGGCCACCTCGAGGCCTGCCGCGGTGACCTTCTCGACGAGGTTCGGCAGCAGGTCGCGGATCCTGCCGGCACCGAAGCGCGTGATGAACGTGATCTTGCCGGGCGTGCGCTCGGGGTTGAGCTTCTCGTAGAGCGCGATCGCGTCGTCGGGGCTCGTCGTCGGGCCGAGCTTGACGCCGATCGGGTTGGCGATGCGACTCAGCAGCTCGACGTGCGCACCGTCGAGCTGGCGCGTGCGCTCGCCGATCCACACGAAGTGCCCGGAGACGTCGTAGGGCAGCTCGGTGCGCGAGTCGATACGGGTCAGTGCGTGCTCGTACTCGAGGATGAGCGCCTCGTGCGAGGAGTAGAAGTCGACGGCGTGGAACTCGTCGGGGTCGACGCCGATGGCGTCCATGAAGGCGAGCGCGCGATCGATCTCGGCGCCGATGCGCTCGTAGCTGACGCCGACCGGGCTGCGCTTGACGAAGTCCTTGTTCCACTCGTGCATCTGGCGCAGGTCGGCGTAGCCGCCGGTCGTGAAGGCGCGCGCGAGGTTCAAGGTGGCGGACGACGCGTGGTAGACGTCGACGAGGCGCTGGGGGTCGTGCGCCCGGGCCTCGGGCGTGAAGTCGAAGCCGTTGACGGCGTCGCCCCGGTAGGCCGGCAGCGTGACGTCGCCGCGGGTCTCGGAGTCGCTCGAGCGCGGCTTGGCGTACTGGCCGGCGAGGCGGCCCAGCTTGACCACCGGCACGCTGGCGGCGTAGGTCAGGACGACGGCCATGCTCAGGAGCACCCGCAGCTTGTTGCGGACGTTCTCGGCGGTGACGCCCTCGAACGTCTCGGCGCAGTCGCCGCCCTGCAGCAGGAACGCCTCGCCGCGGGCGACCGCGGCCATCCGCTCGCGCAGGTCGTCGCACTCGCCCGCGAAGACGAGCGGCGGCATGCGTCGCAGCTGCCCGACCGCCCGGTCGAGGGCGGCCGCATCGGCGTAGGTGGGCTGCTGGGCAGCCCCCAGCGCGTGCAGCTCGTCAAGACTCGGAATGCTCACCACGCAAGGATACGGTCCCCCGCCACCTCTGCTCTCCCCCGCCTGCTCCCGTGGACCCCGCCCTCCCGCGTGGCGCGGGGTCGCTGATTCCCAGGCTTGCCAGGGAACCAGCGCGCCGACCACGGGAGTCCGCGCGAAGCCCGGGTTGCGCAGGAGGCTTCGTGACGAATTCCCGTGGTGGGTGGCGCCTCCACAGGCCGACCCGGACGCCGCCGGTCGTCCACAGGGAGGGTCCCGGCCCTCGACCGGACCATCTCAGGACGCGACGCTCACGGGATGGACGAGATCTTCAGCGCCCTGGCCGAGACCAACGGTGGCTACCTGCACCGCTCGGACGTGCTCGAGTGGGGCGGGAGCGATCGCACGATCCGGCGCGCCGTGGGCGACCGGGTGTTGCGACGGATCCGCGTCGGCACCTACGTCTTCCGCGAGCCGTTCGACGACCTCACACCCGAGGAGCAGCACGTCGTGCTCGCGCGATCGGTGGTCGACAAGTTCCCCGACGGCTCGGTCGCACTCTCCCATCACAGCGCGGCCGCGGCCCACGGCCTGGCCGTGTTCGGTGCCGATCTGTCGGTCGTCCACCTCACTCGCCTCGACAACGGCTCCGGTCGCATCGAGTCCGGCGTCGTCCACCACGGCACCGGTCACGTCGTGGGAGGACTCGTGTCGGTGGACGGTCGTCTCCTCGTCCCGGTCAGCACGGCGGTGTGGCAGACCGCGTGCCAGACGGACAGCCGCGGATCACTCGTGGTCATGGACTCCGCGCTGCACCAGGGCCTGCTGCTGCCCGAGCAGCTCGCCGAGACCGCGGGCCCGTTCGAGCGCTGGCCGGGTTCTCGACCTGCCCGCCTCATGGCCCGCATGGCCGACGCCGGCGCGGAGACGCCCGGCGAGTCCTTGATGCGCTACGTCTGCTTCCAGGGCTCGCTGCCCCGCCCTGACACCCAGTACGTCGTGCTGGCCGAGGACGGGTCCTTCGTCGCACGCTCCGACCTCGGGTGGGAGGCCTACCGTCACGTCGGGGAGTTCGACGGCATGCGCAAGTACTGGCGGGACCGCCGCCCGCACGAGGACGCCACCGACGTCGTGGTGCGGGAGAAGCTCCGTGAGGACGCGATCCGCGGACTCGACCACGGCATGAGCCGTGCGACGTGGCCCGAGGTGCTGCCGGAGGCGAGCCGTCGACTCGCCGAGCGTCTGCGGCACGACCTCGACCAGTCCCACCGCTTGTACGCCAAGGCTCGTCGATTCTTCGCGTGAGTGCCTCGCCCGGGAACCTGTCACCTCGCTGCCACCGCAACCCGGGCGTCGCGTCGATTCCCGTGGGTCGTGCGCTGGTTCCCCGGCGAGCATGGGAATCAGCGCTCCGGGGCGGATGAGAGGTCCCGGTCACCAGCCGAGGGTGCCCGGGGCGCCCTTGAAGGGCCCCGAGACGCGCGAGGTGATCCACCCTCCGTAGAAGTCGCCCGGCTGGGCCTGGACCTGCTCGCCGTCCACCGTGCAGCGGTCGACGCGGCCCGGGTAGAGAGCGAGGTGGTCGCGCAGGGCCTCGAAGCCGGAGGCCGGCTCGGGATAGGTCCACGCCCCCGACGGCACCACGTGCTCGCCGCTCACCAGGTCGAAGTACGACGCCAGGCCCTTCCACTCGCACCACGTGCCACCGGCGACCGGACGCAGCATCCGCTCGTCGACGTCGGTCAGCGGGAGGTAGTAGGTCGGCGGGTGGCTCGTCTCGAGCACGCGCAGGGCGCTGCGGGTGTCGGCCAGGACGCGGCCACCGAGCTCGACGACGACGTGCTCGGTGCTCGGCACGACGGCCGGCGGGCGGGGGTAGGACCAGACGTCCTCGACGGGGGTGTCCATCAGCCGAGCAGGGCCGAGGCCTCGTCGTAGAGGGCGTCCGGCACCGTCTTGAGGTGGTCGGTGCCCTCGCTGAGCGGGACGCGGACGATGTCGGTGCCGCGCAGCGCGACCATGATCCCGAACTCCTGCTCGTGCACCGCCTGGATCGCGTGCAGACCGAAGCGGGTCGCGAGCCAGCGATCGAACGCCGTCGGGGTGCCGCCGCGCTGCACGTGCCCGAGGACCACCGCCCGCGCCTCCTTGCCGGTCCGGTCCTCGATCTCCTGCGCGAGCCGGTCGCCGATGCCACCGAGCCGCACGTGCCCGAACGCGTCGGTGTCGCCCGACTGCAGCGTCATGTCGCCGCCCTCGCCGGGCCCGGCGGGGGTGCCGGGCCCCGGGCGGCTCATGGGTCGAGCCCCCTCGGAGACGACGACGATGGGCGCGAACCGGGTCGCGAAGCGACTCTCGACCTGGGCGCACACCTCGTCGATGTCGAAGGGCCGCTCGGGGATGAGCAGGATGTTCGCACCGCCGGCCAGTCCCGCGTGGAGCGCGATCCATCCCGCGTGCCGGCCCATGACCTCGACCACCAGCACCCGGTGGTGCGACTCGGCCGTCGTGTGGAGCCGGTCGATCGCCTCCGTCGCGATGTTGACGGCCGTGTCGAAGCCGAAGGTGAAGTCGGTGCCGGACAGGTCGTTGTCGATCGTCTTCGGCACGCCGACGACGCGGACCCCGTGCTCGGCGAGCCTCGTCGCGACGCCCAACGTGTCCTCGCCCCCGATCGCGACGAGCGCGTCGACGCCGTGCCGCTGCAGGGTGGCGACGATCGACTCGACACCGCCGTCGATGGCGAACGGGTTGGTGCGGGACGAGCCCAGGATCGTGCCACCACGCGGCAGGATGCCCCGGACGTCGTCGACCGTGAGCGAGCACGTGTCGTCCTCGAGCGGCCCGCGCCACCCGTCGCGGAACCCGATGAACTCGTGGCCGTGCACCTGCACGCCCTTGCGCACGGCCGCGCGGATGACCGCGTTGAGCCCGGGGCAGTCACCGCCCCCGGTCAGCATCCCGATCTTCATCCGGCCGTCCCCCTAGTCGGGCTTGATCTCGTCCCAGACCTCGTCTGACTCCGCGCGAGCCGCGGCCATGGCAGCCTCGCGCTCGACCTCCTTGTCGCGCTTCTTGGCGTCCTGGGCGTAGAGGTCGACGTACTCCTGGCCCGAGAGCCGCATGATCTCGTACATGATCTCGTCGGTGATGGCGCGCAGGATGTACCGGTCGTCCTGGAGTCCCTCGTAGCGGCTGAAGTCGAGCGGCTGACCGAACCGGACCCCGGGCCGCGCGAGCCTGCCGAAGATCTTGCCCGGCGGCGCGATGACGTCGGTGTTGATGACGGCCAGCGGGATGACCGGGACCCCGGCCTCGAGCGCGATGCGGGCGACGCCGGTGCGGCCCCGGTAGAGCTTGCCGTCGTGCGAGCGCGTGCCCTCGGGGTAGATGCCGCAGATCTCGCCCTCGGACAGCAGCCGCAGCTGGGTCTTGATGGCGCCCGCGGCGGCCGAGCCGCTCGAGCGGTCGATGGGCACCTGGCCCGACCCGGAGAAGAACTTCTTCTGGAACCAGCCCTTGATGCCGGGGGTCTCGAAGTACTCGGCCTTGGCCACGAAGGTGACTCGGCGCGGCAGCACGAGGGGCATGAACAACCAGTCGCTGTACGAGAGATGGTTCGAGGCCAGGATGACCGCCCCACCGCGAGGCACGTTCTCGATGCCCTCGGCCCACGGCCTGAAGATCAGCTTGAGCAGCGGGCCCAGCGCCAGGAACTTCAGGAACCAGTAGAACACTCGTCGCCTCCTCGGGATGGTCGAACGTGACTCTACTCCGAGGATCCGTTGGAGTGGGGACGTCGATGCGTCAGGATGAGGTCATGAGCTCTGCGGCCCTCGACCACTCCCCCGTCGCGATCGACGCCGGACCCGTCGGGGTGCTCCTGAGCCACGGGTTCACGGGGTCGCCGGTGAGCATGCGGCCGTGGGCCCTCGAGCTCGCCGCCCGCGGCCACTCGGTCCGCGTCCCGCTCCTGCCCGGCCACGGCACGACGTGGCAGGAGATGAACACCACGACCTGGAACGACTGGTACGGCGCGGTCGACGCAGCCCTCACCGAGCTCGAGGAGCGATGCGAGCACGTGGTGGTCGCCGGCCTGTCGATGGGAGGCGCCCTCGCGCTGCGCCTGGCCGAGAAGCGTCCCGACGTCGTCGACGGCCTCGTGCTCGTCAACCCCGCGATCGCCTCGCGCGACAAGCGGCTGCTGGCGCTGCCGGTCCTGCATCGCGTGGTGGCCTCGCTCGACGCGATCGGCAACGACATCAAGAAGCCCGGGGTCGAGGAGGGCGCCTACCCGCGCACCCCGCTGCGGGCGCTCCACTCGCAGACCGTCATGTGGAAGGACGTGCGCGCGAACCTCGACGCGGTCCGTTGCCCCGTCCTGCTGCTGCGCTCGGACGACGACCACGTGGTCGACGACGAGACGCAGCGGCTCCTGCGGGCCGCCCTGCCCGCCGAGCAGCTCGAGACCGTCGCGCTGCACGACAGCTACCACGTCGCGACGCTCGACCACGACGCCCCGCTGATCGTCGAGCGCAGCCTCGCGTTCATCGACCGCGTGACGGGTGGGGTGGACCGTGCCCGGTGACGACCGCGACGAGTTCGACGCCATCGTCGAGCGGCTCGACCTCGACCTGAGCTTCCCCGACGACGCACCGGCCCGCGAGACCCGGCACCCGTCGGAGCGCGGTGGCGCCGACGACGAGCTCGACCTCGAGCCCGACCTGGACGACGAGCCGGACGCGCACGACGACCAGTTCTACCGGCGCGTCGACCAGGGACCGGTGCGCCTGCCGACGGGTCGCCGGGCGCTCGGCCTGCTGGCCGTGACGCTGCCGCCGCTGCTGCTGGTCGTGTGCACCCTCGGCGGCATCTGGCTGCCCCGATCCCTCGTGATCGGGTGCGGGCTCATCTTCGTGGCCGGCGCGATCTTCCTGATCTCGCAGCTCCCCGAACACGGACCCTCGCGCCCGGACTGGCCGGACGACGGCGCCGCGCTGTGAGGCGGGCCATGTCGGCCGCACCGATCATGCCCGCCTCGGGACCCAGGTGGGCCCCCACGATGCGCGCCTCGGCCCGGTAGCCGCGGCCGGTCAGGGACCGGGAGAACGCCTGGCGGGCGGGGTCGAGCAGCAGCAGGCCGGCCGAGCTGACGCCGCCGCCGATCACGAACACCCCGGGATCGAGCGCAGCCGCGAGATTCGCGATCCCGACGCCGAGCCAGTCCCCCACCTCGGCGAGCCACTCGATCGCCTCGTCGTCGCCCTGCTGCGCAGCGACCGTGACCTGCTGACCGGTCACGAGGTCCGGTCCGCCGGCCAGCTCGACCAGGACCTTGCCGATCCGGGAGCCCTCCTCGACCGCGGCCCGCGCGCGCCGCTCCAGCACGCGACCGCTGGCGTACTGCTCCCAGCACCCGGAGTTGCCGCACTCACAGCTGCGGCCACGAGGCACGACCTGCATGTGGCCGAACTCCCCGGCGATGCCGAAGTTGCCTCGATAGGGCTGCCCGTCGATCACGAGCGCCCCGCCGATGCCGGTGCCGAGCGTGATCATGACCAGGTCGGCCTCGTTCTGCGCCGCGCCGAAGCGCCACTCGGCCCAGCCGGTGGCGTTGGCGTCGTTGTCGACCCACACAGGGAGCTTGGTCCGCCGGGCGACGCGGTCGCGCAACGGCTCGTTGCGCCACGCCAGGTGCGGGGCGAACAGCACGGTCGACGCCGAGGCGTCGACGAACCCCGCGGCTCCCACGCCCAGGGCCTTCACGATGTGGTCCTTGCGGAACTCCTCGACGATGTCGGCGATCGCCTCGAGCACCTCGTCGGGGTCGGTGGTCGGGGTGTCACGCCGGGCCCGGTCGATGACGCGACCGTCCTCGTCGACGACACCCGCAGCGATCTTGGTGCCACCGATGTCGATGCCGACCGCGAGACGGTCCGGGACCCCGAGGACCCGCCGGACGTCGGTCGACGTGGCGGTCGAGGGCTGACGACGACGCTCGGCCATCAGGATCCCTCGACCGTCTCGATGCGTCCCAGGTCGGCGGCACCGATGATGCCGGCCTCGTTGCCGAACGCAGCGAGCCGCAGGTCCGCCACCCGCCGGTAGGCGCGCGCCGAGAGATGCTCCTCGAACGCCGCCCGGATCGGGTCGAGCAACAGGTCACCGGCCGCCGCGACGCCACCGCCGACCGCGATGACCGCGGGGTCGAGGACCGAGGCGAGCGAGGCGATGCCCTCGCCGAGCCAACGACCGGCGTCGTGCAGGACGTCGCGGGACAGCGGATCGCCCTGCTGGGCCAGGTCGGTGACCATGGGCCCGGTGATGGCCTCGACCGAGCCGGCGAGGTCGACGAGCGGCTTGGCGGCGGGGTCGCCGGCCTCGGCCCGCTCGCGGGCGTCACGCACCAGGGCGCGGCCGCTCGCGTACTGCTCGAGGCAGCCGAGCTGGCCACAGCCGCACAGCCGGCCACCGGGCACGACCCGCAGGTGACCGATCTCCGCGGCGGCGCCGAACCCGCCGCGGAACAGGTTGCCGTGGTGGACGATGCCGCCGCCGATCCCGGTGCCCACCGTCACGAAGAGCATGTCGTCGCTGTCCTCGCCCGCACCGAAGCGGTACTCGCCCCACGCGGCGGCGTTCGCGTCGTTCTCGACCACGACCGGCACGTCGAGCAACGCCGCGACGTCCGCGCCGAGCGGCTCGTCGCGCCAGGCGATGTTGGGCGCGAAGTTGACGGTCGACCGGTCGCCGTCGACGAAGCCGGCCGCGCCGATGCCCACCCCGCCGACGGGCTCGGCGCCCCGCAACCGCGTGACGAGCGACGCCACCGCCGCGGCGATGCCGCTCGCGGGCGTCGGATCGGTCTCCTGACGCAGGATGCGTCCGTCCTCGGTGACGAGACCGGCAGCGATCTTGGTGCCGCCGATGTCGACCCCGATCCCGTGCAGCACGCGGCTCGCGCTCATCGCGTCTCTCCTGTCTCGTCGCCCGCGGGACGCGAGACGGTCTCCATCACGTCGCGCACCGCCCTGGCGAAGGTCGTCGCCGCGTCGAGCACGTGACCGAGCAGCTCCGGATTGTCCTGCACCACCTCGACGACGCTGCACACCGGGCACCAGCCGTGAGGGCAGCGCACGCCCGCAGCGTGTGGCTCTCCGGAGGTCTGCTCCGCCCGGTCGTCCTCCGCCGCCGCGGCCGCGGACATGGTCCGGAACAGCTCGGTGAGCTCACGACCCAGCGAACCGACCTCGTCCTCAGCCACCCTGCGCCTCGACCTGCTTCTTGAGGCCCTTGAGCGCGGTGTCGATGATGACCTTCTCGGCCTTGCGCTTGAGCATGCCCAGCAGCGGCACGGCGACGTCGACCGCGAGCGCGTAGGTGACGCGGGTGCCCTCGCCGACGCGGTCCAGCACGTAGCTGCCGTCCATCGACGTCAGCATCGACGCCTTCTCGGCCAGGCTCCAGGAGACCTCGCGATCGCCGTCCCAGGAGTAGCGCAACGTGTACTCGTCGCGGATGGGCGCGGCGTCCAGCACGAAGCGGACCTCGTGCGCCCGCCCGTCCCCCTCGGACAGGACCTCGGTCTCGCGGACCCCGGTGGCCCACTCCGGGTAGCGCGAGAAGTCGGCGATGACGTCCATGATCCGCTCGGGACCGGCGTCCACGACGATGTCGCCCGTGGTGCGCGCCATCAGCCCTCCTCCTCGATGTCTGGACTCATCGTAGAGCGTGGCGCCGGTCGTCCGGTCCCCGCCGGGCTGGTCCCCGCCGGGCCGGTCCCCAGCCGCCCGGGGCCCGGCACCCCCGCCGCGTCCTTCGGCCGCCCGGGGCCCGGCACCCCCGCCGGGCGCCGTCGGTCGTGCTCGGCCTTGACCTCCAGCACCCACGCCTTGAGCGGGTGCACCCAGCGCCGGGCGAGCCGCGGCCACGAACGGGTCCCGGACGTCGGGTCGGCCCGGACGTACAGGTGCACGACGACGCCGCCGTGGGCCTGCTCGAGCCACACCTCGCACGTGCCGTGCAGTGCGCCGTCCAGGCGCCAGCGTCGCCCCTCGACGCCACGGTCGTCGTAGCAGGAGACGTCGTAGCCGAGCGCCCGCCACCGCGACTCGTCGCACAGCTGCGCCTCGAGCGCGGCGACCGGCGCCACCACGAAGGTCTCGTCGATGACGTCGATGACCGGCGAGGAAGCGCTCACGACCACGCAGAGTAGCCTGCCGTCTGTGTCTGCCGATTCACGCGAAGCCCCCACCAGCACGGCCGCCGGTGACGGCATCCTGACCGACGACGTGCTGGAGCGTCTGCGACTCGACCCCGACGCCCCTGCACTCGCCCGCCGTGGCCCCGACGCCTGGGAGGACGTCAGCATCGGCGCGTTCCACGCGCTCGTCACGGGCGCGGCCAGGGGCCTGCTCGCTGCCGGCGTCGAGGCGGGCGACCGCGTCGCGCTGCTGTCCAAGACCCGATTCGAGTGGACCGTCCTCGACTACGCGATCTGGTGGGCCGGCGCCGTCACCGTGCCGATCTACGAGACGTCGTCGGCCGACCAGATCCGCTGGATCCTCGAGGACTCCGGCGCCGTCGCCGCGGTCGTCGAGACGGCCGACCACGAGGCCCGGCTCGACGAGGCCCGCGCCGACGCCCCGACGGTGAGGCACGTCTGGCGACTCGACGGCGAGGACCTCCTGGCAGCGCTCGCCGAGCGCGGTGGCGAGATCAGCGACGACGCGCTCGAGGCCCGACGGGCGGCCGTCCAGCCGTCCGGCCTCGCGACCCTCATCTACACCTCCGGCACCACCGGCCGACCCAAGGGCTGCCGCCTGACGCACGCCAACTTCCGGGCCGAGCTGGGTGACGCGCTCGAGGTGCTGCCCGAGCTCTTCGGCCGTGAGAACGCCTCGACGCTGCTGTTCCTGCCGCTGGCCCACGTGTTCGCCCGCATCATCCAGATCGGGGCGATCCGCTCGGGGGCGAAGCTCGGGCACACCGCCGACGTCAAGGACCTCGTCACGCACCTCGGCGAGTTCCAGCCCACGTTCGTGCTCGCCGTGCCGCGCGTGTTCGAGAAGGTCTTCAACACCGCGAGCACCAAGGCCTACGCCGACGGCAAGGGCAAGATCTTCGACAAGGCGGTCCGGACCGCGATCGCCTACAGCCGCGGGCTCGACGACGGCAGGCCCGGGCTCGTCACTCGCACGCAGCACGCCGTGTTCGACCGCCTGGTCTACGGCAAGCTGCGCGCGGCGCTGGGCGGCCGCGCCGAGTGGGCCATCTCCGGCGGAGCGCCGCTGGGCGAGCGACTCGCGCACTTCTACCGCGGCATCGGCGTCACGGTGCTCGAGGGCTACGGTCTGACCGAGACGACCGCCGCGCTGTGCGTCAACACGCCGGACCAGCAGCGGGTCGGCTCGGTCGGGCGACCGTTCCCGCACACCGAGGTCAAGGTCGCCGCCGACGGCGAGCTGCTGTTCCGCGGACCTCAGGTCTTCTCGGGGTACTGGCAGAACGACGCCGCGACGGCCGACGTGATCGATCCCGAGGGCTGGTTCGCGACCGGCGACCTCGGCGACGTCGACGACGACGGCTACGTGCGGATCACCGGCCGCAAGAAGGAGATCATCGTGACGGCGGGCGGCAAGAACGTCGCCCCGGCCGTGCTCGAGGACCGCGTGCGCGCCAACCCCTACGTCAGCCAGTGCCTCGTGGTCGGCGACGGCAAGCCGTTCGTGGCCGCGCTCGTCACGATCGACCGCGAGGCCTGGGAGGGTGATCTCGACGACCCCGCCCTCGAGGCAGAGGTCCAGAAGGCCGTCGACGACGCCAACAGCCAGGTGTCGCAGGCCGAGTCGATCCGCAAGTTCGTGATCCTGCCCGAGGACTGGACCGAGGAGAACGGCTACCTGACGCCGTCGTTCAAGGTCAAGCGCAACGCCGTGCTGCGCGACCTTCACGACACGGTCGAGGCCATCTTCGTCAGGTAGGCACGCCACAGCCGCGTGAGCGACGCCTCGCCCAGGCCGAACGAGTCGTCCAGGGCGCGCTCCAGCGAGGTGCCGCCGAGCACGGAGTCGTAGAACCCGACGACGCGACGCTCCCCGTAGCGCTCGTCCAGCAGGCGGAACGCGAGCCAGGCGGACTCGTAGACGGCGCCCAGGTGGGTCGCGCTCGCGAAGTCCTGCTCGGTGGGCAGCCGGGCCGGCAGGTCACCGTCGTCGACCTGCCGCAGCACCTGCCCGGCGCTCACCGACAACGGCGCCCGGTCGCGAGCGAGCGCGACGTAGTCGGCGAATCCCTCGGCGACCCAGGCCGGCACGTCACGACCGACCGAGGCACTCAGCAGGTGCGTCGCCTCGTGGGTCATGACGACCTGGCTGGCGCGCTCGTCCATCGAGGCGTAGACCGACGGGTTCAGCACGACGACTGGCGACGTCCGAGCCGTCGAGTCGAGGGTCGTGGTGACGGCCGCGATGTCGCGGACCTGCGAGACGGGCCGGTCGAGCAGACCCGCCGCCACGCGCTGCGAGGCCGGGGCCAGCACGACGAGACGACCCGACGTCTCGGGCAGGATCGCACGCACCTGGCGCGAGGCCGTCCTCGCCTGGGCCACGAGATCACGATCCGGCACGCCCCCGTCGATCTCGACGACGGTCGCCCCCTCGGCCCCGACGACCCGGACCGGCCCGGCCAGCCACGGCGGCAGGGCTCCGTCGTCACGCGAGACCGATCGGACGGCGAAGCCACCGCTGCGCGTCGGAGCCAGTCGCAGGGCGACGGTCGACTCCTGCCGCGGACCGGTGCCGAGGACCGAGCCGCGCACCGGCCGCCACGCGACCTCGACCCGCGCGGTGACCGTGCCGTCCGCCCGGTCGGCCGCCTGGCCGCCGTCGACGTAGCGCCACGCGACGTCCCCGACCCCCAGGTCGCGCCGCGCGGCCCAGGTCGCGTCCGCCCAGGCGCGGGCACGCTCGCCCGGTCCCGCGGCTTCGCGCAGCTCCGCGCGGGACGACGCAGCACCGAGCGCACCGATCTGGTCGGTCAGCAGCTCGTCGGCGTCTGACGGCACCGGGACGGGCGTCGACGTCGCGTCGCCCGACCACGGTCGCTGCCAGAGCAGGATCGCGGCGCCCACGACCACCAGGATCGCCAGCGCGGCGACGTTGGGGCTCGGACGCCACCGACGTCCGGGGTCCTCGCTCAGGCGACCCGTCCGGCCTTGGTGAAGCCCGAGAGGGTCGTGATCTCGACCGACTTGCCCGGACGAGGTGCGTGGACGACCCGACCGCCTCCGATGTACATGCCGTCGTGCGACATGTCGCCGTAGAAGACCAGGTCACCGGGCTGCAGCTCGTTCATGGACACCGGCGTGGTCGCGCCGTACTGCGGGCCCACGACGCGCGGCAGCGAGACACCGGCCGCGTTCCAGGCGCCCTGCATGAGGCCCGAGCAGTCCCAGCCGTCGGGTCCGGTGCCGCCGTAGACGTAGGGGTCGCCGAGCTGTGCCAGGGCGAAGTCGATGGCCTTCTTGGCGCGGCCCGTCGCGTCGACCTCGGGCGCCTTCTGCGACCCGCCGGCGTCGAGCGTGCGACGCTCGGGAGCCGACAGCCGCTCGACCTCCTGCTCGAGCGCGGCGTGGTCGCGTCGCAGCTTGGCCTGCTTGCTCTTGGCCGTCGCCTGGTCCTTGCTCAGGTCCTTGCGGCGGTCGGCGAGCTGCTTGCGACGGTTCTCGAGCTCCTTGGCCGTCGTGGCGAAGCGCTCGATCTCGTTGGCTCGCGTGCTGTTCAGGGCCTCGACCGCGTTCAGCCCGTCGAGGAAGTCGCGGGCGTCGTCGCTGCTCAGGAGGCTCGCGCTCGGTCCGAGCGGCGACTGCATCTGCTGCTGCACGATCGAGGCGCCCAGCGCGTCGCGCTGCTTGCGGTACGCCGCCAGCTGGCTCTGCACCTCGTCGTCGAGGTCGGCGATCTCGGTCTTCGCCTGCTTGATGCGCACGCCGAGCTGGTTCACCTGCTCGTTCGCGACCTCGAGCTTGTGGAAGGCCGCCTTCACGTCCTTCGCGGTCGTCCTCTGCTCGGGCTCGGCCTGAGCGGTCCCGGCCACCAGGCCGGTCCCCGCCACGAGTCCGATCACCACGGCGGCTGCCCGGGCACGGTTCGACGTGTTGTGCACACACACTCCTGCGTCAGTCCTCGTCGCCTACCGGGTGAGCTGACGGGTTCGGGCCAAGGCGCCCTACGGCGGCACGCAACGCGCGCTGCCGATTCACCCCACACACGTGGTTCCCCGGCTCGCCGCGGGTGACTTCCCCTCAACCGTGGCGATTCAGCGGTGCCCCCGGTGCCGATCAGGGCGATCGACATTCGCCGGATGCACGGTCACCTACTGTACAGGGGTCCCGGGCCCCCGCCGACGGCCGCCCGCGGCGTGGGCGGGTGAGGGACGTCACACGGAAGGAGTCGCCGCAGGGCTCAGCCGGCGTGCGACTCCGGGCCCGTGAGCGGGACGACCAGCCGCAGCGGCGGCACGAGTCCCCCGTCCGCCAGCAGGTCGAGGGCGAGGCGCTCCTCGGCGTCGATCTCGACCCCCTGCGGCGGTCCGCCCAGCAGGACGCTGACGACGCAGTCGCCGCACGCCCGGGGTCCCCGCACGACGCACCGGTCGCAGTCGACGACGACGGACTCGCCGTCCGGGTCCTGACCGCGATCGTGGTCGTGGTCGTCTGGCCGGTGGTTCGTCGGATCGGTATCCATCGTGCTCACCTCGTCTCTCGATGTCGTCGCCGACGCTAGGCAGCACCTCCGACAGAACCGACGCCGCTCGGCTTGGGACCGGTTGTCGGAGGCCGCACCTAGCGTCGGCGCCGTGACCAGCCAGCCCACCCTCGACGACCTCGGCCGCCTCCTGCACGACGTCACCTTCTGCGTCGTCGACCTCGAGACGACCGGGGGCTCCGCGGCCAACGGCCACAAGATCACCGAGATCGGCGCGGTCAAGGTCCGTGGCGGCGAGGTCCTCGGGGAGTTCCAGACGCTGGTCAACCCCGACGAGTCGATTCCTGCCTTCATCACCGTCCTGACGGGCATCACCGACGCCATGCTGGTCGAGGCGCCGCGCATCGCCGAGGCCCTGCCGAGCTTCCTGGAGTTCGCCCGCGGCACCGTGCTGGTCGCCCACAACGCACCCTTCGACACCGGTTTCCTCAAGCACGCGGCGCGGGGGCTCGACATCACGTGGCCGCGCTTCGAGGTCCTCGACACCGCCGTGCTGGCGCGGCGCGCGATGCTGCGCGAGGAGGCACCGAACGTCAAGCTCGCCACGCTCGCGCGGGTGTTCCACGCGACCACCACCCCCAACCACCGGGCCCTCGCGGACGCCCGCGCCACGGTCGACGTGCTGCACGGCCTGTTCGAGCGACTGGGCTCGCTCGGCGTCCACTCCCTCGAGGAGGTCTCGACGTTCACGGCCAAGGTCACCCCCGAGCAGCGACGCAAGCGCCACCTGGCCGACCACGTTCCGCAGGCACCCGGCGTGTACCTGTTCCGCGACCGCAACGACGCCGTGCTCTACGTCGGCACGTCGCGACGACTCCGCACCCGGGTCCGCAGCTACTTCACCGAGTCGGAGTCCCGCTCACGCATCGGCGAGATGGTGCGCCTGGCCGAGCGGGTCGACACGATCACGTGCGCGACGGCGCTCGAGGCCCAGGTCCGCGAGCTGCGACTCATCCATGCGCACCGCCCGCCGTACAACCGACGCTCCAAGTTCCCCGAGCGGGCGACCTGGGTCAAGCTCACGCGCGAGCCGTGGCCCCGTCTCTCCCTCGTGCGTGAGGTCCTCGACGACGACGCCGACTACGTCGGTCCGTTCGGCTCGCGCTCCGCGGCCGACGACGCCGTCGCGGCACTGCACGACGTCTTCCGCATCCGCCAGTGCAGCGGACGCCTCCCGCGGCAGCCGCGTCGCACGCCCTGCGCGCTCGCCGAGCTCGACCAGTGCCTCTCCCCGTGCGACGGGTCCGTCGAGCCCGAGGTGTACGACGCCGAGGTCCTCGAGGTCCGTCGCGCCATGACGGCCGACCCGCTCGTGCTGGTCGAGGCCATCACCCGTCGCATGCAGGACCTGTCGCGCCACGAGCGCTTCGAGGACGCGGCTCGCTGGCGCGATCGCATGGCGGCCCTGCTGCGGGGCGTCGCGCGCACGCAGCGGCTTCGCGAGCTGACGGCCGAGGACGAGCTCGTCGCCGCGGCACCGCACGAGGACGGCTGGGAGATCCACGTCGTGCGCCACGGGCGGCTCGCCGCCGCGGGCGTCATGCCCCGAGGCACCCGGCCGGCCGGTTGGGTCGAGACCCTGGTCGCGACCGCCGAGTCCGTCACTCCCGCGCACGGCCCGGCGCCGGCCGCCACGCCGGAGGAGACCGAGCTCGTGCGCCGCTGGCTGCAGACGCCGGGGCTGCGGATGGTCCGTGGCCGGTGGGTCAGTGCTCTCGAGGGCGCGACCCGGCACCTCGCGCTCGTCCCGGACCGCGAGAAGCGCACTAGGCTGGGCGCGTGATCACCGCCATCGTCTCCGTCCAGACCGACGTCGCCACGATCTCCGAGACCGCCGAGGCGATCGCCGCCATCGAGGGCGTCAGCGAGGTCTACTCCGTCACCGGCGAGGTCGACCTCGTCGCGATGGTGCGCGTGCGGCAGGTCGACGACGTCGCGTCCGTCGTGGCCGACCAGGTCAACAAGGTGCCGGGCGTCGTCGCCACGCAGACCCAGATCGCGTTCCAGACGTTTAGCCAGCACGACCTCGAGGACGCCTTCAGCATCGGGATCTGACGGCCGATGCGTGCTGATTCCCAGGCCAGCCTGGGAATCAGCGCCCCCGGCCCGGCCGCCTCGCGCCTCGTCCGACCCACCCCCCACGGTTTCCTGGCGCCTCGCACGGGTGGCAACCCCTGCATCCGTCAGGAAACCGTGCCCGGCCCCGGCCCAGCGTCGGATTCCCAGGCCAGCCTGGGAATCAGCGCACCCAGCCCGGCCGACCGCACGGTCAGTCCTGCGGGGCCCACCGCTGCGTCGCCCGGGCCCACTCCGCCAGCACGCGTGCCGCGGCACCGGAGTCGATCGACTCACGAGCGCGCTCGACGCCGTGCGCGAGGCGCTGCAGCAGCGGCGCCTGCGACTCGCCGCCGTGTGCGGCGATGCCGGTCGCGGCGTTGAGCAGCACGGCGTCGCGGATCGGACCCGTGGCGCCGTCCATCACGTCACGGAAGACCTGGGCGTTGTGCTCGGCCTCGCCGCCGCGCAGCGCCTCGAGCGGCGAGCGCTCGAAGCCGAGCTCGCCCGGGTCGACGAGCGACTCGTCGACGGCGCCGTCCCGGGTCGTCCAGAAGCGCGTGCCCGTGGACACGGTCACCTCGTCGAGACCGTCCTCACCGCGGAACACCAGGGCGTCGGTGCCCCGGGACGCGAACACGCCCGCCACGATCGGCGCGACGTGGGGGTTCGCGCAGCCCACGGCCATCGCGCCCGGACGCGCGGGATTGGTCAGCGGCCCGAGCCAGTTGAACGGGGTCGCGATGCCCAGCTCGCGCCGTGGCACCGCCGTGTGGCGGAACGAGGCGTGGAACACCGGCGCGAAGCAGAACGTGATGCCGGCCTCGCGCTGCACGTCGAGCACACGGTCGGCAGGCACGTCGAGCCGGATCCCGAGGGCCTCGAGCACGTCGGCCGAGCCGCTGCGGCTCGAGGCGGCGCGATTGCCGTGCTTGACGACCCCGATGCCGGCGCCCGCCACCACGACGGCCGACATCGAGGAGATGTTCACCGTCTGGGCACGGTCGCCGCCGGTGCCGACGATGTCGACGACGCGGTCCTGGACGTCGAGCAGGCGCGCGTGCGCCAGCATCTCGTCGGCCAGGCCGCGCAGCTCGGCCACGGTCTCGCCCTTGGACCGCAACGACACGGCGAACGCCGCGATCTGCGCCGGGGTCGCGTTGCCGTCGAGGATCTCGCGCATGGCCCACGCCGTCGAGGCGCTGTCGAGGTCCTCGCCGTCGACGAGCGCGGACAGGACGTCGGGCCAGGTCTGGGGAGAGGTCACGGGGTCAGCCGGCGGCGAGGACGCCGCGCGCCAGGGCGATGACGGTCTCGGCGAGCTCGAGCGGGTCGATCGGGTGCGAGACCGTGGCCTCGGCGCGTGACCACGAGGCGAGCCAGGCGTCCTGTGGCCGACCGGTCAGCACCAGGACCGGCGGCGCCTGGTAGATCTCGTCCTTGATCTGGCGCGCGATGCCGAGGCCACCGGCGGGGACGGCCTCACCGTCGAGGATCACCAGGTCGGGGCGTCGACCCGGCCCGTCGCCGTCGAGCTGCTGCACGACCACCGGCTCGGTCGCGCACTCGACGTACTCGAAGGACGGAAGGTCGGGGTGCGGGCGGGTGCCCAGGCCTGCGATGACAGCCTGTCGCACGTCGCGGTCGTCGCTGTAGACCAGCACCCGCAGGGCCTCGTGCTCGCTCACGCTCGCATCGTACATAATGTTCGCGTGGCGACTACTTCCGTGATCCCGGCCTCCCGACTCCATGGCACCGAGGGAAGACCCTCGATGGTGACCGTCGGCACGATCGTCTGGCTCTCGAGCGAGCTGATGTTCTTCGCCGGACTCTTCGCGGCGTACTTCACGGTCCGCAACGTCGCCCCGGGTCTGTGGGCGCAGGAGACCGAGCTCCTCAACATCCCGTTCGCCACCGCGAACACCACGATCCTCGTGCTCTCCTCCTTCACGTGCCAGTTCGGTGTCTTCGCCGCGGAGCGCGGTCGTGCAGGGCGCACGGGCACGCTGCTCCAGCTCGGCAAGTGGGGCATGCGCGAGTGGTTCGTGCTCACCTACGTCATGGGTGCGATCTTCATCGGGGGCCAGGCGCTGGAGTACGCCGAGCTCGTCCACGAGGGCGTGACGATCCCGTCCTCGGCCTACGGCTCCCTCTTCTACCTCGCGACCGGCTTCCACGGCATCCACGTCGTGGGCGGTCTGCTGGCCTTCCTGCTCGTGATCGGCCGCACCTTCGTCGCGCGTCGGTTCACGCACGAGCAGGCCATCTCGGCGATCGTCGTCTCGTACTACTGGCACTTCGTCGACATCGTCTGGGTCGGGCTCTTCGCGACCATCTACCTGATCCGCTGAAACATCTCCTCGACCCGAGGAGCAAGGCCAACCTAAGTCACGCGGTCCGGGCCCAGTCCGGATACGCTGGAGCCACTGTGGGCTCCCTTACGCAGGAATGAGGTTCTCGGTGCGGAAACTGTCGACCCGACGCCGGCATCCCCTCGCCGGTCTCGTGGTGCTTCTGATCGGTCTCGTCGTGATGGGCGGCGCCGTCGCCGTCCTCGCCCCGAAGCCGGCGACGGCCGAGGAGGCCTCGTCGCGAGACATCGAAGCGGGACGCCAGCTGTTCCTGATCGGCTGCGCGAGCTGCCACGGCGAGAATGCCGAGGGCATCACCACGAAGAAGGGCGGCAACTACGGTCCGTCACTCATCGGCGTGGGCGCGGCCGCGGTGGACTTCCAGGTCGGCACGGGCCGCATGCCGATGGCGCAGAGCGCCCCGCAGGCCCCGCGCAAGACGCCGGAGTACGACGCCGAGGAGACCAAGCAGCTCGCGGCGTACGTCGCGTCGCTGGCTCCCGGACCGGCGATCCCCGAGGAGAAGTACCTCGACGTCTCCGGCGTGAGCGACGAGGACCTGCGTGAGGGCGGCGAGTTCTTCCGCACCAACTGCACGGCCTGCCACAACTCGGTCGGCGCCGGTGGCGCCCTGCCGAGCGGTCGCTACGCACCGACGCTCGAGGGCGTCAGCGCCAAGCACATCTACGAGGCCATGCAGACCGGCCCGCAGCAGATGCCGGTCTTCAACGACGCGCTCATCACCCCCGAGGACAAGCGCAACGTCATCGCCTACATCAAGCGCGTCCAGGAGCAGCCGAACTACGGCGGTCTCGGCGGCGGCGGCCTCGGCCCCGTGGTCGACGGCGTGTTCACCTGGGTCGTCGGCATCGGCGTGCTGGTCGGCTTCGCGGTCTGGATCGGCGCCCACGGCGCCCGCTCGAAGAAGAAGAAGGTCTCATGACTGACCTGGAACGCCACGACGACGGCGCGATCGGCACGACGGAGCCGATCCAGAACCCGGGCCTGCCGGAGCACCACTGGCGTCCCCAGGACGTCGACGCGGCCCAGGAACGTCGCACGGAGCGCCAGATCTCGGCGATGTTCGGCGTCGCGACGCTGCTCGCGATCGGCTTCGTCGTCGCG
>JALRCA010000215.1 GCA_023257515.1 Aeromicrobium sp.
CCGACCGACAAGCAGCCCTTGCACCCTGGATCGAGCACTACAACACTGAACGACGCCACAGCGCACTCGGCGGACAACCACCCATCAGCCGCCTGTCACCAACGTGATGGCCGAATACAACTAGGCGATGAGGTCGATCGCGCGCGGGTCCGCCGGCCCGCGGACGTCGTCGACCGACTCCCAGGCGCGGGCCAGACGGGCGACGGCCTCGGTGAGCACGTGCTCCCGCGACGTGATGGGCAGCCGCAGGTGGCGCTCACCCGCGGTGGGCGAGCCGATGAAGAAGCGTGGGCCAGGGGTCAGCAGCAGGCCCTGCTCCGCGGCGGCGGCGACGAGCCGGCTCGACGTGCGGCCGGGCAAGCCGAGCCACAGGCTGGGCCCGCCTGCGGGGGGATCGACCCGGAACCGCGGCAGCGACTGTCCCAGTCGTTCCACGAGCACGTCGCGCTGACGACGCATGCGGTCGAGGTGCTCGGCGAACAGGTGCGAGTGCCCGGTCATCATCGCGTGGACGACGAGCTGGTCGAACGCCGCCGAGCCGAGGTCCTGCGTCATGCGGGCCTGCACGAGCTGGGTGACGAGACCGTGCGGGGCGCGGATCCAGCCGACCCGCAGCCCGCCCCACAGCACCTTGGAGAAGGAGTCGACGAGGATCGCCGACGGGTCGTGCGCCAGGTAGGACCGTGGCAGCTCGACGCCGTCGAGGTTGACGCGGCGCAGCGACTCGTCGACGACCGTGACCACGTCGTGACGCCGTAGGTGACGGGCGAGGTCGGCACGCGTGTCCTCGGACATGACGGCGCCGGTGGGGTTGTGGAAGTCGGGGATCAGGTAGGCCAGGTCGGCACCGGGCGCGAGCTGGCGCGCGGCGTCGACGTCCCACGGGTCGTCGCCGACCGGCAGCGGCATCGCGCGCAGACCCGACCCGGCGAGCGACTCGACCGCGTGCGGGTAGGTGCACCCCTCGACGATCATCCGGCGGGACGGAGCTCCCAGGGCGCGACCGATGAGCGAGATCGCGCCGAGGGCGCCGCTCGTCACGATGATCTGACCGGGATCGGTCGGCAGTCCGCGGTCGGTGTAGCCCTGGGCGAGGACCTCGCGCAGCGCCGGGAGGCCGTCGGGGAGGTAGCCGGTGGTCGCGAGCAGGCCCGGCAGTGACTCGGCCGCCTGCTCGAACGCACGTGCCAGCCCGGCGGGGGCGGTCGGTGCCGAGTAGGTCATCGAGATGGTGTCGGGGTCGTCCGGGTCGACGATCAGGCTGCTCGCGCTCGCCGCCGCGAGGGGCAGGCGCAGGACGCTCCCACTGCCCTGGCGCGACTCGAGCAGCCCGCGACGCCGCAGCTCGTCGTAGGCACGGGTCGTCGTGGTCCGGCTCAGGCCGAGGGCCGCCGCGAGCGCCCGTTCGCTCGGCAACCGGGTGCCGTCGAGGAGCCGACCGTCGACGACGAGAAGTCGGATGGCGTCGGACAACGTCCGGTAGGCGGGGCCGGGCGGCAGCTCGCCGACGAGTGCGGCGAGCTGGGCGGGGGAGGCGTCCATCGCCCCAGTCTGGCGATGATTGGCCTTGTGGCCAAGGGCCATTCACCGCCGAGTGGCCCCGTCCACTGATCGATGATTGGCTCTGCCGCACGAGGCCAGTGCGACGCCACGCTGGGCCCATGATCGTCGTCCTCGTCCTCCTCGTGGTCCTCGCGGCTGCTGCCGCTCTCGCGCGCCTCGTCGGCGCCGACGGCCGTGGCTGGCGACCGCCGCCGGCCGTCGACGCGATGCAGGAGAGGATGGGCACGTGGCCACGCTGACCCGACTCCCGCGCCTGCTCGTCGGCCTGTGGCTCTACGGGGCCACGATGGCGTTCATGGTCGAGGCACACCTCGGCCTCGACCCCTGGGACGTCCTGCACGAGGGCCTCACGCACCACGTGCCGCTGACCTTCGGCCAGGTGGTCATCGCCGTCGGAGCCCTCGTGCTGCTCGCCTGGGTGCCGTTGCGCCAGAAGCCGGGCATCGGCACGGTCCTGAACGTGCTGCTCGTCGGTGTCGCCGCCGACGTCACGCTGGCGATGCTGCCCACGCCCGACTCCTGGGCCGTGCGCATCGCGTTCCTGCTGGTCGGCGTCGTGGGCAACGGCTTCGCGGGCGCGCTCTACATCAGCGCTGCGCTCGGCACCGGGCCGCGCGACGGCCTGTGGACGGGAATCGTGCGGCGGACGGGCGTCAGCATCCGCGCCGTGCGGACCGGTCTCGAGGTCGGCGTGCTGGTGATCGGGTTCCTGCTGGGCGGCACGGTCGGAGTCGGCACCGTCGTCTACGCCGTCGCGATCGGGCCGGTCGTGCAGGTCTTCACCGCTGTCCTGCCTGCGCCGCGCTCCCGCCGCGCCAGGGCCGAGTGCGCCGCGTGAGGCTCAGCGACGCGTCGCGATGAGCAGCGACGCGTCGGGCGCGATCAGCATCTCGACGGCCACGAACCGCTCGTCCGTGAGCCACTGCTCGCGCACGGTGTCGACCATTCCGTCGACGATCGGGGGCCACGACGTCGAGGGAGCGAAGTCGTCGAGCACGGCGATGCCGCCCGGCTCGAGCAGATCGGCCAGGACGTCGATCGACTCCATGACCTCGCGGACGTCGACGAACAGCAGCGAGAAGGGCGCGTGCTGCTCCAGGCTCGTCCAGTCACCCGCCACGATCTCGACGTTGTCGACGTCGGCGAACAGCTTCTGCACGTCCTCGGCGAGCGCGGAGTCGAGCTCGGCGCTGACGATGTGTGCGCCCTTCGGAGCGCCGCTGGACAGCCAGGCCGATCCCACGCCGGTCCCGGTGCCGAGCTCGGCGAGCGTCCCGGTGCGCGATGCCGCGAGGGCCGCCAGCAGACGACCGGTCTCGTGGCGCGTGGACGTGATGAAGCCACGCTGCAGCGACAGGGCGAGGGAGCTGCGGACGATCTCGGGGACGTCGTCGGGTGCACTCACCGGCACAGTCTCGCAGGAGCGTGCGGAGTGCCCGGCCTCGTCGTCTCAGAGGACAAGACACGCCGACGAATCCCGGACGGTCTGCCGGTGCCGTGGCATGCTGGCCTCGTGCGGAAGCAGCTCGTAGTCATCGCTTGCCGCGGCAGGGCCTCGTAGGGCCACCCCCTGCCGCGGAGTTTCGGCGTTGGCCCGACGTCCGCCGCAGGGATGATGATCACGACCTGATCCACCTCTCCTGATGCTCCGGTCGATCCACCGGACGTGGCCCCGACGGACGCCGGTCCGCCGCCGATCCCCGCGCGTCCCTGCGGGACGTCCGTCCCGCACGCACCGTGATCACCACCAGGAGAGAACCATGGATCCCCAGCTGATGGAGTGGGGTCCCGCGCACCTGCGCGAGGACGCCCCGTCGTTCGAGCACGAGCCGACCGAACGTCCCGACGACAACTAGTCCCCTCGTCCGATTAATGAGATGCGCGTTTCACATGATGAGACCTGCGTCCTAGGATGCTGACATGACCCGAGCCTTCAACCTGGCCGTCGTCCCCGGCGACGGCATCGGCCCCGAGGTCACCGCGCAGGCGCTCACCGTCCTGCACCAGGTGGCCGCGGAGCACGACGTGACCTTCTCGACGACGGAGTACGACCTGGGAGCGCGCCGTTGGCACGCGACCGGCGAGACCCTCCCGGACGCCGTCCTCGACGAGATCCGCGGCCAGGACGCGATCCTGCTCGGTGCCGTCGGCGACCCGGGTGTCCCGTCGGGCGTCCTGGAGCGCGGCCTGCTGCTGCGGCTGCGTTTCGAGCTCGACCACTACGTGAACCTGCGCCCCAGCAGGCTGTTCCCCGGTGTCCCGACGCCGCTGGCCGACAGCGTGCTCGAGCGCGGGGACATCGACTTCGTGGTGGTGCGCGAGGGCACCGAGGGTCCGTACGTCGGCAACGGCGGCGCGATCCGCGTCGGCACGCCGCAGGAGGTCGCGACCGAGGTCAGCCTCAACACCGCGTTCGGCGTCGAGCGGGTCGTGCGCGACGCGTTCGAGCGCGCCCAGGCCCGCCCGCGCCGCAAGCTGACGCTCGTGCACAAGAACAACGTGCTCGTCCACGCGGGTCACCTCTGGAGCCGCACCGTGGACGCGGTGTCGGCCGAGTACCCGGAGGTCACGGTCGACTACCTGCACGTCGACGCGGCGACGTTCGGGTGGCAGGCGACCGTCACCGACCGTGACGTGTACCTGCACACGCTGCCCATGTTCCACTGCAACGGGTGGGGGATGCCGTACGCGGCGACCGGCATGGGGGTCACCCACGTCGTGCTGCGCAAGGTCGACGGGGCCGAGATCCTGCGGCGCATCCGCGACCACGGCGTCACCTACCTCTGCGCCGCGCCGGCGGTCGTCGCTGCGGTGCTCGACGCCGCCGCGACCTGGGACGGGCCGATCCCAGGGCGGGACCGGGTGCGGATCATCGT
>JALRCA010000122.1 GCA_023257515.1 Aeromicrobium sp.
AGGAGCAGGTCGTGAGCATGAATGAAGCCAGTGCGATAGCAAGGCCTCAGCGTACTCAGGGCATGCTGTTCGGCGACCCGCTGCCCCAGCTCGATGCCGATTCTGGCTACCGCGGGCCGGTGGCCTGCCGAGCCGCCGGCATCACGTATCGCCAGCTCGACTACTGGGCACGTACCGGGCTGGTTGAGCCATCGATTCGAAGCGCCAAGGGATCGGGCTCCCAGCGGCTCTACTCCTTCCGCGACATCCTGCTGCTCAAGATCATCAAGCGTCTGCTCGACGCCGGTGTCTCGCTGCAGCAGATCCGCACCGCTGTGGACCACCTCCGCGAGCGCGGCACCGACGACCTGACCCAGGTGACGCTGATGAGCGATGGCGCGAGCGTCTACGAGTGTCGCTCCGCCGACGAGGTCATCGACCTGCTCCAGGGTGGGCAGGGTGTCTTCGGCATCGCCATCGGCGGTGTCTGGAAGGAGATCGAGGGCTCGCTGCACGAGCTGCCGAGCGAGCGAACCCTCGAGGAGTCCGTCGAGAACGACGAGCTCGCCGCGCGGCGGCGGGCACGGCTCAGCAGCTGACCCGCGACCGAGCGCTCGGCACGTCATTCCAGGGGGACCACGTGAGCGGCACCGTGAGGCCGGCCGGGATCGTCGGGGTGGGGGTCGCGGTCGCCGCGGCCGGCGCCGTCAGCGTCGTCGGGACGAGCTTCGTCCGCTACCTCACGATCAAGGAGAACATCGGGGTCCGCTGGTCGGCGGGGCTGGTGCCCACCCTGGCCGCCTGGCCCTTCCCGCGCAGCTTCGGCGGCGCGCGCGTCGGGGACTTCGTGATCGTCTTCCTGGCGGCGCTCGTGGTCGCCGCAGTCGCCGCCGGTCTGCTGGCCGCGCTCGGCGCGTTCGGCGCGGCCCCCGGGCGTGGGGCGGTCTCCGTCGCGATGTCCAGCTGGTTCGCCACCGTGCTCGCGGGAGCGGTGGCCGGCTTCGTGGCCACGAAGCTGCAGCAGGAGCTGCTCTACGCGTCGCGACCGCTCGGCTTCCCCTGGTGGTTCGGGTTCAGCACCGGTGCCTACTGGGGACTCGTCACCGGCTGGTTCTCCGCGGTGCTCGGTGCGGCGGCGTTCCTCGCGCTGGGCCGACCTCGCGCCACCGCTGCGCCGAGCCACGTCACATCGCCCGATCAGTGACCCGGGCCGTGCCCAGTTGATAGATTGGGTGCGCTGCACGAACGCGCGTGGGAGAGACCGCCCACGCGGCGCCGAAGGGGCAATTCCTCCCCGGAACCTCTCAGGCACCATGGACCACGCGCGCGAGGCACCTCTGGAGCACGGCGTCGTGTGACAGAAGGGGAGGGCCGTCCTGCTCGACGTGACCCTTCGGGAGCCCTCGTGACCCAGACCTCCAGCCCGTTCGTCGACCGCCACATCGGTCCGCGCCCCGAGCACCAGCGCGAGATGCTCGAACGCCTCGGCTACGGATCCCTCGACGAGCTCATGGCCGTCGCGGTCCCGGCCGGGATCCGGAGCGAGTCGGCGCTCGGCCTGCCGGCCGCGCGGGACGAGCAGGAGACCCTCGCCCACCTGCGCCGACTGTCAGAGCGCAACGCCCCGGGCGTGGCGATGATCGGCCTCGGCTACCACCCGACGCACACGCCGCCGGTCATCCGTCGCAACGTGCTCGAGGACCCGTCCTGGTACACGGCCTACACGCCCTACCAGCCCGAGATCTCCCAGGGACGCCTCGAGGCCCTGCTGAACTTCCAGACCATGGTCTCGGACCTGACGGGCCTGCCGACGGCCAACTCCTCGCTGCTCGACGAGGGCACGGCGGCGGCCGAGGCGATGACGCTCGTGCGCCGCGCCACGCGCGGCAAGGACCACTCGCCGGTCGTGCTCGACTCTCGACTCCTGCCCCAGACGCTCGCGGTCGTCCGCACACGCGCCGAGGCCCTCGGCATCGAGCTCGTCGAGCTCGACCTGGCCGTCGACCAGGTGCCCGACGACGTGGCGGGCTCGATCATCGCCTACCCGGCGGCCGACGGCACGATCACCGATCCCAGCACGGCCATCCAGGCCACCCAGGCGGCCGGAGGACTCGCCGTCGTCGTGACCGACCCGCTGGCGCTCGTGCTGCTCGCCTCGCCCGGGTCGCTGGGTGCCGACGTGGTCGTCGGTTCGACCCAGCGCTTCGGCGTCCCGATGTTCTACGGCGGTCCGCACGCCGGCTTCATGTCGGTGCGGGCCGGCCTCGAGCGCCACCTGCCGGGCCGACTCGTGGGCGTCTCGGTGGACTCGGCCGGTCGTCCGGCCTACCGCCTCGCCCTGCAGACGCGTGAGCAGCACATCCGACGGGAGAAGGCGACGTCGAACATCTGCACCGCGCAGGTGCTGCTGGCCGTCACAGCCTCGATGTACGCCGTCTACCACGGTGCCGACGGCCTGCGACGCATCGCCGAGAGCACGCACGCGCACGCCGCCACGATCGCTGCCGGTCTGAGGTCCGCGGGGGTCGAGGTGCTGACCGGAGACCTCTTCGACACCGTGGTCGCCCACGTGCCCGGGCGCGCGGCCGACGTCGTGAAGGCGGCGCGGGCCGACGAGATCCACCTGCGGCTCGTCGACGCGGACCACGTCGGTGTCTCGACGTCGGAAGCCACGACCGCCGCGCACGTCGCGTCCGTGCTCGCCGCCTTCGGCGCCGAGCCGCCGGCCGAGGTGCCATCGCTCCTGCCGTCGGGGCTGCTGCGCACCGACGACGTCCTGGCCCACCCCGTCTTCTCCGAGCACCGCAGCGAGACCCAGCTGCTGCGCTACCTCAAGAAGCTCAGCGACCGCGACTACGCGCTCGACCGCGGCATGATCCCGCTCGGCTCGTGCACCATGAAGCTCAACGCGACCGCCGAGATGGAGCCGATCAGCTGGCCCGGGTTCGCCGACCTGCACCCGTTCGTGCCGGCCGAGGACGCGGCGGGATTCATCGAGCTGATCGAGGAGCTCGAGGGCTGGCTCGCCGAGGTCACGGGCTACGCGGCGGTCTCGGTGCAGCCGAACGCCGGGTCCCAGGGCGAGCTCGCGGGGCTGCTCGCGATCCGGGCCTGGCACCACGGCCGCGGCGACCGGCGTCGCGACGTGTGCCTGATCCCGAGCTCCGCCCACGGCACGAACGCAGCCTCGGCCGTCATGGCGGGCATGCGCGTCGTCGTGGTCAAGGCCACCGAGGTCGGCGAGGTCGACCTGGACGACCTGCGGGCCAAGTGCGAGCAGCACGCCGACGACCTGGCCGCCATCATGGTGACCTACCCGTCCACCCACGGTGTCTACGAGCACGGCATCTCCGAGCTCTGCGCGATCGTCCACGACCACGGCGGGCAGGTCTACGTCGACGGCGCGAACCTGAACGCGCTGCTGGGTCACGCCCAGCCGGGCCGGTTCGGCGGCGACGTGTCGCACCTGAACCTGCACAAGACGTTCTGCATCCCGCACGGCGGCGGCGGCCCGGGCGTGGGCCCCGTCGCGGCGAAGGCGCACCTCGCTCCGTTCCTGCCGCGGGACCCGCGCGAGGCCCCGGAGGAGGT
>JALRCA010000216.1 GCA_023257515.1 Aeromicrobium sp.
ACCTCCGTGCCCGGCATCGGGCGCAAGGGCGCCGAGCGCATCGTGGTCGAGCTCAAGGACCGCGTCGGGGACCCCGGGACCATCGCGGGCGGTCCGAGCGCGGCGCCCTGGAAGGACCAGGTCCACGAGGCGCTGCTCGGACTCGGGTACAACGCCAAGGACGCCGACCGCGCGGTCGCCCGGGTCGCCGACAGCGAGCCCGCGCCGGGCACCGAGGTCCCGACGCTGCTGCGCCAGGCGCTGCAGACCCTCTCCAAGGCCTGAGCCACGATGGACGACATGCAGGAGTGGGAGAGCGACGGGTCCTACGACGTCGTGGCGACCGAGGCGAGCGTCGACGACCGGGCCTTCGAGGCAGCGCTGCGGCCACGCTCGCTCACCGAGCTCGTGGGCCAGGAGCGGGTGCGTGAGCAGCTGTCCCTCGTGCTCGAGGCCGCCGTCGCTCGGGGTCGCACGCCCGACCACGTGCTCCTGTCGGGCCCGCCGGGACTCGGCAAGACGACGATCGCCATGATTATCGCCCACCAGCTGTCCGCGCCCCTGCGCATCACGAGCGGACCGGCGATCCAGCACGCCGGCGACCTCGCGGCCATCCTGTCGGGCGTCAACGAGGGCGACGTCCTCTTCATCGACGAGATCCACCGCATGTCGCGCCCCGCCGAGGAGCTGCTCTACATGGCGATGGAGGACTTCCGGGTCGACGTCGTCGTGGGCAAGGGGCCCGGGGCCACGGCGATCCCGCTCGAGATCCCGCCGTTCACGGTCGTGGGAGCCACGACCCGCGCCGGCCTGCTGCCGAGCCCGCTGCGCGACCGCTTCGGCTTCACCGCGCAGCTCGACTACTACGACACGCCCGAGCTCCAACGCATCGTCGAGCGTTCGGCCGGTCTGCTCGACCTGCAGGTCACGGCCGACGGCGCGCACGAGATCGCGTCGCGCTCGCGTGGCACGCCCCGCATCGCCAACCGGCTGCTGCGGCGCGTGCGCGACTTCGCCGAGGTCCGGGCCGGGGGAGTCGTCGACCACGACGCCGCCCACGAGGCCCTCGCCCTCTACGAGGTCGATCCGCTCGGCCTCGACCGGCTCGACCGGGCCGTGCTCACGGCGCTCTGCGGCAGCTTCGGCGGTGGCCCCGTCGGCATCAGCACGCTCGCGGTCGCGGTCTCCGAGGAGCGCGAGACGGTCGAAGAGCTGGCCGAGCCGTTCCTGGTGCGCCTGGGATTCCTGGCCCGCACGCCGCGCGGCCGCGTGGCCACCCCGGCGGCGTGGCGCCACCTCGGGATGGAGCCGCCCGCGGGTCACCAGATGACGTTCGACGAGCCGGATCCGGACGACACGCTGACCTGAGGTGACACCGAGCCATCGGTGTGTGGTTGCCGGGTTAAACTGACCGGCGGCCCGCGGCAGACCGTGGGCATGCGTCCACTCCGACGGAGCAACCCACCGTGAACGAGCTCGTGCAGATCCTGCCGATCGTCCTGATCCTCATCGTCTTCTACCTGCTGGTGCTGCGTCCCGCGCGCAAGCGGCAGCGGGACTTCATGGACATCCAGCAGGGCCTCGAGCCCGGGTCGCGCGTCATGCTCTCGAGTGGCATCCACGGCGAGCTCGTGACGGTCGGCGACGAAACCGTCCAGCTGCGGATCGCGCCCGACGTCGTGATCGAGGTCGCGCGGCAGGCCGTCGCGAAGGTCGTCACGCCGCAGGCGCCGCTCGACGAGCCGGCCGAGGAGGACTGATGGCTCAGTCGAAGACGGCGCGCAAGCCGGTCGCCCGTCCCGGGCGGACGCTGCTGCTGTTCCTCGCGGCGGTCGTCGCCCTCTACGGCGTGCTCGTCGCGATCGACCTGAACCGCGACAAGGGCGACGACTCCGCCTGGAAGCCGCGCCTCGGCCTCGATCTGCAGGGCGGCACCCGCATCACGCTGCAGGCCGAGTCGACCGACGGCAAGGTCACGACCGACAAGCTCGCCGAGGCCCGCGGCATCATCGACCAGCGCGTCAACGCGACCGGCGTCTCCGAGGCCGAGGTCACGACGCAGGGCGGCAACCAGGTCGTCATCGAGATCCCGGGCGAGCGCCGCGGCAACATCGTCGACCAGGTCGGCAAGACCGCCCAGCTGCGCTTCCGCCTCGTGTGGGCCGGTGGTCAGCAGAGCGCGCAGCAGCCGCTCTCGGACGCCGAGGCCAAGAAGGCCGCCGACACGATCAAGGGCATCGACTGGTCCAAGCTGACGCTCGCGCAGATGATCGCGGCCGAGACGCAGTCGCCCTCGACGCTGCCCAAGGAGTACCAGGCCGGTCTGCAGGCGCTGCAGAAGCAGGTCTCCGGCTTTCAGTGCACCAGGACCGGCTCGCAGATCGACGACGTCGCCAAGCTCCCGCTCGTCACGTGCGACCGGCAGTCGGGCGAGGTCTACATCCTGAGTCCTTCGGTCATCGAGGGCTCCCAGGTCAGCAAAGCCGCGCCCGTCTTCGACACCCAGCGATCCCAGTGGGTCGTCTCGATCTCCATGCGCGACCAGGGCTCGAAGGCGTTCGACCAGGTGACGACGGCGCTGACGTCGCAGCAGAAGCAGTTCGCGATCGTGCTCGACGGCGACGTCATCAGCGCGCCGACCTCTCAGCAGCGCATCCGCAACGGCGAGTCCCAGATCTCCGGCAGCTTCACGTCGGCCTCGTCGAAGGCGCTCGCCGACCAGCTCAAGTACGGCGCCCTGCCGCTGACGTTCAAGGTCAACGGCGTCTCCGTCGAGGGTCCGTCGCTCGCCGGCACGCAGCTCGAGGCCGGTCTGCTCGCCGGCGCCGTGGGCCTGGTGCTCGTGATCGTCTACCTGCTGCTGTACTACCGCGGTCTCGGCCTGGTGGCGATCGGTTCGCTCCTCGTGGCGGCCGCCATCACCTACGCGCTCGTGCTGCTGCTCGGCAAGGGCATGGGCTTCACGCTCACACTGCCGGGCATCGCCGGCCTGATCGTCGCGATCGGCATCACGGCGGACTCGTTCATCGTCTACTTCGAGCGACTACGCGACGAGGTGCGCGACGGCAAGTCGTTGCGCCTGGCCGTCGAGGCCGGCTGGAAGCGGGCACGGAGCACAATCCTGGCGGCCGACGCGGTGTCGTTCCTGGCAGCCCTCATCCTGTTCATCTTCGCGATCGGCGTCGTGCGCGGCTTCGCGTTCGCCCTCGGCCTCACGACGCTCATCGACATCCTGGTGGTGTTCGGCTTCACCAAGCCGCTGGTCACCGTGCTCGCGCGCACGAGGTTCTTCGGCCAGGGCCACAAGCTCTCCGGCCTCGACTCCGAGCACCTCGGCATCGGCTCGCGCCGGGTCGATCGCACGGCGGGGGCACCGAGCTCTCGCCGCACCCGGGGAGGGGAGGCCTGATGGGTCGCGTCAGCAGGTTCGGCCAGCATCTCTACGAGGGGCGCGTGTCGTTCGACTTCGTCGGACGTCGCAAGCTCTGGTACGCCATCTCGGCGGCCATCATCGTCGTCGCGGCGCTCGGCTTCGTCGTGCGCGGCTTCAACATGGGCATCGAGTTCACCGGTGGTGTCGAGTTCACGGCCAAGGTCGCCACGGCCGACGACGCCGCGATCGACACCATGACCCAGGCGGTCGAGGACGCCGACGTCCCCGCGGCCGGCGACCCCGTCGTCAACACCTCGGGCTCGGACTCGATCCGCATCCACACCAAGTCGCTCACGCAGGACCAGGCGTCGACGATCGAGAAGTCGCTGACCGACGCAGGGGCCCAGGAGGTCAGCCAGAACCTGATCGGTCCCTCGTGGGGCCAGCAGGTGGCGACCAAGGCGCTCACGGGCCTGCTCGTGTTCGTCGTGATCGTGGTGCTGTTCATCTGGGCATACTTCCGCGAGTGGCGCATGTCCGCGGCCGCGATCATCGCCCTGGCGCACGACCTGGTGATCACCGCCGGCGTCTACGCCTGGTCGGGGTTCGAGGTGACACCGGCCACGGTCACCGGCCTGCTGACGATCCTCGGCTACTCCCTCTACGACACGGTCGTCGTGTTCGACAAGGTCCGCGAGAACACCAAGGGCGTCCTGCGCTCGACCACCCGCACCTATGCCGAGCAGGCCAACCTGGCGGTCAACCAGACGCTGGTGCGCTCGATCAACACCTCGATCACCGCGCTCCTGCCCGTCGTGGCGCTGCTGGTGGTCGGTGCGGGCGTTCTGGGCACCGGTCCGCTCAAGGACCTGGCACTCGCGTTGTTCGTCGGCATGGCGGCGGGCACCTACTCCTCGATCTGCATCGCGACGCCGCTGGCCAGCCAGCTGCGCGAGCGCGACCGCGAGGTCGCGGCCCACACCAAGCGCGTCCTGGCCCGGCGGGCCAAGGGCGAGGCCCGGGGTGACGACGAGCCGAAGGCCGCCGCGACGGAGCGCCCGGTCAAGGTGTCCGGCTCGGCCGGACGGCAGCAGCCCACCAAGTCCAGCCGTTCGTCGCGGACCAAGGGCGCCGCGAACCGAAGGGAGAAGCGATGAGGAAGAGCGTCCAGACGCTCGTCGCCGTCGCGCTGAGCTCGGCCGTGCTGGCCGGCTGCGGCGGCGGCAACGACGAGTACTGCTCCAAGATCAAGGACGCCAAGTCGGAGTTCGGCTCCCTGTCGGGCTCGCCGAGTGCGATCGACGAGCGGTCGGAGCGCGGTTTCGACGTCATGCACGACCTCGCGAAGATCGCGCCCGACGAGGTCAGCGACGACTGGAAGACCCTCGACGACTCGATCACCAAGCTCGAGGACGCGCTCGACAAGGCGGGCCTCAAGCTCTCCGACCTCGCGGAGTTCCAGCAGGGCCAGGTCCCGAAGGACAGCTCGGCGGCCAAGCTCAAGACGCTGCTCGAGGAGATCTCGAAGATCAACACGTCCCAGCTCGACAGCGCGTCCACGGCGATCAAGAAGAACGCCAAGGACGAGTGCGACGTGGAGCTCGGCTGAGCACGTCACGCGAGGCCGCCGCCGCTCTCGTCGAGCAGTGGGTCCGGCCCGTCCCCGACTGGCCCGAGCCCGGGGTGACGTTCCGCGACATCACGCCTCTGCTCGGGCAGCCCGACGCGCTCCGAGGCGTGCTCGAGGCGATGGGCGAGCAGGTGCGATCCCTCGGTCCCGTCGACGCCGTCGTGGGGGTCGAGGCCCGCGGCTTCATCCTCGGCACGCCGCTCGCGCTCGAGCTCGGTGTCGGCTTCGTGCCGGTCCGCAAGGCCGGCAAGCTGCCCGCCGAGGTCGTCAGCACCACGTACTCGCTGGAGTACGGGCAGGCGACGGTCGAGATGCACGCCGACGCGCTCGCCCGCGGGGCGAGGGTCGTCCTGGTCGACGACGTGCTCGCCACGGGGGGCACGCTCAACGCCGCGCGCGAGCTGGTCGAGACCTGCGGGGGCCAGGTCGTGGCCCACGCTGTCATGATCGAGCTACCGGTCCTCGGGGGCCGGGCCGCCCTGGGGGACGTCCCCCTGCTGTCGATCCACGCGTTCTGAGGTCCCCATGAACACCCGCCAGGTCCGCATCGTCGCGATCGTCGTCGTCGCGGCGCTCGTGCTCACCGTCGCAGCGAGCCTCGTGGAGCAGCTGATCTGAGCCCGCGCGTGCGTGCTTCCCCGTCCGACTAGACTGGTCCGTACGACAGGAGGCGCGCGTGGCTGATCGCATCGAGACACCGCCGCAGGCGTCGGAGACCGACGGACGCTCCGTCGGCACGGCCCCCGCTGGAGCCCGCGTGCGCTCGCGCCTGGCCCGGATGGGTTCTCGCGGCGGCACGGGCAACCCGGTCCTCGAGCCGCTGCTCAACGTCTACCGCTCGACGCATCCCAAGGGCGACGTCGAGGTCATCCAGCGGGCGTACGAGATCGCCGAGCGGATGCATGCGGAGCAGAAGCGCAAGAGCGGCGACCCGTACATCACCCACCCGCTCGCGGTGGCCACCATCCTCGCCGAGCTCGGCATGACCGCCCCGACGCTGTGCGCGGCGTTGCTGCACGACACGGTCGAGGACACGCCCTACACGCTCGACCAGCTCAAGGAGGACTTCGGCGACGAGGTCGTCCACCTGGTCGACGGCGTCACCAAGCTCGACAAGGTCAAGTACGGCGACTCGGCGCAGTCCGAGACGATCCGCAAGATGGTCGTGGCGATGAGCCGCGACATCCGCGTGCTCGTCATCAAGCTCGCCGACCGGCTCCACAACATGCGCACCCTGCGCTACCTGCGTCAGGACAAGCAGGAGCGCATCGCGCGCGAGACGATCGAGATCTTTGCGCCGCTCGCGCATCGACTCGGCATGAACACGATCAAGTGGGAGCTCGAGGACCTCGCGTTCGCGACCCTGCACCCCAAGGTCTACGACGAGATCGTACGTCTCGTGGCCGACCGCGCTCCGTCGCGCGAGCAGTTCCTGGAGCGCGTCATCGGCGACGTGGAGTCGGACCTGCGTTCCGCGCGCATCAAGACCACCGTGACGGGCCGTCCGAAGCACTACTACTCGATCTACCAGAAGATGCTCGTGCGCGGCCGGGAGTTCGCCGACATCTTCGACCTCGTCGGCGTGCGGATCCTCGTCGACTCGGTGGCCGACTGCTACGGCGTGCTCGGTGTCCTGCACGCACGCTGGAACCCCATCCCCGGCCGGTTCAAGGACTACATCAGCGTCCCGAAGTTCAACATGTACCAGTCGCTGCACACGACCGTGATCGGTCCGCAGGGCAAGCCGGTCGAATTGCAGATCCGCACCCGCGCCATGCACCGGCGCGCGGAGTACGGCGTCGCGGCGCACTGGAAGTACAAGGAGGACGCCCTCGCGCGGACCGGGGCGCCCACGGGCAAGAAGGGCAAGCCGGCGCCGCCCACGAGCGACGAGATGGTCTGGCTCCGTGAGCTCATGAACTGGCAGTCCGAGACCGAGGACTCGTTCGACTTCCTCGACTCGCTGCGCTTCGAGATGAACAGCGCGAGCGTGTACGCCTACACGCCCCGTGGCGACGTCATCCAGCTGCCGGCCGACGCGACACCCGTCGACTTCGCGTACGCCGTGCACACCGAGGTCGGCCACGCATGCATCGGGGCGCGCGTGAACGGGCGTCTCGTGTCGCTGGAGTCGGCACTCAAGACCGGCGACGTCGTCGAGGTGTTCACCTCCAAGGCCCCCGACGCCGGACCGAGCCGCGACTGGCTGGACTTCGTCAAGAGCCCGCGAGCACGCAACAAGATCCGGCAGTGGTTCACCAAGGAGCGGCGCGAGGAGGCGATCGAGACCGGTCGTGACCTCATCGCGCGCCAGATGCGCAAGGAGAACCTGCCGCTCCATCGCATCTTCAAGCACGACACGCTCGACACGGTCGCCAAGGACCTGAACCTGCCGGACGTCTCGTCCCTGTACGCCGCCGTGGGCGAGAACCACGTCGGTGCGCAGAACGTCGTCGAGCGAGTCATCGCGCTGGCCGGCGGACGCGAGGGCGCCGAGGAGGACCTGGCCGAGGGCACGTCGATCCCGGGCTCGCGTCGGCGTCAGCGTCACGACCACGGCGAGGCCGGGGTCGTCGTGGAGGGGGTCACGGGCGAGCTCATGGTCAAGCTGGCCCGGTGCTGCACGCCGGTGCCCGGCGACCGGATCGAGGGCTTCGTGACCCGCGGCTCCGGCGTGTCCGTCCACCGGGCCGACTGCGTCAACCTGGCGTCCTTGCGCACGCAGCCCGAACGTCTCGTGGCGGTGCACTGGGCGGCCACGTCGCAGAGCACGTTCCTCGTGGCGATCCAGGTCGAGGCGCTCGATCGACCGCGGCTGCTGAGCGACGTCACGCGGATCATCTCCGACCAGCACGTCAACATCCTCTCGGCGGCGCTCTCGACCGGACGCGACCGCGTGGCCAAGTCGAAGTTCACCTTCGAGATGGCCGACCCCAAGCACCTGGGGCACGTGCTCGCCGCCGTGCGGGGGATCGAGGGCGTGTTCGACGTCTACCGCGTCACGCAGTAGCAGCCCGGCGTGCAGGCCGGTGACGTGCACGCGGGCCAGGCGACGCTGTGGGCGCGGGCCGTCGACCTGCGCACCGGCGCTGACGGTCGGCGGACCCCGCGGCTGGGCGTGGTGGTGCGAAGCCCGGTTCCTCGTCGCCTGGCCCGGGTCGTAACCCCCGGTTCGTGAGGGAAACCATGGTCGGTGCGCTGGTTCCCTGGCGAGCCTGGGAATCAGCGCCGGGGGCGGCGCGGGCGGGGCTCAGCGGAAGTCCTGCGACGCCTTCTGGGCCATGGCGAGGAACGACTCGTTGGACTCGAGCTTGGCGGTCAGGTCCTTGACCTTGCGGGCGTCGCCGGCGGCCTCGGCCTTGGCGAGCGACTCGCGGGTCTCGTCGATCGCGCGCTGGAGCTTGCCGATCATGTCGTCGGCACGGGCGGACTTCTCGGGGTCGGTGCGCTGCCACTCCTGCTCGCCGGCGTTGCGGACGGCCTGCTCGACGGTACGCAGGCGGCCCTCGAGCTCCTTGATGCGGGCGCGCGGCACCTTGCCCGCGGCCTCCCAGCGATCGGCGATGTCGTGCATCGCCTTGCGGGCGGCCTCGAGGTCCTTGATCGGGAGCAGCGCCTCGGCCTCGACCAGGATCGCCTCCTTGACCTCGGCGTTGGCCGCGAACTCGCGGTCGAGCTCGGCATTGGCGGCCTCGCGCGCGGCGAAGAAGACGTCCTGCGCGGCGCGGAAGCGCTTCCAGAGCTTGTCCTCGACGTTGCGCGGCGCCGCACCGGCGGCCTTCCACTGCGACATCAGGTCGCGGTACTTGCCGGACGTCGGGCCCCAGTCGGTCGACGTCTGCAGCGCCTCGGCCTCGGCGATGAGCCGCTCCTTGACCTTGCGAGCGCCGTCGCGCTGCGTGTTGAGCTCGGCGAAGTGCTGCTTGCGCCGCCGCGTGTAGGCGGTCCGCGCGGAGCTGAAGCGGTGCCAGAGCTCGTCGTCGACCGACTTGGCCAGACGGGGGAGCGCCTTCCACTCATCGAGCAGCGCCCGCAGACGGTCGGCGCCGGCACGCCAGTCGTTGCCGGTCGAGATCGTCTCGGCCTCCTCGGCGATCCGCGTCTTGGCCGTGCGCGCCTCGGCCTGGGCCGCCTCGCGCTGGGCCTTGCGTTCCTCGCGGTGCTTCGCGATCGCGGGCTCGAGCGCGTCGAGACGCGTGGCCAGCGCGTCGAGATCACCCAGCGCGGCAGCGTCGGTCACGTTGGCACGGGCCTTGGCGAGCGCCTTGACGGCGTCGTCGGGCGAGAGGGTCCCGGTCTCGAGTCGCTTCTCGAGCAGACCGACCTCGGTCTCGAGATCGGCGTAGCGGCGCTCGTAGAACCGGAACGCCTCCGCGGGGTCGTCACCCACGGCCCACTGGCCGATGAGACGCTCGCCCTCGGCGGTGCGCAGGTGGACGTTGCCCTCGGCGTCGACCCGACCCCACGGGTGCTCGGCGGCAGTGGTCATGGGCACAGTCTAGGAGGACGCGCCGGGCTCGTCGCCTGCCGCACTCGCGTACCCTGTCCGACGTGCTTCTCACGTCCTTCCCCGCCGGTCCGTTGCAGGCGAACTGCTACCTCGCGGCGCAGGCGCCGGGCGGTGCCTGCGCCGTTGTCGACCCCGGCATGGAGGCGATCGAGGGCGTCCGTGCCGTCGTCGCCGAGCACCGCCTCACCGTGGGTGCCGTCCTCGTCACCCACGGCCACTTCGACCACATGTGGAACGCCCAGGACGTGGCCGCCGAGTTCGACGCACCCGTCTGGATCCACCCCGCCGACCGGCACCTGCTGACCGATCCGCTCGCGGCGATCTCCGGGCCGTCCGCCGAGATGCTGCGCGCCCAGTTCGGCCTGCAGGACATGCCGGAGTTCACCGAGCCCGCCGACGTGCGCGACGCCGTCGACGGCGCGGTCGTCGAGGTCGGCGGCCTGAGCCTCACCGTCGACCACGTGCCCGGCCACACGCCCGGCACCGTCGTCTACCGGGTGGACTACGACGGGCCCGAGCCGGTCTCGCAGATCATGTTCTCCGGCGACTTCCTGTTCGCCGGGTCCATCGGCCGCACCGACCTGACCGGTGGCTCGCACGACGAGATGATCACGAGCCTGCGCGAGCGCGTCCTGCCGCTGCCCGACGACGTCGTGGTGCTGCCGGGCCACGGCGACCAGACCTCGATCGGCCGTGAGCGGGTCACGAACCCGTTCCTCGTCGAGCTGACGGGAGCCTGACGTGGCGAAGCTGAGCGGATTCCCCGAGTTCCTGCCGGACGAGCGCAACCTGGAGCTCGCCGTGCTCGACGAGCTGCGGCGCACGTTCGAGCTGCACGGGTTCGCCAACATCGAGACCCGAGCCGTCGAGCCGATGGACACGCTGCTGCGCAAGGGCGAGATCGACAAGGAGGTCTACGTCCTCAAGCGCCTGCACGAGCAGGGCGACGCGGACGCCGGTCTCGGTCTGCACTTCGACCTGACCGTGCCGTTCGCCCGCTACGTCCTCGAGAACGCAGGACACCTCGAGTTCCCGTTCCGTCGCTACCAGGTTCAGAAGGTGTGGCGCGGCGAGCGTCCGCAGCAGGGGCGGTTCCGCGAGTTCACGCAGGCCGACATCGACATCGTCGGCGACGGCACGCTGCCGTTCCACGCCGACGTCGAGGTCGCCCGGGTCATGGCGGAGGCGCTCTCGCGGCTGCCCGTGCCCGCCCTCACGCTCCAGGTCAGCAATCGCAAGGTGCTGGAGGGGTTCTACCTCGGGCTCGGCCTCTCCGACCCGACCGCCGTCATGCAGGTCGTCGACAAGCTCGACAAGCTGCCGGGGGAGCGGATCCTGGAGCTGCTCGCCGAGCAGGGCGTCGGCGACGACTCCGCGCGCGCCTGCCTGGCGCTGGCCGAGATCAGCAGCACCGACACGTCGTTCGTCGACCGCGTCCGCGCTTTGGGCGTCGAGCACCCGCTGCTCGACGAGGGACTCTCGGAGCTCGCGGCCGTCGTCGAGGCGTGCGCCCCGATCAGCGCGGGCGGCGACGTCACCGTCACGGCCGACCTGCGCATCGCCCGGGGTCTCGACTACTACACGGGGACCGTCTTCGAGACCACGATGGCGGGCTATGAGCACCTGGGCTCCATCTGCTCGGGTGGCCGCTACGACCAGCTCGCGTCCGACGGCAAGCGCACCTACCCCGGTGTCGGCATCTCGCTCGGCGTCTCGCGCCTGCTCGTGCCGCTCGTGGCCGACGGGCTGGTGGCCGACCGCGCCGTGCCGTCCGCCGTCCTGGTCGCCCTGGTCGACGAGGACTCGCGCGCCGAGAGCGACGCGCTCGCCCAGACGCTGCGCTCGCGCGGCGTGCCCACCGAGGTCGCCGCGTCGGCCCAGAAGTTCGGCAAGCAGATCCGCTACGCCGAGCGCCGGGGCATCCCGTTCGTGCTGTTCCCGGGCGACGCCGCGGGGGAGCGCGCGACTAGGGTGAGGGACATCCGGACGGGTGAGCAGATCGAGGTCGACGTCGCCATCTGGCAGCCGCCGCTCGAGGACCTTCGCCCCCGCATCCGCACCACCGACCACCAGAACTCGTGAGGACTGACCTGTGATCCGCACCCATGACGCCGGAACCCTGACCGCCGAGAACATCGGCGACCAGGTCACGCTCGCCGGATGGGTCGGTCGTCGTCGAGACCACGGCGGTGTCGCGTTCATCGACCTGCGCGAGGCCAGCGGTGTCGTGCAGGTCGTCGTGCGCGAGGAGATCGCGCACCAGCTGCGCGCCGAGTACTGCCTCAGGATCGTCGGCACCGTCAGCGAGCGACCCGAGGGCAACGAGAACCCGGCCATCCCGACCGGGGCGATCGAGGTCATCGCCGACGACGTCGAGATCCTCAGCACCTCCGCCCCGCTGCCGTTCCCGATCGACGACGCCGCCGCCTCGAGCGCCGGCACCGTCGGTGAGGAGACGCGGCTGCGCTACCGCTACCTCGACCTGCGCCGCGCCGGACCGTCTCATGCCATCCGGCTGCGCAGCCAGGTCAACGCCGTCGCGCGTGAGGTCCTGGGTCGTCACGCGTTCGTCGAGGTCGAGACCCCGACGCTGACGCGCTCGACTCCCGAGGGCGCGCGCGACTTCCTGGTGCCCG